>CAUUSZ010000003.1:0-86658 GCA_963548065.1 uncultured Candidatus Saccharibacteria bacterium
GCCGAGATCACCCCACGGCGATTGCTGGAGATTATTGCGGGGATGAAGAAGAGCTAACGTTTTTAACGTTACGCTTGTTCTTATCCCACATACGGCTTAGCCCATCCCTATCTAGTGTCTGCATGATCTCGTCGTTTGGATCAAAAGCATTTGGGGAATCAATCGGGCCATTAATTCTGTTTCGTATTCTCTCAATGTGGTGAGACAAACCTACGCTGCGAAAGTACTCCTCATCGTCAATGATATTCAATCCTTGACGTTGTGCAATTAATAGACTAATTCGAGCACCAACGGCGTAGCCTCGTAACTCTCTTCTTAACGTATGTTTCTCTCTTGGTTCGTTACGCTGCATGAGCCATACTGGGTCATCAAGTATATCTAGTGCATGAGTTAGCTCATGAGATAATATATCTTCGGGGTTACTGTCACTAGTATAATCGACTGCTACACTAGGCTGACCAAACACAGCTCCAACCTCAGGACTACCTTTCTTACGATGATCAATGAATATTGGGAATCGTTTTGTATACGTCGATCCACTAGCACCCTTGCTTATACTAAATTTTTCATTATGTTTTGCTGCAGATGTCTTTCCATTATAAAAGTGGCGAGTGATCTGATTTTGTGCTATCGGATGAATATTATTTTGCTCTTTAGCCCCAAAGTACTGTCGATCGGTAATACCTACCATCGATAGCTGCACTTCTTGACCAGGGCGCAGCGCCACTAACGGAATAACTGGCTTTTGTACCCACCGATAAATCTCTTGTATAGAGCCATCGTGGTTAATCATTGGAAATCGCACATAGTCTATCGCCTCCACTAGGCGTACAGCAAGAACACCAAGCATATCTTGCGCCTGCGTACTCTCGGCTACTGTATAGATAAGCTCCAGCGACCGCTTCAGTCTATCCTGCCGCGCTGCATACTCAGCAGGGTGCGGTGTGTTACTTCTGTTGCTCTCTCTCTGTTCTCATGTGGTGATTATACTACATTTTATGTAGAATGCAATAGCGAACAAGCGTATTGGAATAACTCCCCTCGCATGGCAAGCCCATCACAGCGAGTATAACTCTAGCCAAGAGTGATAATACTGCTAATCTTTGCCTAGTGTGTCACCATCTCTATGTTGATTGTTCTGTCAGTCCGTTATGCACGATGGTGATGAGACCTAGGATCTTACTGCACACCTCAAAACAACACGCAAATAAAAACACCTCGCCGAGGCAAGGTATCATAACATGCTATATTGGTGACCTCACCGGGAATCGAACCCGGATTGCCAGGATGAAAACCTGGTGTCCTAACCGTTAGACGATGAGGCCGTGCAAGCACACATAGCAGTGCTGTGTGCCATTATACGAAAAAGTCGCTGGTTTGTCCACTACAATACTCCTTCATTATCCTGCCGCCCAAAAATCACGCTCCAGCCGCAGCGATATCTGCTATACTAATGACACAATATTGTGTAATACAACGAAGTGACTCATGGATATTTCGCCTGTTCCGACATCTGTGCTGGGGGAGCACCCGCCACAACGCCCCGCCAAGCGGCGGCATAGCACACTCATGCTGTGGGTGATGCTTGCGGCGGCCATCACTGTGGTGCTCTCAGCCATTGCTGCGGCAGTAACCCTTCTCTCCTCGCCGCAGCGCATGCAAGCAGCGGCAGTGTCGGCCACGCCATCGCGCACCGATGTGTTTCTGGCTAATGGTTATGGAGCAGGCCAGCGCGCAGTGCGGTTTGCAGCAGGGCAGGGTGGCTTGAACTTCTTGGGTGGCACAGCCGACCACTCGCGGCTCGCCATTGCCGGGCAGGGCGCGCAAGATGCCGCACCAGTGCTCCGCATTTGGGATACTGGGCGCAAGCAGCCAGTTGCTACTTGGCCGGCCAGCACCTGCAGCAGCGTCACACCGCGTGGGGTAGTGTATTGTGCCAGCCAGCAGCGAGGGCGCTCAGTCATTACCGCGGTAGAGCTTGCGACCGCTAAGGTTCTCTACACCACCCCTGTAGCTACCCAGCCTACTACGCTTACATATTACGGCACAGATGGTCAGCAGCAAGACATTATTGGCGAGAGCACCACCGCCACCTTCTACGCCGCCGCAGGGGGTATCCGCACTATCACCAGTAGCGATTTTCAGAACCCCAACGCCACCTGCATTATAGCGGGCGGGAGTAAGCTCATCTGTCGCCGCAATACCGAGAAAGACCACGGCGCTAAGCCCTCCCAGAAGTCACCCAGTAAGCATGCTACCTCACGTACCACTACTGGTGTCGTCATCACGAATGAGCGCCAGGCGACGACCGCAGACCAATCGACCACTGTCATCACCGTGCATGATATCACGAGCGGCACGCGCGACGTGCAGCGCACAGCCAGCTCTAGCAACGTTACGCTGGCAAGCGATGGCTGGCTAGAGGGCACTGCGGGCAGCAATACCATCCAATCCAGCGGACAAGAGACCTTCGAGAGCTACGGCATTGACGGTAAGCCGCACGGGCGCAGCACTGTCAATAGCGCGTACAAGCTCAGCCCAGTCGCCAGCTCCTTCACCAACCCCGCTGGCACTACTGTGCCAACCTACCCGCGAGAGGCTCTCACCACAGATATGCCGCGCGTTGTTGTGGATGGGCAGGGCAGGGAGTTCTTGCGCATTGCCAGCCAAAACACCCAAGACTTCGCCCTCAGCCAGGCCACCTACAGCCGCACTAGCGGTGGCACACTCACTCTGGCCGATGGTGGCAATATCGTCTCCGCCAGCCTGGATGGCTCGCTCCTCCTCACGAGCAACCTTCACTCTGCCGGTATCCAAGCCAGCGGCAGCAAAGGCCTCAAGATTGTCAAAGTTGCCGATGGCAGCACCACCCTCACCATCAAAGCCACCGACATGCGCAGCCTCACCATCCGCAGCAACCTCATCGCTAGCACCAGCAAGGACGGCACACTTGTGGTATATGTGCCAGGCAAGTAGCACCGCACCTTAGGTATTGGCACACAGCGCACCCATTTCCTCTGCATAGCCGCGGTTATAGCAAAATGTAAAATAACCCGCCATTGTGAACGGGTTATTTGTAATTTGTAAGAGTAGTAGAGCAGGATTCTACCGGCTCGCCGCATGGTTAAGCACGTACGCACTGAGGCAGGCCAGGCCAATGCTAAGCATGACGATGGCGGTGTGCGGGTCGATGCTGTGCGAGATACTCAGCACCACTACGATAACGCTGAGCACCAGGCAGGCTGCGATGAGCAGAATGTCGAGCATTTGCTTGGGCGTCTTTTTGCGAGTGGTCGATACCGTGACCTTTGTTTTTGTAGTTGTTGCTGGCGCGGCTGCTTTGGCCGCTGCTTTGGTTGATTTTTTTGCCATATGGCCTCCTTTGTTTTCTGGCACTATTGTAGCACATTGTAGAGAAAAATGGGCGAATAAATTATTGCTAAGATTATAAGAAGCGGCTGACAGCGAGCGCAGCTATCTCACCCAACACTCCATTGCTATCACCCACGCAATCCGCTATAATACACACAAAGCATAAGGGGGATAACCAATGGGGGTGCAACAAATCAGCCGGTTTTGGCACCGGCGCTTGTGCGAGGCAAGCATGCTCTATGCCGTCATCATCGTGGCGCTGTGGGCATGGCGGCACTTTGGCGGGGTGGATCAATACAACCTCGTGCTTGGCATGCCGCTCATTGCCGTCATCTTGGCCGGTATAACAGGGGTCGTGGCAGCGGTGCTTCACATCTGGCCACCGCAGCAGCGGCTTGGGCAGGCGAGCCTCGTGGTGTATCTCTGCGCCGTTGCCACAACGGGCGCACTCATCGTTGGCACTGGCGGGCTGAGCTCACCCTTTATTGCAGCCTGGCTCTTGGTGGCAGTCTTTGCAATGTTTTTTGGCTGGGTGGGGCTAGCACTGGTCTTGCTACTAGTCAATGCCTATCTCAGTTGGGGCGTGCTGTCGGGGTATATTACAAGTACGATGATCCCCAGTGCCATGCTGACGGGCGAGCTACCCATCTTGGTAGGGTGCTTGCTCTGGGGGCCGGATGATCGCGCTGCCGAGGCCCGCACCACCTCGTACCGCGAGCTTGCCGCCACGCTCAGCCGGGTGGCAGGCAAGTCGGACATCGTGCTCAATGCAATTGGCGATGGCGTGATGGCGCTCGATGCAGACGGGATGATTGAGCTCATCAATCCAGCAGCCCAGCGCCTCGTGGGTTGGGGCGACGAAGATGCTCTGGGCCTCAGCTACCAGTCCGTTCTCAAGCTTATCGACGCCAAGAATGACCCCATTACCAATGATACCGACCCCATCGCTGCCGTCCTAGCGGACAACCAGCCCCTCACCACCGACCGCCTGCGTCTCGTGACAAGCTCTGGCAAGACACCGATCATCTCACTCGTCATTTCGCCCGTCAGCAGTGAGCCGGGCAGTGGGGTTATCGTCGTCTTTCGTGACGTGACAAAGGAAAAGGCCGAGGAACGCCAAAAAGCCGAATTCATTAGCACCGCCAGCCACGAGATGCGTACCCCTGTAGCGTCAATCGAGGGCTACCTTGGCCTCACCCTTAACCCCGCCACCGCTACCATCGACCAGCGCGCCCGCGACTTCATTACCAAAGCCCATCGCTCGGCTGAGCACCTTGGCCGGCTCTTCCAAGACCTGCTGGACGTGAGCAAAGCCGACGATGGCCGCTTGCAGAGCAATCCTGAAGCGATCGACCTCATCCCCTTTGTCAGTGACATCGTGGAGGGGCTGCGCCACAAGGCCGAGGACAAAAAACTCCAACTTATCTTCAAGCCACGCCCTGGCACACCTGACGGTGAGCATAGCGCTACCTTTACGAGCCGGACGCTTAGCCCTGCCTTTTATGTCTCTGTTGATCCAGACCAGCTGCGTGAAGTACTCGATAATCTGGTGGAGAATGCTATCAAATACACCCCCAGTGGGCGTGTAACGGTGGATGTGACTGGTGGTAGTGGGCGCGTGACGATCGCCATTGCCGATACTGGCATTGGCATACCAGTGGAAGATCAGTCACACCTCTTCCAGAAGTTCTATCGGGTGGATAATTCGGACACGCGCGAGATTGGCGGCACTGGCCTGGGGCTCTACCTCAGTCGCCGCCTTACAGAGGTGATGGGTGGCCGCTTGTGGGTGGAGAGTGCTTACCGGCAGGGAAGTACCTTCTTCCTTGAGCTCCCGCGCTTGAGCGAGCACGATGCCCAAACCGCCCTCGCTGCCAAAGCCAAGGCAGCAGCACAAGTAGCCAAGGCAACTCCGCCTCGCCCAGTGCCGGCTTTTGCCACGGCCACACTCCAGAGCCAAGGCTTTTTGCCGCAGCCACGCTCAGCCCAAAAGAGCAGCCGCGCAGCCACGCCACCCGCAGCAAAAAACGCGCAATCTACCACTGTTGCCGTTGCCCAGGCTACTCCTTCCACTTTCTCAAGTGCCACACCACCATCTACGCCACAACCATCACCCACGGCGCACATCATTGCCACCAGCCAGCCCCGGCGCAGCCCCACTCGCGTCCGCGATGTCCTCACCACGCCGCGCTCTGCTGCGCCACCACGGGCGGTGCGGTAGCTCCTATCTCGCTGATAATAAGCTACAGAGGCCGATATCTCCACGATACCGACCTCTGTTGATACTACAACGTGCGCCAGCGCCTCTCCTGCAACAAAAAGTGAGAAGCGGAGTGAGCCCTACCAAATACTAGAGGTAAAACTCTCGTCCATCACACGCTTATGACTGAGCCTTCTTGTCGTGAAGATCTGTGCGCTCGCCCATAGAGCAGATATAGCGTGATAGAGCTAAGGGCCATCGCTTCAGTACCACACGCTACCCCGTGCATCACCGCTTCTTCCATCTGGCGATGCTCGAGCCCATCGATGTTTGAGAACCCCTCGGCAGCAGCAATCTCCTCATCTGTCGTCATCACATGCTCAGCGACTGGATTAAGCAGGTTGCCCACTGGCTCCATATTGCCACTGTCATAATAGAGACTAATACCTGTTGCGGCTGTTAGAGTCGCACCAATGGTGGCCAGCATCCCTAGTGCCCGCGCTGCTTTCTCACGCCGTGAGGATCGCTCGGGCGATTGCAATTTTTCTGCAAAACGCGTGACCCAGCTTGGCTTCTCGCTTTTGTGCCGTGCCCGATGTGACGCCCCGGCGTGTCGCATTTGTTGTGTTGTTGTCATATTCATCTTCCTCTGTTAAGGAGTGCTATGATACCACAGTATATATTTATAGTCAATAGCTACCCAGTAGCGCTGCCAAGCTAAACATACGCTAGCTAGAGTATAGAGCAGAGCTTTTCTATCTGCTTACGTTGCGAGCTTTCAGATGTTCTCTTGTGTAGTGGGGTTGCCGCGAAGAGCAGGGGGATGTTTTGCAATTTCCGGTATGCGCGCTTATTTGCAAATCACTACCAGCGCCCTGTCAATCTCTCTATGCAAATCCAATTGTGCGCCCACACCACCACTGAGGCGGCTCTTTCTATCACTTTCTCTCAAAAAAACCACAAGCACTATGGTATTTTTGCTGATAATTGCGTACAATAGAGGGTGATATGACAAAGGTTAAGATTCTGCTTGTCGAAGACGACAAAAGCCTGCGCGAAATATACGGAGTACGCCTGTTGGCCGAGGGGTATGACATCGTGTCGGCCGGCGATGGGGAAGAAGCACTCGCCATGGCTATCAAAGAACGTCCGCAGCTCATCATCAGCGATGTGATGATGCCCAAGATTAGTGGCTTCGACATGCTCGATATCTTGCGCAGCACCACCGAGACGCGCGGCATCAAGGTGATTATCATGACGGCACTCTCTAGCCAAGACCAACGCATGCGCGGCGAGGCACTGGGGGCAGACCGCTATCTCGTCAAGTCGCAGGTTGGCATTGAAGATGTGGTGCGCGCCGTACACGACGTCCTTGGCGATACAGGGGTAAGCCACCGGCCGGCAGCACATACCACTCCTGAGTCTCAGCCAAGCGCACCAGCCAACCCAGTGCCACCAGTCAGTCAACCCCAGCCTACCACACTGCCACAACCCACAGCGCCATTCTCTACACCACGGCCGGCCAGCCTGGGTGAGCGAGTGATCCACCCACTACAGTCTTCTATGCCAAGGCCAGATTATGCCAGCTTAATAGATGACGAGCTCGATGCCGCCAATGGTACTTCACAGCCCACGGTGCCGCAGCCGCCAGCCGAGCCCACTACGCCACAGCCATTCACCTTGCCGCCAACCGAAGAGGCACCAGAAGCCGAGATCGTCACACATCATGATGAACACCCAGCCCCTGCTAATAGCGCACCAAGCCCAGCAGAAGCTCCACATCTGCACACACCGCCAGCCAGCGATGCTCCCGCTACGCAGCCACTCATTAACGATATTATTGCGCCGCATAGCACAGCGCCATCAGGTATTCCAGATGTGCACCACCACATTGTGGCGAGCCAGCCTGCTCACTACACCCACACTCCAGCCGACGACGAAGCCGAATTAGCCGAAGCTCTGCGCATGAGCACGCAGCAAACCGATGATGAGACAGACACTGGTGAAGCTGCCTACCAGCCAAGCCAAAACCAGCTCGTATCAGACGCCGTGGCCAACCTTAATGAGCAGATGGACACCATTCCGACTCCAGCTCCAGTTGAACCACCAGTACCAACCACCACAACATACGACGCACCAGCGCCAAGCCATACTGCGCCAGTCGCCGCAGCTCAACCACCAGCTGCTCACCACGAGCATCACGAGGATTCACCAGCTCATCCTGCTGCTGATAGTGCAGCCATTGCGCCGCACAGCACACAAGCCATTGCTGCAGACCCGTCTGATGCACTAGCCGCGGCGTTGCTCCAGGGCAGTGCAGCCGCTCATCCGTCGGTCTCACCAGTCGATCATCCACTCTACGATGCCATCCGCCCAGCTCCCGTTGCTACAGCGCATTCTGCTCCAGCACAGCCCGTCAACGCCGCAGCAGGGCAACCATCAATCACTCATCATGCAGCATCAGCGCCTCAGCCAGAAGCCGCGCCTTCGCGTCCAGCCCCAGCCATACAGCACAGCCACGACAACCTCAGTTTCGAAGAGACTGAGCGGGCAACACCATCATCGGCCGGGTCGCACTAAAAAGCGTATCCATATCGCTTCACGCGTGCTATACTAGGTAATCATCATGCATGGAGCCTGTTATGCCCGATCGATCACCATTCGACTACCCATTCCATGAACAACCTACCGATGACCCTGTCACTGGCCCTGCTACGCGATGCAATGATCCACTACAAGCCGATAGCCGCCAGCATCCATCGCTTGAGTACCCACTGGTTGTGCCAGAAGTCAAACATAGCCCACTTTTCACATGCATTCGTGCCATTGGCAAGGCTGCTCTCCGCGGCACGCGGAGCATTGTCTCGGCGGTTACTCGGCCGTGGTCGCGTCATACCCATCAGCATTAAGCCGAGCGAGTTATGAGCGCAGAGCCGAACCTTCGGCCAGCACGTCCTGGGTGATATAATAGGGGCATGTCGACTACTCGCCTTAACAAACACATTGCTCTTGTGCTGGGCCTGTCGCGCCGCCAAGCGGATGACCTAATCGCCGCTGGAGATGTCGTAGTTGATGGCGAGGTAGCTGTGCTCGGTGCCCGCCTCCAGCCAGGCAGCTTGGCAACGGTACAGGGCGCGCCACTACCCGAGCAGGTTACTTACCACACTATTATGCTCAACAAGCCAGTGGGCTACGTTTGCTCGCGCAAACAACAGGGGTCGCAGCCCACTATTTATAGCCTTTTACCAACAGAGTTGCACGCTCTTAAGCCTGTCGGCCGGCTAGATGCCGATAGCTCGGGCCTGCTTTTGCTCAGCAACAACGGCGACTTTGCCTACCGCATGACCCACCCACAGTTTGCGAAAGTCAAAGAATACCACGTCCGGCTCGACCACCCACTCGAACCCCTCCACCAGCAGATGATCAGCGACTACGGCATACAGCTTGCCGATGGTACCAGCCGGCTCATCCTCACGCGTCTTCGACCCGATAGTCGCACCGAGTGGCACATTAGCATGAGTGAGGGCCGCAACCGCCAGATCCGCCGTACCTTCGCTGCCCTAGGCTACACCGTCACGCGCCTGCATCGCACACACTTTGGCAGCTATAGCCTGGGCAAACTACCGCGAGGTGAGTGGCAAGACGTCGCTGCGCAATAGGGCAGCACCTTCTTGCACTCTCAGCAAAAAATAATATACAATAGCAATATATGTGTATGCCTATTCTTAAAGACCCAACCCCACGGTACAGGCTCCGTTATGTAACGGATGACACCGTCACCTGGCTGCTTAGTCCACTCCACGAGCGCACGCTCTGTTTCGACCCCAAGGATGACCACTTCTGGAGCGAGACACCCACTCCGCCGCGCATGATACCTTTTGGCGATCACGCCCGCTATGGTCTCGACCTTTATGCCTTAGCTATCGAGATTATCATTATCGCTGCCTGTGGTGGCGCGTGGTGGCTAGTCTGGCAGCCATGGCACAAGAAAAAAGACAAAGATGCTCAAAACGCCACAGAGAAAAAACGGCCTCTCCCGCTGTGGCTCTATGCTGTGAGCTTAGCTATTCTCGTCATTGGCATTGCATTCTTGCTCACCGTTATTATCTTTACTGTGCGTCGCTATATTATCCTCAATAGTTAACTAACTAACTCGCTCATCGTGGCCCCATCCGCCAGAGGACGCCAGCCGCGCCAAGAGCCTGGATGATAGTAGGGTTTTTGTCAAAGGGCCGCTCTGGGTGGTTGATGCGTGCCCGAATCGTCTCGATCTGCTGCACAGCCGATAAGTCACGGTGCAGCGGCATATCATGCTGGCGAAGGAACCGTGCTTGTAACGTGTACGCCTTGAGCTCAGAAGAGAACAGTGCATATGGTGGCTCACCCCAGGGTGTACAAGGAGCGGTGATGGCGTCATTAGCGTGACTTAACTCATGGAGGAGTACACCGGCTGTGATGATGCGCGCCCTCTCGCTATCATCATGGAGAGGTAGTCTAGTCTGATTCATCATAATATTCGGCCGAGCATGCATGGAAGTGCGTCCAACCCGCCCCATATCAACAATGCATGCAGCATACGTGCCACGTATTCTGACTGGTGCCGCCTGGGCCGACATGTGTGGTGCGGCAAGAATTCGGCTTGGTGCATAGCACCATTTGGCCGCGCCAAGCCGCCACGGGGCATTGTGCGCTACGCCAGCCTGCTGCCGCTGCAGCGGCATAGGGTCGGTCATATCCGTCCAGACGTCGCGCGTCTCTGGCGCAATTGCAAGAGGAATAATGTCGCGCCGATGCCAACCATCAAGCGATTGCACCTGGTGATCACGCTGGAAGAGGCGCGGCTCCGCACCATCATGGTTATCGAGTTCTCGCTGTGTGGCACCTGTGCGGACATCGGCAACCGTCAGCATCGCCGCCCGCTGCTGAAGCGCTACTGCCGAGACGCCCAGCGCACCCAGGCTGTCAATCAGCTGCGGCTGACCTAAGCTCTCATCCAAATATTCTATCGACTGGCGCAATAGGGTAGTATAGGCTGGCTGTGGTATCTCATTGGTCATTACGCACTTCCTTGTATTTCAGTCTTTATCAATGAGAGTGAGCCCGTTGCCGCACTCGTTCTTTTATTGTACAAGAGGGGAGAGGGCGCTGCAAATCCGCTCACGCGCTTTCATGATATAATGAGATCATTATGGCTACCAAACTTCCTACCGTTGCAATCATCGGGCGTGCCAATGCTGGCAAGAGCTCGCTGTTTAATCGTATGATGCGTTCGCAGCAGGCTATCGTGGCACGCGAGGCCGGTACGACGCGCGATCGGGTGGTGGGCAAGGCAGCCTACCATGGGCATGAGTTTTGGCTTGTCGATACAGCCGGCCTCAAGCCAGCAGAAGACGAGTTTGAGGCAAGTATTCAAGAGCAAATTACCGATGCATCCGATGCGGCCGACGTCATTCTCGTCGTCGTGGATAGCACCGAATACCCCAGCGATGAAGATCGGCGCGTCGCCAAGACTGCCCTCAAGAGTCGCAAACCCGTCATTCTCATTGCAAACAAAACCGACCTGCGGGGTAGCCTGCCCACCAGTGAGTTCCTTCGCCTTGGCATCAAGAGTATCATTCGCACCAGTGCCGAGCACAACAGTGGCATTAGCGATGCGCTGGATGAAATCTGCCAGCACATCCCAGAGAAGCGCCAAGCAGAGCCGAGCGATGTGCTCAAGATTGCGTTGATCGGCCGGCCGAATGTCGGCAAATCCAGCCTCTTCAACACACTGGCAGGCAAGCAGCAAGCCATCGTGGCTGGAGTAGCAGGCACCACGCGCGATGTCAATCGCATCCGCCTGCGCTACCAGGGGCAAACCATCGAGCTGCTCGACACCGCTGGCATTCGCCGCCAAGGCAAGCAGGAGGTGGGCATCGAGAAGTTTAGCGTCTTGCGCACTTTGGCTGCCATCGAGGAGGCTGATATCTGCTTCCTCCTGATGGATGTGAATGAGCTCAACACTGCCCTCGACCAACGGCTTGCTGGCATCATTGCCGAGGCAGGCAAGGGCATGGCCATCGTCGTGAGCAAGTGGGACGCCGTGGAGGGCAAAGATGCCTACACGCGCGATGCACTCGCCCCGCAGATCTCCGCCCAGTTCGACTTCACACCGTGGGCACCACTCATCTTCACCAGTGCTGTTACTGGCCAGAATGTGACGAAGTTATTCGACCTTGCTCTTGGCATCGCTGCCCATCGCCAGCAAAAGACCACCACTCGCACTCTCAATGACCTCCTGCAGCGCTCTGTGCAGAAGCACCCACCAGCTGGCCTCAAGAATACCCACCCCAAGCTGCGCTACATCGTCCAGACAGACACCAACCCACCGTGGTTCGTCATCTACGGCAGCAACCTCAAGTTCGTCCACTGGAGCTACAAGCGCTACCTCGAGCGGCGCATCCGCGACACCTACGACTACACCGGCACCCCCATCAAGCTCTCATTCCGCGACGAGAAGCAACTCAAAGCCAACCGCGAACGCGTCAAGCGTGGCCTCGAACCCGTGACGAAAGCATATAAGCAAGCTAAAGACGCCGAAAGATCCACCAAGCGATAATTATAAGCCTACAAGCGTGTACTACGAGGCGTTCATGATGTGCTGTGCTACATATAGAAAGAAGTTGACAGCGTTATCAATTATTGATATATATATTAGCTTTTGTTGACAAACCTATCGTGTTTGACCAAAAGTGTTTTTTGACAAGCGGGAGAATAGACAGCAAGGTGAGATTCTCTGGCGCTAGTTCCTAGGCCAATAGTAGTTAGTGCCCGATAACCTCATCTTGCTGGCCGCCATCCGGGCGTCTGAGCAGTGTTTTCTCGAGAGGGGACACAGGCGCTCCGCCTGGATGAGGAGAAAGAGTATCATGGGCACTTATTACAACCCTGGCATCGATGTCATCAACGGGCGTGTCGGGCGTAAGCTCAACACGTTCATGCACGACGCTGGTATAAGTGTTCTCCGCCCAGGAGAACACTTATACGCCTGTATCGAGTTTGCAACACACACTGTAGCAGTGTGTGTTGACGGATTCGACGAGTTCAGACAAATGTCTGAGCTCCTTTGTCCATACACATTACACGCTCTGAGCGAGTTCGAACATGCTCGCTCAGTATAGGTTCCGAACTGACAAGCCGCCAGAATTATCAGCGGCTGCTCTGCTGCGCATATTCTCCTGCTTGTCAGTTCGCTCTATAGACCCGCTATACTGATGGGTCAGCGAATAAATTCTATCTCGAAATTATCCATCAAGCACTCCGTCAGCAGCCAGCGCCAAGAAAGTGGCAGCCCCTACTGCTAAGCACACCAAGCCACAGGCATAATACGACACAGGGGAAAGAAATAAGAGGTTCTCACACCCAAGCTGACAATTAATCACCTTACCCAAACATCATCAGCTGTGCCATCAGTCCATCGCGGGTGATGCTGCTGGCATGGGTACCAATACATACCAGCTTGGGTGCTTCGCCAGACTGGCCAGTGGTGATCTGAATTTGCTCAGGCGTAGCCTCGATGTGCCGGCGCGCGCCATGCTCATCAATAAAGCACCCCTTGAGCCGGCGCAGCTCATACGTCGCAAAGAGCTCGAGCCACAGCGTCTCAAAGGCTGCCTCGGTAGCAGTGAGCTGCGACATATCGATGACGCTATAGGTTGGGTTATCTGGCACGGCAAGCTCGCCATCATAGGTATCGAAGAAGGTGAGCAGACTCGACGGCGTTGTGATCTTACTAAGGTCAAAATACCCATGCGGCGCAGACAGCACCCGCGCGTAGGGCAGGGCGCGGCGCTTGGTATCATAGGTAGTGCGATCATCACCGTGCAGAAGATCTTCTTTGGTAATAAGGATTGTATCGGCGGCTTGCAGCTCCACCTCGTGGGCTGGCTCAATACCGTGCAAAATCTCGTGCGCCGTGATGACATAATAGCTCTGCAGCAGCTCGTATTTGTCGAAGATCCGGGCATTGATGAGCTTCTCCACCAAGTTCATCGTCCGCGCGACCCCTGTTGCCTCGATAAAAACTGGGGCAGGGGACGACTGGCAAAAATCCAGCAGCATGCGCGTCAAGGCATGCTTGGACGAGCAGCACACGCAGTCGCCCGCCAGCGTCGTTACAAGCTCCGCCAGGCCTTCTAGCCGGTAGCCATCGACATTCTCGTTGGCATATTCATTCTCAATCACGCGCGAGCCAGCAAACTCCGGCTGACGCAAAAGATACTCCAGCACGCTTGTCTTGCCCGCCCCGAGCGAGCCATTGATGAGGTAGAGTGGTACCAGGCCAGGCTGGGTGCGCTGCTCATCAAAGGCAGCATTGAGGCTAAATTCAAGATCGTTATCGCGCTGGGCCATGAGTTTAGTATAGCATGGCAGGGCATGCCCGCTCGCTCTAACGGGCATCTTGATAGCAAGACTACTGGGGTACGGTGAAAAGTTGAACAAGAAAATATATGGAGGCCAGCCATACAGCAGGCGAATGATCGCTGTAGTATAATCTAGCCGGAACATTTTCGGTTCAGTTATAGCACCAGCAATGGTGCTAATGCTTTTTATATAATCGCAGCCTTGCACTACAGCCACGACAAGACCTCATCCATGCTATACTAATACGTATGAAATTACTCTTCGCCCAAGGCAACCCTGGCAGCGAGTACGCCCGCACCCGCCATAATATTGGCTGGCAGTGCCTGGATGCGCTGGCCCACGCCTACGGTGCCCAGTTTAGCCCCAAGCCCAAGCTGCACGCCGCCACTGCCAGTGCTACCATTGCTGGCCAACCAGTGTTGCTGGCTAAGCCAACCACCTTTTACAACGATACCGGCCGGGCAGCCCAGGCAATCCTGCGCTTTTATAAGCTACCACCACAGGCTCTGCTGGTCCTGCACGACGAGCTAGCGCTGGAATTTGGCATCATTCGTGTGCGCCACAGCGGTAGTGATGCGGGTAATAATGGTATTAAATCGCTCAATGCCCACCTGGGCCAAGGCTACGCACGGCTGCGGATTGGTATCCACAACCAGCTGCGGCGGCGTATGGGCGATGCGACCTTTGTGCTCAAGCCCTTTAGCCAGGCAGAGCAGGAGGCACTCAATACAGCCATTATCCCAGCCACCACCGCCCTGGTAGAGCAGTTTGCCGCCGGCACGCTGGCCGATACTAGCCAGCGCGTCTACACCACGCCAGTATAGGCACCGATGGCTGCCCCCGCCACGATATTCATAGCCTGCGGGCCAGCCGTTTGCTGAGCTGCCGGCATCGCCCGGGCGAGCACCCCGGCCAGCGTACCACCCACGGTGTAGGGGTTGCAATCAAGCGTGACTAGCTGGGTGTGGATGCCATGGCCTGGTGTATACAGCGGCACCTCTACCGGGGCAACTGGCACCAGCTGCTGCACCACCCAGTCCTGGCCGCGGCCGCCTGCTAGCAGTGCCTGCCACTGGCTGGCCGTGCACTGATGGCCAAACACCAACCCTTGGCCAAAGCCATCATCGCAGCGTTTTGCAATATAGTCCTGCCGGCGGTGGGTGTGCTGCCAATCCAACTGCTGGGCTGCTGCCAGGCTATAGGTGGGTGGCATGATACGCCGCAAGGCCGGCACATCCACCCCCATAGCGGTGAGCGCCGCCTGCACCGTATCGTCCCAGGCTAGGGCAAAGAGCTCCTTCGAGCGCAGCAGCCAGGCGCGCAGGTCATTCTGCTGCACCACAGCCGGGCTGTAGCGGATAGCCTGGTAGTCGGCAATATCAACGTCATAATTCGCCAGGTACACGGTATTACGCCACAGCACATCAAAGCTATGGCCACGCACCGTCATGCGCCCCGATTGGTAGCCAAACTCCGGCGGCTGCGCCAGCACAAAGCGAATCTCTACACCACGCTCCCGGGCGGCCTGGGCAATGCCGGCGGTGGCGGTGGGTAGATCGACAAACTTTGCTGGGTAGCCACGCTCCATGCTCACAGCCACGGTTAGGCTCGACCTACCCGGGGCAGTGTCTATAAACCAACTAGCCAGCGCTGCGTAGAGTGATGGCGAATCAAGCACGCTCGGGGCGCTAGCACCCGCCGCCTGAACGGCCGGGACGCAGGCAGCAGTGACGGCCAGTGCCTGGCGGGCGCGCTCATAAAAGCTAATTGCTAAGGGGGCGGATTGGTTCACCTCAATAAACTGCGGCCCAGGGCTGTGGGGCGCAAGCGGCAAAAAGCCATCAATCCGGCGAAACCGCCGGCGCATCGTACCTGGGCTTACCGCCGGCGCGTGGTCTACCAGGTATTTACCCTGGGCACTGAGCGATTGATACAAGCGGTCGTACACCACCTGGCCAGGCAGAAAGCTTGGGTGGGACTCAATCGCCACCAGGGCATCCTGCAGGGTATACACCGCCTGGGCTAGCTGGGCCGCGGCTGGCGGCGTCAGGGGTAGGGGAGCCAGCAGCACACTGGCCTGCTTGCCGGCAATTGTAATCGGTGGGATACTGGCCAGCTGCTGGGCGAGCTCACGCTGCTGGGGCGGCGTCAGGGCCTGCAGGGCGCTCGTCCACCGCGCTAGGGCCGCTATATCCACGGCTGGTTGCTCCATAGATCAAGCACGGTGCCGCAACCCCGTGCCAGGGCTTGGGCATAGATATGCGCGGCGAGGCTGATGTCTTCAATCCCCAGGCCAGTCGGGCCAAAGAAGACCTTCTGCGCTGGGGTGGTGCGGCCCGGTGCCTGGCCAGCCAGGATATCACCCAGGTTGGTAACGTCACTATCGGCAATAATACCCTGGCTAAAGGCCACCGCGTGGGTCTGTACGCCACGGTGCTTACTCTGCTGCCAGTTATCAGATACAATCACATCCATATGGGCCAGCAGCTGGGGCTCGTTTTCGAGGCAGCCAATGTTACATATCGTCACCCCCGGCCGGTTCACCGCCTGTAGGGGCACCACTGGCTGGTTGACGTTGGCCGCGCAGGTTATAACAATATCGGCAGCGGCGACGGCAGCTTCGGCGCTATCGACGGCACTAATGGCCAGGGCCGGGTAGCGCTGGCGGAGCCGCTCAGCCAACTGGTGCTTGCTGGCGCCCCGGCTATAGATACGGATGGTATCAAGGCTCGGCAAGGCATGCAGCAAGCCACGAATTTGCGTCATCATATTCACGCCTGCCCCCACGCAGCCCAGGCTGCGGGCATCCATGCGGGCCAGCTTGGGCGCCGCCAGCGCGCTAACCGCCCCGGTGCGCATGGCGCTTATAACCTGGGCATCCATAATGGCAATCGGCATTTTGTGGGCATCATCAAATAGGGTAATGGTACCCGTTGCCCGCGGCACACCTTGGGTAAGGTTCCCCGGCATCGCCCCCAGGGCCTTGACGCCAAACACCGTCCCCACGGGTGTGGCGACAGCAGCTGGCAGCACATTCACCACGCCAGCCTGGGCCTCCTGCTGCTTGTGTGCTAGCCGGAGCGATGTCTTAGCCGGCTGCAGCGCCTGGCCAGCCCGCCAGGCCGTAAAGGCTTCCTGCACCGCCTGGGTCGCCAGCGCCATATCGCTGCCGCCAGCATCCAGTACATCCTGCCGGCTGAGCCACAACACCTGGCCGGGGGCCAGGCTG
This sequence comes from uncultured Candidatus Saccharibacteria bacterium, assembly GCA_963548065.1. Lineage (GTDB taxonomy): Bacteria > Patescibacteriota > Saccharimonadia > Saccharimonadales > Saccharimonadaceae > Saccharimonas. Next base: position 17,205 of record CAUUSZ010000003.1, read on the forward strand.
TGGGCGGGTTGTGACTGTGGCGACGCAGCGCCAGAACCGCGGCTACGCACCGGGGCGCTCCTGGGGTGGCAGCAGGCTTAAGAGGTCAATCGGGAACTTCGCCTTTGGCCAGTTTTGGGCAGCGCGAATATGGGCTTTGACCGCTGCGGCCCGCATGGCTACGTCATCGCGGGTGTGGGCAGCAACTGCAGCAAGCAGCTGGCGCACCGCCATAGCTGTAGTGGGCTCAATATCACTGGTTGCGAGCTGCTCACCACGCTCCAGCCGGCGCACAAAATTAGACATACCAATGCTATAGGCCGGCGCCTGGCCCAGCTGCGCGGTAATAAACGCCGTATCAGTTTCATCAATAATTTTATTACCCACCGGCACTAATTTTACGTCATCGTGGGCTGCAAGCTCGGCCAGCTGCTGGTAAATGGTCGTACTCTTGATGGTTGGCTCAACCGCAACGAACACCATATCGAATAGCCCCAGCATGCCAACGCCAAACACATCGGCACCAGCGGTTAGGTCAGCGATAATCAGCTGCTCGGGGCTATCCTGGGTGTGGGCTAGCACCAGCTGCAGCTTACCCAGTGCCCCGTGGTGGCAGGACCAACCCATGGTCTCCTGGCTGTAAGAGCCAAGCTCCAGCAGCACGGTACTTGCAGGGTGGGGGAGACCCTGCCACGGCTCCACCTGGAAGCCAAGCGGCAGGCGGTCGCTATCGGCATACGGCGGGAGTGTACGGGGCAGGCTAGGTAACTCAGCCAGCTCTGGGCGCGCCTGGCGAATAGCCGCCTCGACGTATTTATAAATTGGCGTCAATGCACTGGCCTGATCATGTGTCCGGCCCAGCGCCCCAGCTAGGTGCAGGTTGATATCGGCGTCAATAGCGTAGATCTCGGTAAAAAGCTCTGGCGCTAAGCGGGTTGCCAGCGACGATAGGGTTGTTTTGCCGCTGCCACCCTTTCCTAAAAATGCAATTCTCATATGGGCAAATTGTACTCCCCACGGCCTACTTTCGCAAAAATGTTGCAAAACTGCGTATTATTGCAACAAAGCGGCCCATGCGCTACTATAAAGCCAGTATGGCAGTCACCACCACACCCATCACCCAGCACCTACGCCACCATGGCTATAGCATTACCGCACCGCGCCTAGCCGTCCTACGCGTCCTGCAGCAAGCCGATGGGCCGCTTAAGCGTGCCCATATAGCCGACCGAGCTACCGCTATGCGCAGCACTCAGTCCCAGCCGGCAGCGCCTGGCTGTAATCGTGCCAGCGTCTACCGGGCGCTGCAGGTGTTCGAACGCATTGGCATTACCACCGTGCATATGCGCGGCTGGACGCCGTATATTAGCCTGGCAGAGCCCTTCCAGCCGCACCACCACCATATTACCTGTACGATGTGTGGCACGCGCCAGGATGTGGCCACACCAGAGCTCGAAGCTGCCCTGCAAGCCGCCGCCAGGAACCACGGCTATAGCCTAGGCCAGCATAGCGTTGCGCTTAGTGGTGTCTGCCCGCGCTGCCAGCATAGTGCCAGCACCCATACGCATACACGCGGGCACGCACACGGCACGTAGGCAGCACCAGCCAGCGCTTGCTATGCCTGCTGCCGCCGGGCCAGCCGGCGCTTTTCGTACATGCTCGAGCAAATGGCCGTCACAATAAACACCAGGCCAATGCTCCCGGTAACCCACTCTGGTGGCTCCACCTGGTAGAGCTTAATGTACATCATGGCGCCCAGAGCCATAATTGCCCAGTGGGCACCGTGCTCAAGGTAGCGGTACTGGGTGAGGGTACCGGCCCGCATCAAATACACCGTCAGTGCTCGCACCCAAATTGCCCCCACACCCAGGCCCGCGATAATCAGCAGCAGGCTGGTGGTAATAGCAAAGGCCCCAATCACACCATCAAAGCTAAAGCTGGCATCCAGCACCTCAAGGTACACAAAGCTCGCAAAGGCCGCCCAGCCCACCTGGGCACCGGCTTGGTGCGCCGCGCCATGCTCATCATCGTGGAAGAACGAGCCAAACAGCTCTATACCAATATGCAGCAGAATCCCTAGAATACTCGATATCAGCACGATGGTCTGGTACTCCGGCGCCACCGTAAAGTACAGCGCCACCGCCACACTCAGCATTAGGCAGATCTTGAGGTTTTCGAACCGCCCCGCCCGGGCCAGCCAGGATTCACCCTTAAGCCAGTGGGTGGTCTTGCGCCGATCCATAAAATAGTGGATACCAATCATCAAGAGGAAGGCCCCGCCAAAGGCATCGATCATCGGCGCAGCGTGGTGCAGCACCTGGCCGTAGCGGGCCGGGTCGTGTAGAGCGAGCTGCACCACATCGCCAAACCCCAGGTGGGCGGCAATCATCACAATCACAATTGGCAGCACAAACCGCACCACAAACACCGCGATGAAGATCCCCACCGTTAGGAAGATTTTCTGCCAGAAGGGGCTTAGGGTTGCCAAGACGCGGCTATTGATGATGGCGTTATCAAAGCTGAAGGTCACCTCCAGCAGCACCAGGATGGCAAACACCCACAAACCGCTCGTCCCCAAATGGCCAAAGACCGCCCCGCCCAGCAGCACTGTCAGCAGCGCCGAAAACCAAAAAATACGAAAAGGGTGATGAGAATGCCAGAGATGTTTCATAGTGATTTAGTATAGCACAGAATAAGGTAGAGCTTCACCTTCTATGGCCTTCTAAGCTAATCTTCGTGAAAGACCGCACCAAGGTACATTATTACTCTCGTTGCCGACCACTCGTCTTCTGCTTGTAGGCTCGTAGATGCCTCTTGTGTCTCTGTGAGACTCCCAAGATAGGCAATGCGTGGCTCATACGCACGTACCGTCTCTGGGTCATCTACAATGCCATACGCACTTAGCTCGGCAGCAGTGGCTGGCTGGGCTACTGCTTGCACCATCCCAACGACCTTCATCTCGCCAGATGGAGCACGCACAACGACCACTCCACCGGACATACCAGGCAAAACGGCATCATCTAGCCCGTCAACATCCTTTGCATCCTTAGCCGACCGCTCAAGGCCCGAGATCACGGCCATCTTGCCATCAGTCCCACGCTGCCCAGCAGGGAGGAGCACATCGACCTGCGGCGTGGCAATCGGCTGGCCCCACTCCACTGGAGCATTAGCAGGGAAGCCCACCGCAAAGAATGGCTGGCCAGCCTGTGTCGCTGCCGCTATCTCCTCATCCGTTGCAAATTGGAGAGGTGAGCTACCTGGCAGCTCATCACGCGGCCTCAATGCCGCTACATCAGGCATGCCAGAGCTCCATTGACCTTCGGGCGGTGCTTCGCCATTATGGCAGCCTTTTTGTATCTCATGGGTCTGGCCATCAGTTGTTTGGAAGGTAATATCTGCTTGGCGGATAGGATATTTATTAGATACCACGTGTGCGGCCGTCATCACCATAGGCGTACCATCTAGCATTGCTATGATGTAGCCACTGCCAGTGATATTCGCACCACCTGCCTCCGCCATATTATGAGCGTGAGCGTTTATCTTGACGATGGAGTTCTGCACTGCTTGCAAAGCCTCGTGCTTTTGCTGCTCGAGCGCTTCATGATCGCCCAACGCCTCGGCAATGCTCACTGGCGGACGCTGAGCGACTACCTCGGGCTGCGTTAGGTCAAGCGACGAAGGCTGGCCAACCGCCCTACATGGCGGCAGCGGCTTATTAGGCCGCTGCGCCTCCTGCCGAGCATACCCAACATAGGCCAGGCCAGCCATTGGCATACAGCCAATTATAGCGCCTACTGCTGCACTAAGTGCCTTTTTGCCAAAATTCGCATTCTTCGCATTCTTCTCTTGCTGGAGCCGTCGTCGTCGCTCCATCCGCGTCTCTGGCTGAGAATGCGGGTCAAAATTATGTTCTCGAACTGCCATTTCTGTCATGGTTTGGCCATTATAGCGCTTTGCGGGGCTAAATACAAATTTATAATAGTAGTTGACAGAGGAGAAACAGAGGACGCATTACCCCTGCATGTAGTATAGATATTTGTCATACGATACAAAATGTACTACTATAATAACTACTATGGCCAATAAGAATTGCGAACCACTACCAGCCCCAGAAGAACAACCATCGCCAGATGAACAGCAGTCTCGTCGCCGAAAGCGTGGGGCGGTAATTGCTAGTCTTGCACTGACAACTCCTCTAATACTGCACGGTATCTACAATGGTCTTCCGGACTTCTACCCAGGCAACGACCCGCTACCAGCCTGTAGCGACACTGAGCTAGACGACGGCGCCGACCTTGGCCACGACAAACCAGCTGTTGATCACATGCGCACACTGAGCGACCTTCCGTTCAGTTCTCAAGATGAAGCGTGGGAGCATGCCTTCCGTGATAGTGGCATCGATGTAAATGGCTATTCTGAGGGCGCACCAGCTCTTACTGCCACCAAGGTGAAGATATCAGGAGGGGAGACAGACGTGCTCTATTCTGGCGTTATCACCTACTCTGCAAACGATCGCGAGCAGGGCCACCCCATTATTCTCACCGTTGTCAATACAGAGGATCTCGAGAATCTCACTCCAGACAACACTGGCATCATTACAATAGGCTCTAATGAGTCAGAATTTCATCCCAATGGTGGCTGCACCATGCCGATGCCTGGCCCTTATGGCACCTCTCACAAACATATTGTCGCTCTGACTCTTGCTAACAAAAACGAGAACCATGCTAAGCGGCGAACAAGCCGCCAGATGGATCCTGATGCAAAGAATGGTGTCATTACGACAATTGCTCAAGATGACCTCCTCGAGCAGCCACTTACTGTCGTTAATTATGGTAGCCAAGGTAACGAACGCAAGATTGGCAAACCAGTCGTTGCATCTGGTTTTGTTGTTGGGTATGACGATGCTACCCATACCAAGACACTACTCGTCTCATCAGAAGACGGCTTTGATGACCGCACAGGGCAAGGTTCGCCACTCTTTGTACAGTCTGACCCTAGCAATCCGTATAATTTCCAGCTAGCTGGCCTCGTCGTAGAGGGTAGTATCACTAGTCCAACACCAGAGTATCTTAAGAAGGTTTATAATGTCGATGTGAGCTATGACGATATTGATGGGCGTCATCTCAAGCTCATCACTGTCACCAACCTAGCAATCACTAAAGACCTTGTCACTAACCCAGATGTCACAGAGAAGGCCGCTCAAGACGAAGCACAGCAGAGCACAACCTCAAACACACGTAAGAGCAATCTGTATGCATCTGACAAGCCACGCCCATACTGGGAAGAGCCAGAAAACCAGGCTCATAGCATCCCCAAGTACTATGTTGATCCAAACGCTACTTCAGACAAGCAGCCAACACGTAGCGACACAGCTCAACTCTAGTGCTCACTAGCGTATAACAGCGTTTTCTTGCATATCTCTCACTTGAATAAATAATAAGTTCACTGCGCAATAACAGAGAAAAACATGGTAAAAAGTATTGTTCAGTCATAGATTTTGTGCGTGCTGGGCTATATAGGTATGCCTGGTGTAAGCGCGTGTCAATCACATAGCGTTTCGGCTTGCACCTTTACTTGTCTGTGCCGCGCACGTACGTGCGCCCATCGCAAGCTACGATGTTGCTATAGCAACTATACTTCTTGATGCTCGTTTTTCTCATTGAGAAGTATGTAGTTGAGGGCGAAAATTATCAACACGCAAGGTGTTGTATGCTGCGCCAGAGAGCGTAGTAGCACGAGGAGGGTCTTTTATCAAACCTTTACATGCAAGCCTCACAGTCCCTGCAGTAAGTTCTACAAGCAGGGCAAATCCGCCAGGGTCGTGGCCACTACCACAGATACCAGCTACCTTTGCCTTGGTAGCGCATGTCACAAACCAGAGCAATTCATAGCGTATTCGTACACCAAAGTAAATCAGCTCAGAATAATTTCTAAGCAAGACTCTCACTGTTAGCTACCTCAACAAAAAAGCGCTCATAGTAAGGGTGGGCATCACTATGAGCGCTTGGTTTGCCCTTCGTCCCACCCAATCAGGGTATACGTGATCTACTCACACATACGAGATCCGCTGGACAAAGGGGTTAGTAAGCACACAACCCTGTCTAGCGGTGCTGCAGTGGAGGGTAGATAACTACAGCACAGATTGTGTGCAACCTAACACGTTACCTTCGTGAAAACACTGGGGTAACTATGTTAAAATAGGGGGTATAAGGTACTTGAACGAGCTTGCGCTCAATCAATCACTTATGATACTAGCACCCGCTTGACAAAATGTCAACACTTTTCAGCACAAATTATGCAACAGATCAATCACACCACACCACAAGCCCACCAATACCTCAATCCACTCTGCCACATTGCCAAGCCACCGCAGCAGATTCACTACCTCGGCACACTGCCCGAGGAACGCCGCCCCAGCGTGGCGATCGTTGGGTCGCGCCGCCCCACGCGCTATGGCCGGGAAGTGACGGAGCAATTCGCCCGCGAGCTGACCCGCCAAGGGGTGATCATCATCAGTGGGCTGGCCCTCGGGATCGACAGCATTGCGCACCAGGCCTGCGTGGCAGTGGGCGGCACCACGATCGCTGTACTGGGCAATGGCCTGCCACGGATCTATCCGGCCAATCATACTGCGCTTGCGGGTGAAATCGTTGCTAAGGGTGGGGCAGTGGTCTCGGAGCACTTGGCGGGAGATGGCTACCGCTTTGGCAGCTGGAGCTTCCTCGAGCGCAACCGCCTCGTCGCTGGCCTAGCCGACGTCGTCATCATTACCGAGGCGGCCGAGCGCAGTGGCACGCTCAACACTGCTGCCCATGCACTCGAGCAAGGCAAGGACGTCTTTGCGGTGCCAGGCAACATCACCAGTCCACTCTCGCAGGGCTGCAACAACCTCCTCAAGCAAGGCGCGTTGCCCGCCACCAGCCCAGCCGATATCCTCGCTGTCATGACCATCACACCGCCCCAGCGTCAGCAGAGCGAGAATGCCACCCTGCCACTGGGTAGCACACCGCTCGAGGCCGCCATCATCAAGCTGCTGCGCCAAGGCCTGCGCGACGGCGAAGAAATGCAGCGCCGCCTAGGCACACCCATCAGCGAGTTCACCATTGCGCTAACGATGCTGGAGATCAATGGCGTTATCCGCTCGCTCGGCGCCAACCAGTGGACATTGGCTTAGTATTATGGTACAGTACCATATACTATGGCGACAGCAGAGCAAACCCCAGGACAACGCAAGCGCGAATATCACATAAGAGATATTCCTACTGTGCCAAATGCCATCTCGGCTGCTGGGCTTGGGTTAGTAGTTGCCGGTGCTAAGAAATTTGACACTGCAACAAAGGAGAACGACAAAGCTGGCCAGATCATTGGCGCACTCATGATACTTGGTGGTCGTACATGTGACTTAGCAGATGGCCTAGCAGCGCGAGGCCTTGGCCAAGAGAATGACCTTGGTGCGGGGTTTGATGCTTTTTGCGACAAATTCGGTATGGTAGTGATTGGTATAATAGCAGGCAAGCTCTATGTTGTACCCAAATCAGTTTTAGCAACAATTGCCGCTAAGAATGCCATCAATGCTGGCGCGACCGTCTATCATGGTCTCACAAATGATGAAGCCTTCCGTACGCCAAAATCAGGCAAACTCAGTATGGCAGCAGATAATGTAGCAATTGCTGCCTATTTTCTCAAGTCGCTCGCCCCTGAAGGTAGTAAGCTTGAGCGTTGTGCTGGTGTAGCAGCACTAGGGTCGTTTGCTGTAGGTACTGTCCTTGGTGTCGCCGCTGCGAAGGACTATCTCACTGGCCACTATGCCAAAGCTAAAGACTACGGCAAATCTACCGAGTCTACTCCAACAACACACACCTCACCACGGCAACCTCGCACCCATATGCGTCGCACACGCCGCGTGCGTGGGTAGTGCGATTGATGATTCGTGCAGCATTCTTTATTGGTAGCCAGGCTTCTTATATATTTTCCACACTGTCAGCAATACCCTTGCCTATAGGCCAGGGAGGGGGAGAGGGTATCCGAACTAGCCTCTCGATATTTTCTTGTGTGGTGAGTTGCTGGGAGAGTCGATAGTGGAGTGTTGCGGCTCAGATTTGTCCAATTTGCATTCCATTCTACTTTGCGGTATCATAGGCGCTTGATTAGATAGATTAACAGCAAGTATATAACTATAACAAGCGAGTAGATAATCAATGAGCAAACACACACAACTAGTCATCGTCGAGAGCCCAGCCAAGGCCAAGACAATCGAGCGCTACCTGGGTGAGGAATATCAGGTGCTCTCGAGCGTAGGGCACATTCGCGCCATCCCCAAGAAGACCAAGGATGGCCAACCGCCAATTGATATCAAAAACGACTTCAAGACCGTCTACGAGATCGATCCAGACAAAAAGAAGGTCATCACCGAGCTCAAGAAGGCCGTGAAGGCGGTTGGAGCGGATAATGTGTGGCTCGCAACTGATGAAGACCGCGAAGGGGAGGCAATTGCCTGGCACCTGTGCGAAGTGCTTGGCCTAGACCCACAGCGCACCAAACGCATCACGTTCCACGAGATTACCAAGCCCGCCATCGAGGCGGCCATCAAACAACCTCGCACCGTAGATATGCAGCTCGTGGAGGCTCAGCAGGCACGGCAGATCCTCGACCGTATCGTGGGCTTCGAGCTGAGCCCTGTGGTGTGGCGCAAGGTGCCAGGTGGCAAATCAGCTGGCCGCGTGCAAAGCCCAGCGGTCCGCCTGCTCGTGGAGCGCGAGCGCGAGATTCGCGACTTTGCGAGTAGTGCACAGTTCCGCGTAACGGCGCATTTTGCCGTAGATGGTGAGGAGCTCAAGGCTGAGCTCAAGCAGCGCTTCGACAGCGAACAAGCCGCCCACGACTTCTTGACGGGGCTGAGTGGCGCTCGTTTCACCGTCAGCAGCATTACCAAGACGCCCAGCACGCGCAACCCCGCTGCGCCATTTACCACCAGCACCCTTCAGCAGGAGGCCAATAGTAAGCTCGGCATGGGCAGCCGCGCTACCATGGCGAGTGCTCAGAAACTCTACCAAGAGGGGCTCATCACTTACATGCGTACCGATAGCGTCAATCTCAGCCGTCAGGCCATTGCCGCAAGCCGCACATACATTACTCAGCACTTTGGTGCCGACTATTCACACAGTCGCACCTTCACCACGAAGTCGGCTGGTGCCCAAGAGGCTCACGAAGCCATCCGCCCGACCGACATAGCCCGCGAATCCGTCACTGGCAGCAGCTACGACCAAAAGCTCTACGACCTCATCCGCCGGCGCACCCTAGCCAGCCAAATGGCCGCTGCGAAGCTGGAGAACACCACCATTACCATCAGAATCGACAGCACGCAGCTGAGGCTAGAGAAGACACTTGTCTTTGAGGCAAAGGGTCAGACAGTGCTGTTTGATGGCTTTTTGCGCGTCTATGGCGGTAAGGATTCGACCATCCTGCCATCAGTCAGCCAGCACACCACCCTTGAGCTTACACAGGCCGAAGCGCGGCAGGTCTTTGCCCGCCCACCAGCGCGCTACACCGAGGGAACGCTCGTCAAGAAGCTTGAAGAGCTTGGTATTGGCCGGCCTAGCACGTACGCCACCATCATGAACACCATCCAGACTCGTGGCTATGCCGAGCGAGGCGAGAGCGAGGGTGAGCCACGTGATGTCATTGTCCTAGAGCGTACGGGTGAGACACCAAGCGATAATACCCCTGTTGTCACTCGTCGCATCGTCCAAGAAAAAACCGGCGCCACTCGTGGCAAGCTACTGCCCACCCCAGCAGGAGAGCTGATCGCTGGCTTCTTGACGAACCATTTCGACCCCATCATCGACTATGGCTTCACCGCCCGTGTCGAGACCGACTTCGACAACATTGCTGCCAGCAAGCTCGCGCGCAATGCTATGCTGCGCCAATTTTACGAGCCCTTCCACGAGCTCATCGAAAAATCCGGCGACATCGACCGCAGCACTGTTGGTGCTCACCGCGAGGTTGGCACCCACCCCAAGACTGGCAAGCCAATCTTTGCCCGCTTTGGACGTTTTGGGCCGATGCTGCAGCTGGGCAGTAGCGAAGATAAGACAACTAAGCCGCAGTTTGCGCCACTTCCCAAGGGTGAGCGCATCGAGACCGTCACGCTCGAGCAAGCCCTCAAGGCCTTCGAACTACCGCGCACTGTTGGCACCACCGAGGATGGTCAGACCATCAAAGCAAACGTCGGGCGTTTTGGGCCGTATATTCAGGTAGGCAAGCTCTACGTGAGCCTCAAGGAGCATGACCCGCGCGAGATCACCGAAGCCGAGGCTCGCGTGCTCTACGCCGCCAAGCTCAAGGCCGAGGCAGAGAAGCACATCGCCGATTTTGGCGCTATCAAGATCCTCAAGGGACGCTGGGGGCCATATGTGACTGACGGCAAGACCAACGCACGTATACCCAAGGATACTGATCCAACAACTCTGGATGAGGCGCAAGCCCGCGAAATCTTGGCCGCCGCACCACCCAAACGCGGCCGGAGCAAGACCGCAGCCCGCACCACCACCACACGCAAGAAGCGCACCGCCTAGCCCGGCGACCTCTCATATACCAGCGGCTCCTCTGTACCGGCCGCTGGTTTTTCTATGCCAGCCCGCATTGCTGCGAGCCCGTCAACTGCCCCGTCATGCTTGCCACATCACTTGCAAATGAAAAGCCTCAAAAAATTGTTTACCATAAGCGTAAAGTGTGTGCTATAATAGTTCTATGATGAAACGATTGACTTATATCACCTATTATTCTATAATCAAATGTAAGAAGTGCGAGTGGGCATTCGCAAACAACTGAGAAGGAAATGGAGAACCGAATCATGAACCAAACAACCAAACAACCAACCGAAATTTTTGCCGCGTCGATCGCTACCATCCTTGATGCAGTCGGCGAAGAACACGACCGCGAGCGCGAGATCATCGTGCGTCGCTTTGGCCTCAAAGAGCGCCGCGAGACGCTCGAGCAGATCGGCGAGCTGCTCGGCATTACGCGCGAGCGCGTCCGCCAGCTCGAGAAGGCTATCGTGGTGCGCCTCAAGCTTGCCGCCGAAGCAGGCGAGCTAGAGGGCCTGCACGACGCCGAGCGTCTCATCATCCGCGACCTCTCCGAGAATGGCCGCGTGGGGCGCGTCTCAGACATCACACAGCGCCTGCTAGACGTCGAGACACCCACGGTGCAGCAGCGTGCCCATATTGCCTTCATTGGCGAAGTCTCGGCCCGCCTCACCCCCATCAACGAGACCGACAAATACCACCAAGGCCTGGCCATTGCCGAATACGGCGATGAGAAGGCAGTGCGAAGCCGTGTGGATGAGATCGTTGCCGCCATTAAGCAGCATGGTGCACCTATCAGCCTCGAAGCGCTGCATGACCAACTCACCTACGAGAACCCCAACCAAGTGCGCGGCCTCGCCAGCCTCTCTACCCAGCTGGCCCACCTCAAAGACATGTGGGGCCTGAGCAAGTGGCCAACCGTTAATCCCAAGAATATCCGCGACAAGATCTACGTCGTCCTACTAGATGAGGGTAAGCCGCTACACTTTAGCGAGATTGCTCAGCGCATCAAGGAGAGCACCTTCAAGCGCCGTAACGTCACCAAGCAAGCCATACACAACGAGCTCATCAAAGACAAGCGCTTCATCCTCATCGGCCGCGGTATTTATGCGCTCGACATCTGGGGCTATAGCCAGGGCACTGTAGCTGATATCATTGCCGGTATCTTGCGCGACGAGGGTGGCCCATTGCACCGCGACGAGATCGTCAAGCGCGTTCTCAAGAGCCGCCAGGTCAAGGAGACCACCATCCTTCTTAATCTCCAAAGTAAACCGCTCTTCAAGCGCGTTGCCAAAGCCACTTACGCCCTCGAACCACCCAAGGAGCAAGCAGAGGCGGTCGCAGCAGCGTAGCTCTAGACAAACAATATGCCAATATAGAGACGAAGCGATAAGAGCTTCGTCTCTCTTGGTTATATAGTTTTTCTTTCATCGGCCAATGAAGGAATATATTGCTGCGGCCACGGAGGCAGGATTAGCGGTGTCGGATTTCTCGGTGCCTGAGTAAATTGGTGTCGGGCGAGCCAAACGCATCTCAGTACTCATCCTCACAAAAGTATAAGTCTTTATTTTGGTGGATCACAAACAGCCTGAAAATAAGTGAAAGCTCGAGTCTACAGGCTTGAGAGAAATAATGATAGGGAAGTGACCTCCCCTTTCGCACCGAACACCACATATACTCAGCTATAACAGAGGTAATTTGCTGCGTGGACAAATATCGTATACACATGATGACTGCGGATATTTACGGGTGATTTTGCGCTCATAGGCTTATTTATCGGCCGTTTGTATGCAAGATAATTCTGCCACAGCCACAATTTGCTCATATATACCTCTTGCATCTATCCCTTTGCAAAGCATCTCAAGTACGCAGCAGCCAGGGTAGGGCAAGGCAGGGGAGTTTTACCACACCCTTTCGCCAAAAATTCCTGGCAACCGCCCTACCCCTGTTTTTACCTCATTCTGCCAGCCTCTACCACTGATAAACTCATATTCGAGAGCCGTGTTCTCGTGGTATACCTCACCTCAGCTGTAGCTCTCTGCTTACCTCCGGTTCTTCTATGCTTATATCCCTCAAGGTTAGCCAGAGAGTCATACTTAGTCATACTTGTCCTTACAGATACATATCATTGCCTTAACCGCCAAACAGCAGCACACAGCCTAGATTTGACTAACTATAAGCTATCCAAATATGCTGGGACATTCACAAGCCCACAGTACTGGTTAACATATCACACAATAAAGCAAGCGATCATGCACAGCAAAGTAGCAACCAGCAGCAAAGCATAAGCATAAACATCAGCGCCCATAGACGAGGGAATGATGAGTCGCCATGTATCGCAATCCACGCGCACACAATAATTCACACCCGCGCAGCAGTGGGGTAGATGCAAAAGATGTATCGTTAATCATCTTTAGGAGCGTAATATAACTTCGCACAATAATCCTTTTACGATGCATATGTTGATTTAACCCTAGATGTGGCTGAAATTGGGCTGGGTTTAGCACTATATGGGCTTTATGGGCATACAACGTATTTCAAGAGCGCATGTCTTCGATTGTTGATCGATCTTACTTCTCGTTCAGCAGATTCACTTAAGATATCTGCGCCATTCATGGGGAGAGTAAGGATAGAGCCGTGGGCACTTATACGTCCTGCAAAAGTAAAAGCAGACGCTTGTTCTATTGGAGGGAACACACTGCGCGTATATTCATACACGCTCATACGTACGCAAAGCTACGTATGTTTGTTCGCGTGTGAATGTGTTTGCGCGCAGTGTTTGTGACTGTGTGCACATTGGCTTGCTATCGAACAAATAAGCTGACTGCAAATACCCAAGCACATACATACTCCGGTCTCGTGCTTGCCTGGTATCATGCTGGTGTCGGTACGAGCCCCTCGGGCTATTAGCCATAGTTGCTTTGTTTGACATTTTGTTTGCTTGGTACTTTTGCTATGTTTTCTACCCTGCTTGGATTTACCGAGATTAAAAACTATACGATATCATGATTTGACTTTTTCGCAAAAAACATCTCCCCTACTCTTTTTTGCATTTTTTGGTTTTTATAGTATAGATATAGTATTTGCACTTTTCCTGCTTTGTTATATAAAATGTTGTAAATTTGTTCTTATTTTACAGAGTAAGCTCCCCTGCCCTTTACTGGATATATTGCCGTTAGCTACGAAACCGAGGCTTTATAACCTCAATAACTTCTCACATTAATTTCTCTTACGCCGCTCCATTCTCAGAAAGGTTTATAGCTTAATACCTCTCGTGAATGTCAGGATACCAGACTCTTACGTCAAAACTAATCATCCTCTGGGCGTTACTCACAGCAATCGATTTTCGCCTCGTCAATGATAGATGAAGGACCTCATAAAGAAAAAGCGGATATCTCAATACCCACACTATTTACAAGGCTAGCACTTGTGTTATCAACAGTTTCCCTACCGATACGCCGCTCGGCCACTGACGCGGACATCGAGATATTTGGGAGTGATGTGGTGCTGCGCCAGATAGCGAATGGCCCGGGCGGCATCCTCGCTCTGCAGGCCAGCCGAGCGATCGACCGAGAACTTAACAGGATACTCCACTCCTGTAAACCAAACGTAGATTTGACGCGTCGTGCCAGCAGGCAGCGTAATCTTTTGGACGGTAAGCTGGTGGCGGCGGACGGCACCAACGACTTTACCAATAAAGCCAAGGAATTGGTTGCTCGCGACGACTTGGTTATTACGCGTACCAATACCACTGTCGTCCACTACTTCAATACTTGGCCGTGGCCCATAGGCACGGCGGAAGGCGTGGCCCTCAGTATCAACAAAGAGTTGCTGGCGATTAACCGTCCAGACCACCGCTGCTTGGCGCATAGCGAGGGTGATAGTGCTACGCCCCAAGCCAGCTTGCTGCGTAGCTGGGAGCACTGCGGCCACCTCGGGGCAATCATGCGTCTGGAGATAGGCTGCCAGCCGACTAGTATTGAGCGCAAAGCGAAAACGCTCCAGCGGATGGGCAGTGAGATAGTCGTTGATCTTGGCTTGGTAGAGCTGATGGTTGCTAGTGAGATTGCCTGCAACGATCGGCGTAGCAATGACGTTGTCAAGCGCAAACCACACTGCAGCCAGCAGCCCCACTACCACTCCAAGCGACAATGCCACATGGCGGCGCGTCCGGCGCAAATCATGCGCATGCATACGCGGCGACCGCAGCTGCGCCTTAGATTCGCCCGCACTCGGGATACGACTCACCAAGCTACCAGTCAGTGTACGGTTACGCCGGTAGGTGTAGGCGGTGCGTTGGAACTGCTCTTCCCTCTTGTTTTTGGCAGCTCGGCGGCGCGCTGGTGGTGGTGTTTGTTTTGTGCGAAAGCCCATGATGCTACAGGCCATTATACCGTAGATGACTAGTTGTTGGCAAAAGCATCTCGGTATTAACGACGTCTTCTTGGTGCATCCCCTTCCCTTTAGCACTAGGTAACTGCCTGATTAACACCTTCCCAATATAATTTGACATTTCTTGCTCCCCACCCCATACTAGGAGCACTACAGTTATATAGTTAAGCGGGGAAATCGACATATGAAGACAGTACATGCAACAAAAGAAGGAGCAACAATAGAGCTCACAAGAGACGAGATTCGTCTGATCGCAGCACTCGGCACTGAAGTTTTTCATGGGGCCTTTCGACAAGAGTGTGAAGACCTCTGGAATACTGTCGCTATGCCAATCTCTTTCAAGCGGTCTGGCGAGATACTACACCAATTTTATGACACTCTCATTACAATCAGCGAGTTACCTCCCTCTAAAGAGCGGCAGGAAATCGATGCACACTATCGGCCATTTGAGTTTGGGAGTTAATAGCTTTTACTGCTACGAGCGAGGCTTGCCTTATCTTGGCACAGTGTTTTTAATGAAATAAATGTAGCATGGATTAACATGCTACATTATTTACTAGTACTTTATGATGAGACCTTAGATACACTCTTACTCTTCCCTTTTTCTACAAGAAGAGTCGGGTCACTTTTATCCTTTTCTAGTACGCTGAGCCACCTTCACTACCATTTGCGCTACATCGCGGGCGGCGTGGGGGCGTGCATAAGTGTGGAGGCGCTGAGCGAGCTGCTGGCGCTGCGCAGGGTCACGTATGAGGGTAAGAATGGCCTGGCTAAGGGCATCGCTCTGCTCTAAGGCGTCGTCTTGCAAGACCAGCGCAGCCTTGGCTTCGGCATAGATGGCGGCATTTTTGCGCTGGTCACCTAAGTGATGGGCCGGCACTAAGATAGCCGCCTGAGCTAGGCCAGCGAGCTCCTGCGTGAAGGTGGCACTAGCGCGAGATACTACGACATCGGCCGCACCAAGCAATTGCGCCATATGTTCGAAAACGAAGGGTACACAGTGAAAATCGGGGTGCTGCGGCGCTTTGGCTTGGGCGGCATCGTAATTGCCCTTGCCCGCCACCAGATAAACCTGCATGCCAGCAGCCAGTAGCTCATCAGCAGCGCGCAGCACCGCGTGATTGATAATAGCCGAGCCAAGACCACCGCCGGTAGCAACGACTAGTGGCTTGTGTGGATCAAGCGAGAAGGTCTGCCGTGCCTGCTGCCGCTGAGCCGGAGTGAGCGGGTGAAAATCAGCGCCAATCGGCACCCCCACATAGCGGCTACGCGATGCTGGATAGTGATAATGCTTGAGTGGCCAGCCCGTAGCAATCGCTGCTGCCCAACGTGCCATCACACGGTTGGTCAGGCCGGGGCGAGCATCGGAATCGTGAATCACTACTGGTACGCGCAGACAGCGCGCTGCAATACCGACCGGCAAGCACACAAACCCCCCCTTGGCAAAGATCACATCTGGCCGCACGTGCAGTACTAGCCAGAGACTCTGACATATGCCAGCCAGGATCTTAAAGATATCTAGTATATTAGCTAGCACAATACTCGGCATAAGCAACTGGCGTACCACGCTGAGGTGCTGATAGCGCCGGAACTTGCCCGCAGCGATTGTCCGCACCTGCACTGGCACTGCAGCGTGCTGCATCAGCCCGCGCGATTGGCTAGCAAAGGCCTTATCGCAGACGAAGGTCACCTGCACA
The DNA here is from genome assembly GCA_963548065.1 of uncultured Candidatus Saccharibacteria bacterium. GTDB lineage: Bacteria > Patescibacteriota > Saccharimonadia > Saccharimonadales > Saccharimonadaceae > Saccharimonas. The sequence goes on from CAUUSZ010000003.1 coordinate 33,856, forward strand.
TCGGGCTGGAGGGCTGCGATTTCATTAATGACGGCGACGACCGGCGTAACGTGCCCGCCCGATCCACCGCCGACTGCCAGTAGCTTCATGAGAGGTCTCCTTTTCGTTGATTGGTTGGTAAGCTGCCTGGCGTGATAATTGGAAGGCCAGACCAAGCGCACCAGCAATAAATACCATACTGGTGCCACCAAAGCTCAGCAATGGCAGCGTAATACCCGTCAGTGGGAAGACTCCAATCATCGACGCTACATTTAGCATAACATGTGCGCCCAGCCAGCCAAAGACTCCAGCTACCACCAGGCGCATTGTTGTATCAGGCAAACGCTCGGCAATCCTCAGCAGCCGCAGCAGCAGCGCCGTAAACAGCGCCAGCACCACCACGGCCCCCACAAAGCCAAACGTTTCACCAATGATAGCAAAGACTGAGTCGTTAATCGCCTCAGGGAGATAGCCGGTCGCTTGGATGCTGTTGCCAATACCCAGGCCAAATAGCCCACCTGTACCCAGCGCAATCTTCGCATTCTTGATGTGGTAGCCATCGTCATTGCTACTAGTGGCATGGTCATCCCCCTGGAAGAAGGTCGCCACCCGCTCCATGCGGTGCGGCGCGATGACGATGAGCAGCAGCACCAGCGCCACGCAGCCCGCCGCTAGGTAAGCCAGCCAGCGCCAGCTCATGCCGCTCATCACCACCATACATGCCACCATAGCAGTGAGAGCCAGGCCTGTGCCCATATCCTTTTGCAAAAATATCACGAAAAAGAGCGCGGCGCACATCATAATTACCATGGGGATGATCGTCTGATGGAGGTCGTTTATCACCCCCTGACGCATTCGTGTGCCAAGGAAGAGTGCCATATAGATAAGCATGCCAAACTTCAGCATCTCGGCCGGCTGGAAGCTCCCCAGTGGCCCCAGCGAGAACCAGCGGCACGCCCCCAGGCTACACTGAGCAATCGCCGAGACATGCAGCATATTACCAAGGACAAACAGCAGTGCACACAGCACGAAGCCGCTCGCTAGCAGCGTACCCGCCTTCTGGCGTAGCCACGCAAAGGGCACGAGCGACAACCCTACAAAAGCGCTAATTGACAGCAGCAAGCTCACCGTCTGCTTAATGGCGAAATAGCCATCGGTGTAGTAGTTGGTGTTGTGTGCAGAGTTGAGCACATTGGCACGCTGCGGGCCAATGGCATACATTACCACCAAACCCAGCAGCATGAGCAGCCCCACCCAGAGGATAATCTGATAATCCGGCCGGTGCAAACGCGGCACAGCGACAGATGGAGCGGAGGTAGCATTACGTTGCTCGCGGCGCACTGGCTGAGCCGACCGAGCCGAAGCCGATCGGTGTGCAGCACGAGTGCGGCGAGCAGCAGCCATTCTAGATGTGTCCCCCACCCAGCGCCATCATCAGGCCAATAAAACCCGTCACGCAAGAGATCACCCAGAAACGCATCGTCACCTTCACCTCTGGCCAACCGACTGCTTGGAAGTGCTGATGAATTGGTGCCGAGATAAACACCTTGCGGTGAAAGAACTTCTTACTGAGGATTTGAATAAGGCTCGAGCCCGCCTCTACCACAAACAGCACACCAATGACGGGCAACAAAAACAGCGTATTCGTCAGCATCGCCACGACGCCTAGGCTCGTCCCAAAGGCAAAGCTCCCCACATCGCCCATAAAGAACCGTGCTGGATAGATATTAAACCACAGGTAGCTCAGCAGCACTCCCACTACAGTGAAGCAAAAGCCCGCCAGTTGCAAATGCCCCTGTAGTAAGGCAATCACCCCGAAGATGCAATAGCTTACCGCCAGCAGTCCACCAGCCAAACCATCCAGGCCATCACTAATATTCACCGCGTTGCCAGTTGCTACCACCGCAAAGACAAAGAGCGGGACAATCCATGGGCCGAGCTGCCAGTCGCCAAAGTACGGCACATGCACTGTTGTATAGCCCAGCTTAACGTAAAAGAACCAGGCCAGTACCGCCGCCATCACCGCGATCATCGAGAACTTCAGCCAAGCGCGCAGGCCTGCCGAACCCGAGCCATCACTATTGATATTGATCACATCGTCCAGCAGCCCCACTGCCCCACCACCAAGCAGTGCCGCCAGTGGGAGCCAAGTCTGCGCTCGGTCGAGATTAAACCCCAGCGTCACCACGGCAATGGCCACAATGCCGATCATCCCGGCCATGGTGGGGATATTGCGCGTAAATTTATCGGCATGGAGCTTGGTAAAGACCGTCAATTCCTCGCCCGTCGTGCTCGCGGCCCGCTGCTTTTTCCAGAACTTATACCGATACGCAAAGTAGGTATAGAGCGGCGTGAGGGCCATCGCCAGCAAAAAAGCCGCGACGCTGAGGAGAAATGTCGCGTTGAGCTCGCGAACGAGTGTGGTGAGGTTCATTATGGTGTGTGTCCTTTCGGCTCGAGCTTCATGTAATCGAGCAACCAATTAGATATATCCGTGAAAATCGGGTGAGCATCTCGACCCCCCTGCATATTCAGCCCTTTGCCCGAAACCTCCACCATAATAACATACGCCGGCGTTTTGCCAACCTCCCCACCAAAACCAAGGTAGGTACCAATGGTTTGGTTAGAAATATACTTACCGTCCTTGATGGTTTGCGACGTGCCCGTCTTGCCACCAATATAGAATCCCGTGCGGTCGCCACCCGCATAAAAGGCCTGGCGCGCTTGGTGTACCATTTCGCGCACAGTGGCGGATGATTGCGGCTTGATGACATGAGCATACGAAGCTTTGCGCGCAGCCTTGGCAAAGGCACCATTGTCGTCAATCGTCCCCGCGATGACAGTGGGGCTGTGGTACGTCCCACCATTGATAATCGCACTAAAGCCAGCTGAGACCTGCAGCATCGTCGCATCCATCCCCTGGCCAAAGGACATATTAGAGTAGCGCACCGCATTGCCCTGCTGCTGGGTGGGCGAGATGATATTACCCTTAGCCTCACCAGCAAGTTCCACTCCCGTCAGCTGCCCAAGGCGAAAGCGCTTGTGGAAGTAGTCATACATCGTGTCGCGCGCCTGGCGAGTGATATAGCTGCCATTGCCTAGGCGCTGCGCCACCGTGACCATACCAGTGTTGAGCGACCAATTGAGGGCGTGCTGCATGGTAATGTTGCCCGTCTGGCCTTTGCTAGCATTACCAATGGTGATGTCGTCTACCTTGATGCTATCGGTGTTGTTGTACGTCGTTTGCGGCGTGATAACCCCTTTGTCGATGCCCGTTGCTACTGTGAATGTCTTGATGTCGGAGCCCGGTTCGTATGGCGTGGTGATGGTGTTGTTATTGAGCGCGGCGACGCTTTTGATCGTCTTCAGGTTGGACGGGTCATAAGTGGGGAGGTTAGCCATGGCTAAAACTTGACCGTTCTGCGGATTCATTACGACGGCACTGACATCAGTCGCACCACTGCGCTTGGCCCCATCGACAAGCGCTTGCTCGACTCTCGTCTGGATGTTGCGATCGATCGTCAGTACCATATTGGTCCCATTCTTGGCAGGCTGGTTGATATTCGTCCGGCCAATGGTTAGTGGTACTGAGCGGATATCTGTCACTGTCTTAAGCACTCCATCTGTGCCGCGCAGCTTATCATCATTAGCCTGTTCGAAGCCGTACTTCCCCTTACCCTCGGCATCGACAAAGCCCAGCACTTGGCTGGCCAACTGCCCTTCTGGGTAAACGCGCTGGCTCATCGCATCAAAGCCCACCCCAGCGAGATTCTCCTTCTTGATAAGTTCAGCCTGCTTACGGCTCACTTTGGTGGCAAGCACTTGGTAGCGGCTTGGTTTACGTGTGATATATTGGCGAAAATTCTCACGCACATTACCACCAGCCACCTGGTTGAGGACCGTCACGATCTTATCTACATCTGTCACAGCCATCGGGTCAGCCCACACGGTATAGACCGTCTCATTCATGACGAGTTTGGCGGGAGTAGTACCATCCATGGTGTATATCTCACCGCGCTGGGCGCGCAGACGAAATTGCTTGACTTGCTCGCTATCGGCCTGCGATACATAGTAATCATGCTGCAGTAACTGCACATACCCCAAGCGCAACACAAACACCACAAGTAGCCCGCCGAGCACAGCGGCGAGCGCCTGAGCGCGTGGCGTAGCAAGATGGCGCTGCAGCATGGGCTACTCGCTGGCGTACGCTGTATTGGCTGGTGTTGTCATCGTTTTGGCCACACTACTACCCTGCACTTCCTTAAGGGCGGTCAGACGGGCGTTATCGACCTCCAAGTCCTTCTTTTGCTCGCTGAGAGAGGAGATCTTGTCGTCAATCTTGCTGGCCTCGTAGCCATAGCTGACTGTGTGTGTCGCCTGCGCTAGATATATCAAGCCAAGGATGGTGATAAGGAGGGCAATCAGCACTGTGTGGGTGATTGGCCCAAGTTTGATAGCCGAAGCAAAAGCAACGGTGTTACGGTTGCGCTTCCAGGTGCTCTGGCGTCGACTATTAAATTGCATTGTCCGTGTGTAGGTTGTCATTGTGGTGGTGTTTGTGTTGTTAACGTTGGTATGGGGTCGTTTCTAGAGTGGGGCGGATAACGCGCCGCCCCAGCGCGAGGTCTTGAGCCAAGGGCTATTTGCCGTGGCGGACCAATACGGTTGTCGTGATTGATTGATTTTGTACGGGGATACGAACTGGCATGTCCCTACTCCTTTTTTGTTTTTTATATTTTTGCGGCGGCTCGCAGCTTAGCGCTGCGGGCACGCGGATTGTAAGCATCGTCATGGCTGCCCGCGATTGGCTTCTTGGTGAGGATGCGGAGCTCGGCCTCGTAGCCTGCCTGGCGCTGCTCCGCGAAGAAGCGCTTGACGAGCCGATCCTCGAGGCTGTGGAAGCTAATCACTCCCACTCGTCCACCAGTACGCAGCAAGGCTGGCACTAGCTGGAGCGTCTGCTCTACCTGCGTCAATTCATCATTGACGGCGATGCGGACTGCCTGAAAGGTACGCGTGGCTGGATGGGTCTTGCCCCGCTTGCCACGGGTAGCGTGCTCGATGACGCTAGCGAGTTCTCCAGTACTCGACAGTGGCCGGGCCGCGCAAATGGCTGCAGCATAGCGCCGTGCCATCGCCGGCGGTTCTTCGCCGTAGCGGGCGATCAGTCGGGCGAGCTCTGCCTCTGCCATGTGGTTGACAATCTGCTCGGCAGTCATCGCCTGGCGTTGATCCATCCGCATATCAAGCGGGCCAGTGTGTGTAAAGGAAAACCCTCGATCAGCTCGATCGAGCTGTGGTGACGACACCCCCAAATCCAGTAGCAGCAAATCAAACTGCTCACCCTCGCGAACCAACTGCTGTGCTGCATGCAAAAAATCGCAATGCATCAGCCGTGCGCCCTGCCCTGCCAAGCTACCAAGCTGCGACAAAGCATACTGGTCGCGATCGACCAAACACGCTGTGGTATACGTTTGGGTCTGCTCGAGAATCGCTGTGGCATGGCCGCCATACCCCGCCGTCAGGTCGAGATAGCGCTCACCTGGGCGTGGCTGGAGCTGGGCTAACACTGCCTCCAGCAATACCGGAACATGAAGTGGTGGATGTGCTTTGATACTCATACGTTTCTTATGGTAGCATAATATTGCTTTCCTCCCCTACTGGTCATGGCCTATTTAGCCAAAGAACAACAGAGAAACCAACACTAAGCTGGCAAGCTATACGCCGTCTCACGCCTTGCCTCACCACCTCCTGCACTCGGGATCGCTATAAGGGTCAACATCTCCCAGATGTTGACCTCTTGCGCTGGGCTGATAATCCGTTATTGCAACGGATTATCACACTCCCTCGGCAGGAGGGTGGCACGGCAATGCTACCGATAGGTATAGCCATGCTTTTCCATAAAGATACGCCCCGCTCAGGCTACTGCGAGATAGTCCGATGCGGGCTCGAGATCACCCACCTGGTAGCGAAACCTGTTTGTTTTCGCATAAAATGTGTTTGTTTTTGTTGACGATCTTTGTTTGTACCAGGCCGAGAGAGCCCGTCAAAGATCGTTTGAGAGACTTATGTGTATAATTGCCGTAGCAATTATGTGAGGTGGAGTTTTTTGGGAGGTGTTTGTGAGGAAGGTGCGCCCGACGAGGTTTTGCGTGGGTCGGGTGCCCACATGGCTCACTACCAGATGGTCGATCTCGAGGATATCAGTTACACGTACTTGTTAAAGAGCGTCACAAAAACAGCCTTGCTACTCGGCCTGCTCTGGTGCCATCAAGCGCCAATACTGGCCAGCGCGCACCGCTACAACCTCGCGCGATATCCCAGCATAATCCAGCAGATGCTGCTCTACCGTTACCCTGCCCTGCTTCTGGTCCAGAGTGGCAGCCGTCTTGCCGCGCCGGAACTTGACGTTGAGGTCGGCGACATGTTCATCCAGGATGCTGCCCGTCAACGCTGGCTCTACCTGGCTATCCCACACATCCTGCGCATACAGGTGGAGGTAGCTGCCAAAGCCGCGCGTCAGGACCACGCCACTGGCGAACTCTGCCCGAAGCTCCGTCGGTATGGTGAGCCGACGCTTGTCATCCAGCTTGCGTTCGAAGTAATCCATGGGGTGTGGTGATCCTTACAGATGAATTATTTTGTTTTTGTGCAGTGGTGTTTGTTTTTCTCGTGGTTACCCACTTTCTTCCACTACTCCCACTATACTACCCACTCTCACCCACACGCAACCCCTTTTACCCACGGCGTTCCCCGTCACGCTGGCGCTTATCCACAAATCTGTGGAAAAGCTCAACCAGTATCAGGGGTCGGTGGTTTTCCCCACTCTGCACAATGTGGATAAAAATAAGCGATATTGGTGAGCGTTTTGCTCTACTCTAGGTGCACCTACGGTAGGCGTACCTTACTATCTTATACGCACAAAAATAGAAAGTACGCCGATTTTATGGCATTACAGGCAAAATAGCTTGACGCCGCTCTCATATATTGATATATATATTAGCTTTTTAGCTCAGAGGTCTCCTCAAAGAGCGAAAAGCAGCTCTTTGGCCTCTGCTGATCTTAGGAGATCATCATGACGCGTTACAAGGTTGAGGTTACAATGACCGACGGAAGCGTTTACATCCTTACCAGGACCGTAAAGAACCCTAATGAGGCTGGGGGATTAGTAGAGCGGGCGGCAAAACAAGGCGAGTTTCTCGCCGCCAGCGATATAAATAGCCCAGTTTATGTCAACGCTAAATACGTAGTAGCACTGTGCTACTACGAGACAGGGGCTCAATAAAGCCCACCACACAGCTCACCATATCGCCACGCCTGATTGAGTACTCTCTGAGTATTCTCGGGCCTGGAAACCCGATTTGGCCGTGGCAGTTGGTGGGCTGTGTTTTTTGTATAAAGTTTTAACAAGCTATGATCTAATTAATATCCAGGCAGACATGCTACGAGCTCTCCACCTACTTCTGCAGAGAATCGATCAAGAACTTAACAAGAAAAAGGGCTATCATTGCAATAAGGAATAAAAGCCATAGCACAATCCACCCAACCACGACAGCGCTGCACACAATACTTGCTATACCCCACGCACGCGATGCGCCTGCTTCGCGTAGCTTATCGTAAGAGTTGATGCCAAGGACAATACCAGCAATACTGGCAACAACGGCAGCAGAAAAAGCAGCACGATTCATATTAGTAGATTCATCTGAAGTAGTACTCGCAATTAGCATGAGAATGCTAATAATGCCACTGCACACACCACCTACACCAAGCACCGTACCTAGGGATGCGTACTGACGAGCCAAGGCGGGTGATGTTGTGGGCTGTCGTGGCTGTGCTTGCTGGGGTGGCTGTGGTTGAGACTGGGCTGGAATTGGCTGTTGCGGCATAGAAAGTGCGCCTTTAAGAATAGTGCTGGTATTAAGCCCCTACCCCTGATGCTTGAGGAGCCAGTTATTGGCTGCCACCCAGGTCTCGAGCGTGCCAGTGTCGAGGTAGTGACCCTTGGTGGGGACGACGGCCATGTGGCCACCAGCGGCGAGGTAGTCGTTGAAGGGGTCGGTGATGTAGTATTCACCCGCGACGTCATCGCGGTCAGCGTGGGCAGCAATGCGCTGCAAGAGGTCGTGGCTGAGGACGTATTTGCTGACATTGATCATTTCGCTTGGTGCCTCACCTGGCGCTGGCTTCTCTACCACGCCGCGCAGCCGGCCATCATCGGCAACATCCAGCACACCATAGTGGCTCAGCTGGTCGGGCGGCATGTGCACACCCAGAATGGCCGAGCGGTCCTCCCCTGCTGCCTCAATGAGGCGCGCTACCTCTGATGTGCCATCAGCATTATACACACAGTCATCGCCCATCAGCACGACTACTGGTTCACCAGGGTCGAGCTGCGGCACCACGAGGCTGACCGGGATAGCTGTGCCGTACTTGCCATAGCTCGATTGCACCATGTAGTGCAGATTAACCTTTGGTGGAGCGATGAGCGGCAAGAGATCTGCCTTGCCATTGCGTCGCAGATAGTTGTTGAGATCGACGTTAGAGCGGTAGAAGTCGCGAATCTGCGTACTCTGCTCGCTCACCACAAAGTAGATATCGCGGATGCCCGCCGCGATGCAGTCTTGCACGGCGTAGTCTACCACCGGGCGGTTACCCAGCGGCAGCATGCATTTTTCGATCGTCTTGGTGACGGGCAGGCGCCGTGTCCCCCAGCCTGCTACGGGAATGATTGCTTTGGTGCATTGCATACTCGATGTCTCCTTGTATGATATTAGTTGCTTGAGCTAACGTATGACAAATGGGCCAATCTCCCGAGCGCCAATTGATGGAGCGCGGCGTAAGCTGGCCGGTGTGGTCGATCTGCACACAGCGAATGGGCGGATCTGGCTCAGGTGCAAAAGCGACGGCAACGGGCTTATCATCGATTAGGTAGATTGTTTGGCCAGGGTTTGCAGCGGCAGCACGGCGCAGCCACTGGGCTTTATCTTGCAAGGTGGTGATAATCACCTGCCCACCCTGCTGAGCCACGAGCGCGCGCACTGCTGGGCACAGGCGAGCTTTACAGTGCGGCGTGATGGGATCACCATAGGTCAGTATCTGCACCGTGCTATAGTGACTCAGCGTGCGCAGCATCGATGCGACGCCCGGGTATTGGAGGTGACCATCACCCAGAGCCGTCTGCTCGAGCTGCTCAATAACAGACGCCGCATCTAGGCCGAGCGCCGCAAGCTGCGCTGCCAAGACGTAGGTCGGCGCGGTGGGGTTCGTCTTGGGCCGGAGCATATAGCGAGGCTGCGCCGCCAAGAATTCCTTGGCAGTCACCTGCGCTGGGTAGAGCTGGGCTAGTGCCTCCGCTATCTCACGCAACCACTGCGTAGTGTTGATAATCGTCCGGTCGAGGTCGACGTAGATATGGTAATGGCTCGATGGGTATTCCATAATTATTACAGTATAGCCAGTCCTTGGTATTTATGCAAAGTATATCCGCATCAGCTGGCGCGCCACGACATCGGGGTCGTGCCGGATGAAGCTGCGCGTGCTAGCCAATGGGTCGCTAGCCTGGGCACCATCCCACACGTCTTGTGCGAGGACTGGTGCGGCGCGGTAGCGATAGTGCTGGCGATGCATCTCGTCCATGTCGTACTCTACCATCAGCTCACCATCGTGAGCGTACTTATCCATCAGCTCTGGGCTGGGGCGCGTGTTGTTAAAGACGACATAGTCGAGGAACTGACTACCCGCTAAGCGCTCGATTTCACTCGCGAAGTCACTCACCGAGAAGCCGTCCGTTGGGCCAGGTTTGGTGACAAGGTTACAGACAAAGACGCAGCGTGCTTTGGTGGCAGCAAGCGCCTCTTGGATCTCGCGAATGACCAAGACGGGTGCCAAGCTGCCATAGAGGTTGCCAGGAGCCACAACGACCATATCTGCCGCGCGAATTGCCTCCACCGCGGCGGGGTTGGCCTGGGCTTCTGGCTCGAGCCAAATCTTGGGCCGACGCGCTAGCGCCTGCTGTGAGATGAGATATTCACCCTTGATAGGCTGACCATCCTCACCCTCCGCGCAGAGTGTCACATTGCTCAGCGTAGCGGGCACAACGCACCCATCGATATTAAGCACCTGGCTGGCTAATGCCACCGCCTCGGCAAAGCTGCCGGTCATTTTCTCAAGGGCTGTGAGGAAGAGATTACCAAAGGCATGCCCCTTAAAACTCCCCTCATCGAAGCGATAGTTAAAGAGGTCGCGCACCTTGGGGCTATTGCTCAACGCCACGAGGCACTGGCGCACATCACCAGGCGGCAAGACGCCGAGCTCATCACGCAGCTGGCCCGTCGAGCCGCCATCATCTGCCATATTGACGAGTGCCGTGACCTGCGAGGCATACTGCCTCAGACCTGTCAGGAGCGTAAAGCTCCCTGTCCCGCCGCCGATGACGACGACGCGTGCTCCACCATTGCTCTGTGCCATGTATTATTCCTCCCGATTATTATGACTACGTGAACGACTACGTGATGCGACTGCTGGTCGACGCGGTGGTGCAATCACCCCGCTAGAGCGTGCCGCTGACCCTGGTGTAGATGGTGGCATTTGGGGTGTTTGGGGTGGCGTTGGCGGCGTCGGTTTGGGTGGTACTGCTGGCGTAGAGCGCGCAGAGCGCGGCGATGATGATGTAGCTTGCGCCTGCGCGGTAGCTGGCTTAGCACTCGGCTTCTTGCGCGCTGGTACAGACGGCAGTGGCTCGATAGGCCGCTCTGCCTGTTTCTTCTGCTGCTGCAATACGCGAGCAAACCATAGCGCACTGGGGCGCGGTGTCCGCTTGTACGTCTTGTAGTCGACCGCAAAGAGGCCAAAGCGCGGCCAAAACCCTTTATCCCACTCGAAGTTGTCGAGGAAACTCCAGTGCATATACCCCAGCAGCTCTACCCCATTGCCAAGAGCGCGCTGCATAGCCAGGATAGCCTGCGTGATCCACTGCTTGCGGAACTGGTCGCGCTCGTCGGCCACGCCGTTCTCTGTCACGAGCAGAGGCAGCTTGTAGCGGCTCCAGAGACGCTCCAGTGCAAGCTCGAGATGATCGGGCTGCATTGTCCAGCCGAGATCATTTGGCGTGGTCTCAGGGTTGTGTATGCGGTAGCCATAGATACGATTGCTAAAGTAATAATTAACGGCAATGTAATCACTCTGCCGCACCACCTTGCGCAGGAAATAATCATCCTGGAAGAACTGCACCACCCGCGCCGTCGCTCGGCTGAGCCAGGCGTCGTCGCCCGGGTAGGTATAGGCCGAATTCTTGGCCACCGCCACCTTAAAGCGCCGGCTCTTGGCATGGAGGACTTTGGCTACTTGGTTGTGTGCGTAGGCAAGGTTGCTCAGCACGCGGTAGGTTTGCCACTTGCTACGGACGTTGGGTGGCCAAGTGCCATTGTCGTAGCTCTCTGTCACATAGACGCAGGGCTCGTTGATGGTAACGACATAGCGCACCGTGGCACCAATCTCATCCATCAGCTTATCAACAAAGCGCACAAAATACTTCACATTATCGCGCTTTGCAAAGCCCCCCTGGGCAGCAAACCACACTGGCAGTGTGAAATGAAACAGCGTCACGACTGGCTCTAGCCCAGCATCGGCCAGCGCGGCCAAGTACGCCTTGTAGTATTTGATCGCCTCGGCATTCCACGCGCCCTCTTCTGGCTCGATGCGCGACCACTCCACACTAAAGCGCCACGAGGTGAGGCCCATCTTCTTGGCCAGAGCGAAGTCTTGCGTGTAGAGCTCGGCGTGGTTGGCAGCTTTGCCCGAGATATAATTGTTTGGATCTTTGGCGGCACTGGCAATGTGCGGCCAGTTGGGCAAGTCGCCATATTGATATTGGCTCTGAGCAGCGAGGGTCTTGGCCTGAGCTTTTTCCCACTCCGACCACTGGTTGTGCATACCACCCTCGACCTGATGCGCGCTCGTCGCAGCGCCCCAGAGGAAATGTTTTGGAAATTGCACCGTAGATTGTTGCTTAGCCATAATGCTTATTGTACCATCAGCAGAGGATTAAGAAAAATAGAATTATTGGGTGGAAGCATCGTCTCTCTTTCTTTGCGCTCGCTCCATCTCCCCATCACTTCATCCGATGGAGTGTGAAAACAGATTGCAATAATCTGTTTTCAGCCCTGGCGTCAAGAGGTCGATATCCAGTGAATATCGACCCTTATAGTGTTCCTGAGGAGGGAGTGTGGGGAGGTGGAGCGTGAGAGAACATGAGAGTTTTGAGATCAACACCCTATGACGAAACACAGAGCTCTCCCGCTTGCCTGGTCGCTGGCCTCCAGATATTTTCTTGTCCAATAGCATGATACTAGCTAGACACAGAGAATATCTCTTCCCTATTCCGGCAATTGCTCATTCTCGCGCAAGATTTTCTTGCCGCGCATTTCGTATTTGACACCAGTCAGGTCGCTCGTGACATAGTCGTCGTTGAGGAGATTGACAAAAACGGCCGCATCCTTGGCATCCATGATAATGATACTCCCTGCCGCATCGTCCGTCATCAGGCCCAGGCCCATTTCATCAGCGTGGTCGATGAGTTGGTCTTGTGTCACCTGGGCGGGATCGAGCTTTTGCAGTTTAGTTACCAGCGCTGGCGTATCGCGCACCAGGCGGTCGAGCGTGAGCCCCTCAGGCAAGGTGAGCTTGAACTGCTGGGTGATGGCAGCAATCTTCTCCTCCGCCACAGCGTGCTTCTTGGCATCGTAGCCAAAGAGCCGGACGAATTTGCTCTCGCTAAAGGCAAAGATATCGTTGCCAACGATCAATACCTGATTATCCGGCGTAATGCGCAGGCCAGCATCAGCCACAAATGGCTGGAACGACCCACCACTGTACATCCAGGCGGTTGCTCCCTTGAGCACCTGCGACTGAGGCAGCAGCTTGGCCACAAAGAATGGCTCGCCATCTGTGCCCATCCGGAAGCGCGCAATGATACCCTTAACCTTCTTAAATTCATGGTCGCCTTCGTTGAAGGTCTCGAGATCTGCCTCGCTGTAGGCGATCTGCTCGATCACTTCCTGAGCGTGCACTACCCGATCAAGCGTCGTGCGCTCAAGGACATTCTCCTCCGCCTTGGCCGCCTCAAAGTCGCGCACCATCAGGCCAGTCGCTGCTCCCGTTTGCACCGCTGTGATCATATCGTAGAGGAAGAGCACCTTGAGCTGTGCCTTGAGCTCGGCCGCATAATTGGTGGCATACACCGTATAGCCTTTGGTAAAGAGGAAGAGATCCACCTCTAGCTGGTCTTTGTCGCGGTCGGCTTGGTTGGCCCAGAGGAAGATGTCGGTGGCATCGCCAGCCGTGTCAGCCATAGACTGTGCGGTAATATCTGTTGGCTGAGTCTCGGCATGAGTAGCTACGTCTGCATCACTCTGCGGCGTAGCAGCTAGCTCTGGTGGCATTACTGGTGTAGTATCGGTAGTGGGGGTTTGTGTGTTTGGTTCGTTATGCATGTAGCTATTCTACTACAACTATACCTTTATAACTAAACTTGTTACCGTTTGTTAGCTGCCGTATCGCCAATATAGTCAGCAAAATTAATATAGACACCATCCCAAAATATCCCTTCTTTGCCATCCATACGGCCACTCGCAAGAGAGTGACCTTGCGAGTTAAGCTCATATGGCAAGAGGAGGACTTGTGCGTTTTTGCCCAGCTGCGCTATTGTAGTATTGATCTGATCCATATAATGCCATTCTCGAAACACTCCCCGTCGCTTACCATAATCCTGATCATAGCAACTCGATGCAGGATATGAAACAACATACAATGGCGTACTTTGGGTATCATCTTTTTCTACTTGGTAGCGAAAAGTATAGAGATCCCGATTGACCGGACTATCTTTTCCTGTTATGCGGCTATCCTGACTCAGAGCATCATAATGCGAAACAAATGATTGAATTTTCCCATCTCGATTTTTTGCAAAACCAGCCACACCAGTGCAGCCCATCAACCCGCTCGTCGCTATCACACCCGTCTCGTTTTTTTCAAGAAACACCCTTCCAGACGAGTTCATCTCTACATAGGCAATATCATGCGAATTAAGCTGCATGGTCGCTTGAGATTCCTTTACATACCCCAACATAATGAAGCTAGTATCTTTCATCTTTTCTCGAGCGCTAAGGAAACCACTATTCTGTCGGATGGAGGCAGTGCCTGTTGGTTGTTTTATGATGCTAGCTGTACCTGGTGATGTATTTTCTGGTGTGATCACGCGATGGGTCGACAACTGGCCCAATGATTGGATGATTACGGAGTCTTTTATACTTCGGCGCTCAGCGCTGTCTGTTAAGGCTCTCTCTCTCTCTGGATTTGCCATATTTTCTCCTTATTGTCTAGATTACTTTATTGTAAGAGATATCTAGGAGATTTGTCAATTAGCAAACTATGGGAGCTACTGAGGTTTGCAACGCTCGTATAAGAGCTGAGCGTGTTATAAGAACATTCATTTTTGTTTACTGTAATCTATTGAGAAGCATGAAACGACCCCCGGAGGGATAGCAATGCGCTACTGCACCGCATCCTCGCCAAAATGCTTTTGCAATCGCATTTTTATCGAGCCTTCGTGTCGGCCGAGAGTACGGCTGAGCTGGCGGATGCTTGCACCTTGAACGAAGGCCTGCTTGAGCGTCTCATCGTCAACTTTTGTCCATGGTTTGTAGGCATTGGGGTGGGTCTGGCGCATTGTGGCGATCTTGGCCGCCCAGCTGGTGCTGCCAGTTTTGCTCGTCGGCTTCTTCTGTGGCGTCGTAGCACGCTGAGCAGCCTGTTCGCGCAGATATGCAAAGCGCTCGGCATCTTGGGCGGCACGGGTGCGCAGCTGCGTGTCGATGATATACGCTTCATCGCTCATGGTAAGCGCCATCCGGTTGATGCCAGTAAGATATATATTATCTAGGCTTTTGACGCGACTCAGTGCCACATAGCCCATACCTGGGACAAAGGCTTTGCGTAGGTCGATGCGTGCACTATCGAGCGTCATCCCCTGGCTTTTGTGCACAGTAATCGCCCAGGCCAGGCGCAGTGGCAGCTGCGAGATACTGGCTCGCTTGCGCGTACCATCACGCAGTTCCCAGGTATCGGGCTGCATCGTCACCACATGGCCATTACGAAATTCCACCACGGGGTAGTCTGTGCCTGGCTCGAAGCCTGTTACCCGGCCAATGCTCCCATTAGCAAAGCGCCGCGCTTGGTCGTTCTTGATAGCCATCACCAGCGCACCCCGCTTGAGCACTAGCACTTCTGGCGCGAGGATACTCCGCTGCAAGGTGTCGACATAATTTTGCCCACCAGTGCTGCTGCGCTGGTACGATACTTCGTCGCCAGGCAGCTCAGCGAGGCGAGCTTGGTTGATCCGATCGACATCGATATTGACGGTATGAAGCTCGGTTAGGTCGCTCTCGTGAGGTGGCTCTACCTCTGTACGAACTAGTAGTTGCTCAGCGTGGCGCCGGCGCAGATCACCAGCTCGCATAGCCGTTAGGATATCGAGCAGGGCGTCACCCTTTTGCTGGCGGTATTGCTGGTCGAGGTACAGAATGGTTGGGTCGAGCTGGCGCCAAGCTTGCGACTGCACCACAAAGCCCCCCTGCCGCCCGCCATCGCGATTAACAGGCGGCAGCTGGAAGAAATCCCCACTCATCACTACCTGCAGCCCACCAAATGGCTGGCTTGGCATCTCGCGCACCCGGCGGCACACTTCGTCGATCATATCCAGACGGTAGTCGTGCAGCATACTAATCTCATCGATGATGAGTACATCTGTCTTGGCAATGATATCGCGCCGCGTCTTCGACAGGTGATCAAAAAAATTGTTCGGCAAGCTATCGTGGATGCCAATCCCCGCCCATGCGTGGATGGTGCTGCCGCCCAGGTGTGTCGCCGCAAGCCCCGTCGTGGCAGTGACGGACACATACTTGCCATCCGCCTTACACTGGCGGATGAACTGCCCCAACACATATGTCTTGCCCGTACCCGCTGGCCCTGTCAGCAGCGCACTCTGGCCACTACGCAAAATCTCCTGTGCAAGTGTCTGATCCATAGGCTCTAGTATACAAGGTTGTGGGGTGAGAGGCAAAGAGAGAGTTATTTGGTCAAACCAAACATCTGCATAACACGCTTACCAAGCAATGCAAGTCGACTTTTCGGCTTCGTAGCAGCCTCTTGTGCTACAACAAACTTTTCTAGCTCCATCATGATTTGCTCTGCATCTTTGCTCGATGGGTCAATCTCAGCAACTGTAGGATACGATGGTCCAGCTTCAGTAGGATCACTATGTTTCAGCTCAACAAACCGTATATTGTCGCCTGCCACCAGCGCTCCCATTGCATAGTTGTCATCCCAGGCAAAATCTGCAAATGTTGGATCTGGAGCTTTCTCTCCATCAGCAACAACCGATGCCTTAATAAGCATCATATATCCATCAGCTACTGGCTCTTTGCCAATTGTCCCCTGGTATTCTCCATAGGTAGGAAGCGCAACGACTGAACTATATATACCTTTAGAGTCATAGGCTACATAATCATGTGGCGTGTAGCAATGCGGGGTAATTGTTACCGATTTGCATATTTCTGTTCGTGGGAAAATCTCGGTATCAAAGTGTACGCCCGTCACAACTCTTAGTTGGTCCATCAATGCGATATCATGATCTATGTATTCTTCTACTATATCTGGATGATCTAAAGCCGATGTAAGTCTATGCGCAAGCTCTGCTCTATCTTTTTTCTCTTTTTCGTCCAACGGTTTTTTGTCAATCCCCCGATATCGCTTCATCATCGATGGCTGTTCACTTGGTCGCATATATCCCTACCTCTTGCTCTATTCAATTTGTTAATGTCATATAGAGTACTCTCTCTCTCTCTGATTTTGTCAATGATAAATGACATATTATTACTACTTTAGCAAAGGGCGCATTGCTGAATATTTAAACCATGCAAAACGAGTACGATTGGTTTTGCAATTACCTGTCTTTCTTCTACCGATCCCACACAAACCCCTCGCCAAAGTGCCCCCAGCGAGCGGTTGGCTCGTAGATAGGCTGGGCGAGCTGAAGTGTGGTGATGATACCATGCGGGCTGAGATCATAGCCTGTGATGGGCTGCTCTACCCCATCGATGATGGCAGTCGCCTCGACGGGTTGGTCGTGACCGATTGCATACGCCAGGCGCACCAACACCTCCTGCGCGTGGTGCTGTCGCAGATAATCCACTGCAATGCGCCGCGCCATATATGCCGCCGAGCGGTCTACCTTAGTGGCGTCCTTACCACTAAAGGCCCCACCACCAATCGGCACGCGTGGCCCATAATTGTCGACGATGAGCTTGCGCCCCGTCAAGCCAGTATCAGCCGCAAAGCCACCAATCTGCCAGTCCCCTGCTGGGTTACAGTGTAGCACTGGTACATCATATTGCTTATCCTTAAAAAATGTGTTCACATACGTCTGCTGCTGGAGCCACTCCTCTACCGCCTCTGTTAATTCGTCTTTTGGTGCGTGTTGGAAGCTTGCAACAATTGCCGTGATCTGCCCGCCACGCAGTGTTACTTGCGTTTTGCCATCGTAGGGCCAACGTTGATACAAAAATTGGTTCAATCGTCGCGCCAGCACTGTTTCGAATGGGAGCAGCTCGGGTGTTTCGTTGCAAGCATAGCCGATCATCACGCCTTGGTCGCCCGCCCCGCCATCATCCACACCACGAGCAATCTCTGGGCTCTGCTGAGCAATATGCTCAATTATCTCTACCTCATTCCCTGCCAAACGCTGTACAATCGGTGCCACTGCCACCGTCGCCTGCGACGTCACTTCGCCTGTCACAAACACCATGCCATGGCCGCCGCACACTTCCACCGCCACGCGTGCCTGTGGGTCGCGGGCTAGATAAGCATCAAGGATGGCGTCGCTCATTTGGTCGCAGAGCTTGTCGGGGTGGCCTGGGCTTACGCTCTCGGCGGTGCGAAACTGCGCTGATGTTATAGTCATTGCTGTCATAAAAAACTCCCTTCTCTTATCCTGCATGCCAGGCGAGAAAGGAGCTGCTCTCTTACGCGTCTCATATCTTCCCTGCGCACAGGCTGGAATTAGCACCTTACTCGCTTCCCGAGCAGGTTGCTGGCGAGTCATCGGGCCAGTCCCTCGTCGCACTCTGGATATTAGTGATATTGGTAATAGTATAGCATATATTTATACTAGGAATACCTACCCTGTCGATACAGCACAACACGACAAGGAAGATACAACTGCACTCAAGTTATCTCGCAGCCAGATTTTCCATAATTAAAAAACCGGTCGCTATGACCGGTTTTTGAGTTGTTCACTCTTTTCCAAGCCGCTCCCCGGCTCGTGCTCGGTTGGCCCATTGGTCAGCTAGCTCATTTTGCTCATGGCCGTTGTGGCCGCGCACCCAGATGAGCTTCGGCTGCACGGTGGTATAAAGCGCATAGGCTTCTTGGACGAGCTCGAGGTTCTTGATCGGCCCGCTGCTCTTGCGCCAGCCCTTGGCTGCCCAGCCAGGTGCCCACTTAGTGAGGACATTAACCCAAAATTCGCTATCGGTATGGATCTCACACTCCTCAGCCCCAGCCAACTGCATGGCTGCGATGAGGGCCATCCCCTCCATGCGGATGTTCGTCGTATTGCCTGGCTCGCTGCCCAGCGCCACGGGCTTACCCTGCTCGATGACGGCATAACCGCCCGGGCCAGGGTTGGGGCTGGCACTGCCATCAGTGTAGAAAATGCGTGGAGTGGCTGCCATGCTAGTTACCGCGGTCCACGCGCTGGAACTCCATCCAATCTGATGGCCGATACCATTTCGTGTCATTGTTATAGCGCTCATCAAACTTCGCCTGGTGCCGTGCCAAGAAGTAATGCCTGCCACCATCGTGCTCGGCTTCGTAGCGAATATACATTTGGTCTGGATAATTCTTGGGTGCGCCGCTGTAGAGCATCACATCCACTGTGTTGCCCGGGTTAAGCGTGTGCGACTCGTTACGCATATTCCCTAGATACTCCCAACTCACAACCTTCACCTGCCGGTCCGAATCATTCTTAATGCGTGCCCATACATCTATCTTCGACACACTCTCATTCCGCACATCAACACGCTCTACGCGCACTACCGGAAAATTACTCATCTGCTTGTCTCCTTGTTTATGGGGTTATCGAGGTAATTATACCATATGGTGTGCGGAGTGCTTGCTAAATACAGCTCTACTTTGATGCTGCACACCATCACTACCTCTGTTATGATCAAGAACTCTGTCTTTACCTACGCTATATATAGCGTGCCCATATCTAGTGTCTAGGATGGTGTGGAAAAGTCGTGGAGATTTTTCACCGACACTAGACCACTGTTAGGTAGTCATTTTTTCGCTTTTACACTGCTCTATAACTATCCAACCAACTATGTCTTTCACCTCGGGTGATGATAGGAAGTAAAAAACAAGGTAGCACCCTCATCACGCAAAGCAAACATCTCATAGGCCTCGCAACACGTAATTTACATACCGAGTCACTACTTCACTACTTATCTTATCGAGTAGCTGCATAGCATACCAAGCTGGATATTCTATTAATAATACCTATACCCCTACTGTCTATATACTACTAGCCTATTCTATAATCTACTCTCACAAACATCTTTCTTTGTCATAACGAGCCATACGTTGCTACAATAGTGGCATATAATTGCTATACGAATTATCCGGTACGGTTATTATGAAACTCCAGCGCCTACTCGCCATTCTGTCGCTCCTCTGCGAGCGAGACAAAGCTACTGCTCAGGAACTAGCCGATCGCTTTGAGGTGTCGAAGCGTACTATTTTGCGCGATATCGAGACGCTGAACCAGGCGGGTGTTCCTATCATCACTCGGGCTGGCCGCAATGGTGGGCTCGCCCTCATGCCGCACTACACGCTTGATCGGCGAATTCTCTCCACTACCGACAAGCAGCATCTAGCAAGTGCACTGACAGGCCTCCAGAGCATCGCCCGTCAATCATCAATCACTACCTTGCACGCCAAGCTTCTCCCCGAAGATGATCAGTCTACGATACCGATGTATGCTATCAACTTTGCACCCTGGGCAGAGGGACACCCTGTTCAGCACAAGATTGAGCAATTGCAGCAGGCGATCGAAGAGCAATACTGCATGCAGATGCACTACATTGGCTATGATGGCCAGACAGAGCGGGTGATCGAGCCGCACCAGCTGGTGTTTCGGCAAGCGAGCTGGTATGTGTGGGCGTTTTGCCGGCTGCGCCAGGATTTTCGCCTCTTCAAGTTGCGGCGCATCATTCGCCTCTCGCCACAAGAGGAGAGCTTCTCGCCCAGGCCTTACCCAGACGCCTCGACTAATGACGACTACTCGAGTAGTGTTGTCTTCTCTCGCCAACCAATCGCTGGCTACACGCGCGTAGAGCTCCGCTATGCTGCGCATGATGCGCTAGCGGTAGCGGAGGTGCTTGACGGATCATTTCTCGATGTTGACCATGCTCGCGCTACCTTCTATACGCTGCAGCTCGCAATCGCCTGCGAAGCAATCTGCCACCTCCCGCCCAGTGTCATCGTCGATGAGCCAGCGCAGCTCCGCGCGATGGTAGCGCAGCGCCGAAGCGCAAGGTGATATCAAAAAACACAAAAAACATTCAATACTGACACACTGTTGTCATCATTTGTGGCATATACTTGAGAGACAATACACTAATCGGTATATCGCAAGGAGGTACCACATGATCGATCATTTCGGCATCATCGTTAAAGATATTGAAGCAAGCAAAGCCTTTTATGAGGCGGTATTGGCACCACTAGGCTATGCCAAGACAATTGACGAATCATATGGCGTGGGCTTTAGCAATCCAGACCGAACGCAGCATACCGGGATATTTTGGCTTGGGCAAGGCGAGCCATCATCGCCACTACACTTTGCTTTTGCTGCACCGTCGCGGGCAGCAGTTGATGCGTTCTATGCAGCTGGCCTAGCAGCAGGAGCACAGGACAATGGCGCACCAGGCGTGCGGGCAATCTATCATCCAAACTATTACGGCGCCTTCCTCATCGACCCAAACGGACATAACATTGAGGCAGTGTGCCACGCTGCTGTATAGGGGCGCCCCTACCCTATCGGTGGGCGGTAGGGTATATACGTGAAGATCATTTCTTAGTCAATAACGGCTAAACGCAACGGTTTGATCACTCCGCAAGGAGCGATGCTTCGGCCACTGCCAAAAGCAACGAAGCTCGTATAAACGACCGAGCTTCTTATGTTTCCACAGGCTTGTATATAGCGTAGCTACACCCCTTGCGAAGCATGAGCTTACGGCAGGAGTATTGCTACGTCACCACGCTTTTTATGCTTGTTCATGGTTTTTTGCAGTGTCTTCGCGTTAAAGGTCATATCTGCCTTAGCCTGCTTGTCAAGGAGCAGGTACTGGGCCATTGCCATAGCAGCGAGCTTAGCAATACACCGTGCGCGCACTACCTCTGGGTTGTGCCGCTCATTAACCATACCTCTCTTTGCAACGTCAACCGGCCGAATAAGTGCGAGGACATTTACCACTCCATCACCTTCACCTTCACCTTCACCTTCGCCTTCGCCCACCCAGCCACACAGCTCGCTTGTCATACCAGGCAACGCAGTAGCTGCAAAATCACATGTTGGCACAATGCGCCGATCGACAAAATCCATATAACTGCCCTGCGTCGTATGGACGGTATCCACCACTAGGCGCTGCTCGGGCCCTTCACCTTCTAGACGTATGTCAGTTGCCAGGCTAACCGGTGCAGTATGTGCACCGTCGTAGCGCTTGATCGATGGCGGAATAACAGAATCAGTATGAATCTGTACGTGATTCGGAATTGAACTTTTTTCAAATAATTTTATAATGCTCCTTATCATATATGA
The DNA here is from genome assembly GCA_963548065.1 of uncultured Candidatus Saccharibacteria bacterium. Lineage (GTDB taxonomy): Bacteria > Patescibacteriota > Saccharimonadia > Saccharimonadales > Saccharimonadaceae > Saccharimonas. Next base: position 55,766 of record CAUUSZ010000003.1, read on the forward strand.
TATATTGATAATTTGCAAGTCATGCTACCTCTGTTTTTATCAATACCCTATAGGCCATACCCTATATAGACTCATAGGTTGATTTAATGGAATTATACCCAAGCAAGACACAGTTAATATCTTGCTATGACTATCACCTAAAGATTGTGCTATAGCCTACTGCCTATGTAGGCTAAGGGGTATGTTTTTACACAAGAAGTAGACAAATAATACACGTTCTTACATCAAAATCACTTCTGCCTGTGCGAGCCTCTCCCCTACCATATCATTTGGCAAATAATAAGTGAGCCTTATGAGCTAACTTTCATCCAGCTCTTAGCAATCGATGCATGCAGCGCAAATGTCGACATCTAGCAATCTGCTAGATGTAAGCAAGCGGGAGATGAGTAAAGCCGAGCCTAGAGCTCTTTACTGCTGATAGCGCTGCACAAACTGGCGCAGAATCTTGACTGGTTCAGTGACGGTTTGCTGGCGGGCATTGGCAATGAGAGTATCGGCTTCGTCCGGAGCACAGTAGCCAGCATGGCGATAGATATCAATACGCAGAGCAAGGCTCTCCGGGTCGAGCTCGGGATGAAACTGCGTGGCATACACGTTGCGCCCCACCCGCAGCATCTGCACGCACCTGCGCGAGCGTGCTAAGACAGTACAGGCAGCTGGTGGCTCGAGCACCCCTTCTTTGTGCCCAACGAAGCCGTCGAAGGTAGTGGGTAAGCCAGTCAGGAGTGGGTCATCTCTAGCTGCTGGCGTGAGGGTGATCGGCACAGCACCAATTGCCTCACCATACGCAAAGCTCGGCGTACCACCCAGTGCCGACACCAGCGCGCCAACCCCTAGGCAAGCGCCAAGAAATGGCACATCATGGGTAATAATCTCGCGCAGCAGCGGCATCATCACGGCTTCGAACTCGCGCTGCTCGGCAGGCTTCTCGGCCGGAGCATAGGCAAAGTTGGCTGGGCCACCACCCATCAGCACACCACTATAGGCAGCAAGCGGCTGCGCGGGGCGCTGCCCTGCCTCGATGCGCACTCGCTCAAGATCGGTTGGCGCAAGACCACCAAAATGCAAGAATGCCTGATATTCATTATCCGACGCCTCGTCCTCAGGGCGCGACTGCAGTAGTACAAATGGTTTCGTCATACTCCTTAGTGTAGCATGGTATGGCAGTAGCTAATACCCCCTGCAGACATGTACTATGGGGCAAGGGGTATTACTCTGCGGTGTCGCCTGGATAGACATAATCCTTGAAGAAGTCTGCGTCAAAGTCGCTATCGACCCACAGTTCCAGCCAGCCAAGGAAGTCCTGGCGCTCGCAGCATGGGCCAGCCCCTACGTCGCAGAAGTTCCATACTTCACCAGCCCATTTGCCAGAGGTGATAAGCTGGTAAGTATCGCCACAGCCTTGGTCGAGGAGCAGCACACCTTCACTACCCAGCCGCTCCTCAAATGCTTTGTTCGTAAGCAGTGCCTCATCCTCTTCTTCCTCCCAGAGCCAGTAGTCATCAATCGTCACACTGCGCGAGAGGTCTTTCACCTCGGTATCAGCCAGTCGTTTGAGGCCATAGATAGAGATGCCACTGGGCTGCCGAATATCTTGGCAACCATCGCCTACCTGCTGGAGGAAGAGTCGATAGGCCTCGGGCAGGCGCGTATTGCAGGCAGTCTCAAAGGCGGTAATGTCTGCCTCGCTCAGCGTTGGACCCATCACGACGCCCTTTTCGGCTAGCTTGGCTTTGAGGCGCGCGATGATGGCGGGATAGTCGGCGGGGTTATGGATGGGCATAATTTCTCCTTATATTTTTTCTCATCGTACCATGTACAGTGCCGCCTCGCAAATGCGTGCTCACACCAAAAGAGCTGCTCTAATGTGCAGAGCAGCTCTCGTAGCCATCAAGAGGCGGGGGGTTATTTATCCATCTTGCCTTTTACATAGCCCTTGGTTTCGTGAGCTTTGTTCTCGATGTCGTTTGCCTTGTCTTTTACAGTGTCGACGGCGTTTTGCGCAGCATCTTTGGCCTTCTCGGCTACTTCTTCGGCTTTGTCTTTTGCGTCACTGGCTGCTGCTTTGACTTTAGCTTGTGCGTCATCGGCTTTGGCTTTGATATCATCGGTAAGTCCCATGTGAGATCCTCCATGGTTAGTGTTGGTACAGTCTTATTATAGCAATGTTGGGCGATAATAGCGAGCCGTCCCAACTACGAAAAGATGGCTACTATTATCTTTTACTCACCGCGTCGCTTGGGCTGCTCAGATATTCCTCCGCGTCGTGAATAAGGAAGAGGCTCACGTCGTCGCGCGTTTTGCCGGCCTTGTGGAAGGGTGTGCCGATGACATGAATGAGGATGATCATATACACCAAGATGAAGCTAATCAGCCCCACCACCGTCAGGCTGGCGACAAATGGGTCGATATTAGTAATGAGCAAGAGGCCAAGCAACGCCATCACAATGGAGCGCGCCAAGATGGATGCCGAGGGAATAAAGCGGATCCGCTGGATGTAGTCCACCCGATGGCGGTGGCGGAGCAGCACCATCTGCTGCTGCTTGAGCTTGACGATGAAGTTGAGCGGCACATTGCCCTGCTCCATCGTGGCAAAATACGGCGTTAAGCCCCGGATATCCTGCCGGGCATCATAGGCTGAGTGGCGCACATCATCCGAAAACCCTTGGGCTACAGCATGGAGCTGGTGCCGAAAGCCATCGATATCAAACACTGGATAGCTCCGATGAATCGCCGCGGCGTCATCATACATATCTTCTAGTAGCGCCGCAAACTCCGCTGGGATCCGCTCCGACTCTTTGTAGTCTGCGATCGTAGCCGAGAGCAAAAAACCAATCACAAAGGTCACACTGGATATGACGCTATTATGCAATGAGCTCTGCTCAATCGGCTCCCACCCCAGACGGTGCAGAACGAACTTCACACTCACCACCACCGTCGCTACTGCCAGCGCCTGCCAAAAAATCCGCAGGAGCTTACCCTGCTGCTTGATCTGTTTTATCTGCTTGATAGGTCGATTCATAATTTCTTTATTATACCGTATCTGGCGAGGAGAGCAATTGTCTTGCCTAGCGATATGACGAAACCTGATGCGGTAGTCATTAATCCATTGTGTGAGATAAAACCAAGCACGCTCCATGCTGACTTATGCTATACCCACACCCCTACTCCCTCTATAGGCTACCTCCATGACGCGGCGCAAGCTCCTCCACCGAGGCAACATCGCGTAGCCATGGGAAATGCCGCAGCAGCACCGCTGATTGCACAAGCTCCTGCCAGGAGATCGCTCGAGTGGTTATCCGCTCGCCTGCATCACAGCACGGTGGCATGTGGCGCACTGGTCGCCGGGCTAGTACGAGATGTTCAAACCATTCCATTTTTGTTTCGGGCTGCACCACCTCCAGCAGCTGCCAGTCGGCAAACTCCCAGCCTGTCTCCTCGCACAGTTCGCGCTGCGCCGCCGCGATGATGGTTACATCCTCGGGGTCAACCCGCCCCGCCGGTAAGTGGCCACGCCGCACAATGCCGCCTGGCTGCTCTTCATCGTTTACGAACACCTTGCCTGTATCATCGACCGCAATGATGAACACTGTATCGGGCCGGCGTACCATCTCGAAGGTCGCCACCGAGCCATCATACAGTCGCTGTGGCCACTGATAAACACTAAATATCTCGCCCACAAAGACACACTGTGCCTCGGGCGGAATCATTCGAGCATGGGGTGGAATGGTACGTTGTGTCATGATGGTATTGTAGCATTGTTCACGTCTCCACGCATTTCTCACTTGCACCCATCTTCCAAAAAATTCGCCCCCGCCTTGCATATCTGCTACAATAATCCTTATGCATAATGATATCGAAACAATCCTCTTTACCAAAGATGACATTGCGCGTGCTGTGGCGCGTCTGGGCGAGCAGCTGAGCCAGGAATATGCCGATAAAAACCCGCTGGTGGTGGGTATTTTGCGCGGGGCAGCGCCCTTTATGATCGACCTGGTGCGGGCGATGGATTGCATGCTGGAAATCGACTTTATGGATGTCTCGAGCTATGGCGATGAGCTTACCTCGACTGGCAATGTGCGTATCCTCAAAGACCTCGATACGGACGTGGCTGGCCGGCATGTGCTGCTGGTAGAAGACATCGTGGATACGGGTCACACTGCCCAGGCGCTGTTTGAGCTCTTTGCGGAGCGCCACACCGCCAGCACTAAGCTCTGCACCCTGCTAGATAAGCCCGAGCGCCGCACGGTGGATGTGCAGGCAGACTACATCGGCATCCCTACCCCCAATGAATTCGTGGTAGGCTACGGCCTAGACTACCGCCAGCACTACCGCAACCTGCCGTACATCGGTGTGCTGAAGCCTGGGGTGTATCAGTAAGAGTGCTCTATGTTATATTGGACGGCCACTCCGGTCGATGCCTGTCGTGTCGACCTTGCCCTGCCAGTCTTCAGGTATAAGAAGTTGTGCATCAGGATGCTGCACGATCGGCGGTAGATCTACTAGCTGCCTTGCGTCAGCTACAAGCGCATACTTCATCCCAAGCATTGCCGTACGGACAATGGCATCGGTCGTTGCAGCAGATACCTCTGTCGGTCGGAAACGCTCTGCCTGCAAATCGTAAGAAGCACCATAAGCATCCTGCTCAGTCTTATCTGGATTATAGCGCCCAAACGCAAAACCAAGTGTATAGGCAAAATCCTCTGGTAATATTAGGTATGAATCTTTAGATTCAAAGCCAATCTCAGCCCGCAAATCCTTATGATGCGGCTGGTTTCCTACCCCGATATCTGCCACATAGATATCACCCGCACTTCGATGTAGACCATACCACACACCAAGGCGTGCCTTATCCGCATCATCGTCTGCCCGCAAATTGCGCAGATGTATCTGCACGTTGGGTTCTTCAGGTGATGGGTGTGCTGATGTTTGGAATTTCGATAGATTATATCACAAGGTAGTGGTGTATGCGAACAGGCGAGCATTCATAGATAAAACAAAAAAGGCGTGTTTCGTAAACACGCCACAGATGCACACCGCCAGGTAGTGTTCCATAGAGGGAACCTCTCACACTACTTCACTCATTGGTAAGATAAGCTGACGATATGACTGACTCCTTCGTCTAGTATAAGCTATATGCTGCTTTCACACAAGGTGCTCACTATCACCATAACTGTACCAGCGCCGCGCACCAACGTTATAGGCAGTAATAAATTCGCCATTAATAATGCGAAGCTTAGTAATACTCAGCTTATGCAGTGCCTCCTTTTGCGGTGGGAGTCGATGTTGAATAGGCTTTGTATATGTCTGATGAATCAACCGCGCAATGTAATCAATCATCCGCAGGCCGTAGTGCGTCTGCGGATCAACTGGCACAATCTCTATCTTGTGGCGATAGCGAGCCATTGGAAACTGATGCTCATCGCTTAGCCGGTCTTGCAGATATTTTTCTATCTTGCGAGCAGCCACTGCCTTCATTGTCTTGTTGCTTACGATAATGCGCACATCGTCATTATATTGCAAAACCCACTGTCTAATGAGTCGCAGCAAAATCCGCTGGCGCAGCTTATGACGCACACGTCGATTGCGCTGAAAAACTGACGTTCGCACCGTCTTGTCGACGACCGTGTACGCAATCCGGTGGTCGGCCTGCGCCGATAAACTCGTAACGATCTGCCGCTGAGCGCGCTGCTTTTCGTGAAATGGGACACGGTTTTCATACCACGGCTTATGCGATGGTTGTTGGCGTCGATGCATTGCAGATGCGTTCATCCGCCGGATAAGATTCTTCATCCGTTTGAGTGCTTTCTCATCATCAATCATCAGCGCCGCCATGACGAAGTACGGCTCGTGAGAGCTAAAGCCTAGTGTACCAGATTCGTCAATGCAGATTGTTTTCATCTATTCTAAGATTCCTTTCCCATTATATAACCTCGCAAGGCAGACGGGATTATCTTTTTACTTATTGCGTGATGGTTTCTTTGGCTCGTATCGATCCAGATGCACAGCAAGCCCACTCTGCTCCAGTGTACGTATTGTCACTTCTGTGCCGGTGCTGTCGCTTTCTGTCGTCAGGACTGGATCGTCGCGATTTGTTTTTTTGACAATATACGAGACACTGCCGCCTTTCATCTGATCCCATCGCGCATGATTGAGCTGTGTGGAGTCAGTTGGGTCAAATAATGTATAACTCACACTGTGTTCTGGTGTAACGGTCGACCCCTTTGGGCAATGAAGCGTTGCCTTATCGGCTTCATACCCGGTAAAGGAAGGTGGGTTATCTTTATACGAAACATTCTCCCAGCCAACGAGACCACCGTCGTGTGTTGTGCATTGCCTTTCTATCGTCACACCCACATCTTTTTCCAAGCTTGCACAGCCAGCCGCGCCTCCTGTGGCAACCGCTAGTGCCGCCACTGAGCCAACAATCTTCGCTGATCGGCTGCGCCAGTTGGTCTCTGTCTGTAGTCCTTCGTTTCTGCTCATAGGTTGATCCTTATACTTACCTTGTGATACTAGATATAATAGTATAGCCCTGCTCTATGGGCAAGCATAGCTACAATAGGTGCTATCTTAGGTCAAGGCATTTTAAAACGACTTTACACTACTCCACAGAAAACCAAACACCCCGCATCAGTATGATGCGGGGCATAGTGAGCAGAACGTGATATAGGCTACATACGCTGCTTAGTTATCAAACGTCCCAACGATGTTGACGTGGTTTCGTATGCCATCGCCTCGTGCTTCGTTGGTCACCACTACCGAGCCATAGGTAGCGCGCTGTGGGTACTGTGGCGAGGCCCAGTTGGTCTCGGGGATACCCTCGATGGTGCGGTCGGTGGCGCGCAGAGTGAGCACGCCAGTGTCTTGTGGCTTGGTTGTGGTGCGACGCGACGCATGAAACCACTCTGGTGTTTGCTGTGCCTTGCCATAGCCGTGCCACCAGCGCTGGCCGGGCTGGGCAATCTTGGCACCGCGGCGTGGCGTACTCCACTGCCAGCTCGATGCCCAGATGGCTTTGTTGTTCTTGTCGTACACGACGATATTGCGGTCGCCCTGGAAGGCTAGGCGTGCACCCTTGCCCTGAGTATTAGATGCCCACTGAGCCGTACCGGTGTGGCTATAGAGTACCAAGTTGCCATCCTTTTGGAAGGTAAGAAGAAGCTCGCGGCCACCCGTCGTCTTGCCACTACTCAGGCAAAAGTTCCCTGGCGCAAAGTTGACTGTCTTACTCCCCCAGACAAAGCGCCCACTGTTGGCAAATGATTCGTTGGAGGCCCAGTCGTACACCTCTGTGCCGGCCACCACCCAGCCATGCTGCTGGCGAAAGCTGTTGGTTGCATCGGCGCTATGATCCTCTGGGTAGCCCTCCGGCATCTTCCAGTAGGCATATGCATTGGCCGCTTTGACCTGCCCTACCACTGTACTACACGCCTCACGTGCTGCACTGAGCTCTTGCTCGGTAGCATGAGCTGGCGCACCACTCAGGCACACCATGGCTGCGGCCACTGCTACGCCTGCCAGCGAATAGTTAATTAACTTCGTCATACACCCTCCTTTGTGTTAGGTTGTTGTGCCTCTAGTATACCCCACTATCCTCTGTTGTAATAGCCCGAAAGACCACCCCTTATTACCCCATCTCTGTAGCGGTGTAAAAACCACATCGTGCTGTGGAAATAGCGTGGATAACTGCCCACACTGCGAGAATATACAGTGCTCTCTCGCCCTGGCAAAAATATGCATTATGCAGCGAGCCTTGCAAGATTATGGGCCTAACCCCTTGCAAAAAACTAACCATAAGCGTTATAATCATGCTCATAACGTTTTTAGACAAAAACAGGGGGGACAAAACGGTGATAAAAAAAGCAATTATTGTGCTTGCGGCACTTGGTAGTGTTGTGTTGCTTGCACTTCTCTATCATGGCACAACACATGCCGACCAATGGGGTATGGTGTGGCACGACGAGTTTACTGGCTCGGCTGTGTCTGGCGAGTGGGACATACTAAAGCAAAATACTGACAACTTGCGCAATACCCACCTCGCCTACAGCCCAAATAATCTTAAGGTTGCCAACAGTCATCTTGAGATTACCACGCAGCGCCACTGTGTGAGCAATTTGAACGAGCCGCTCACCAGTGCCAACATGAGTGAGCAGCCCTGCCCCAGCGGCACCACAACCCGCTACCTTAGTGGACGGGTCAAAAACAAGGGCAAGGTTGTGGACGGCACCAAGCCATTCCGAGCCGAGATTCGCGCGAAGTTTAATTGGAATGGCAAACGTGGCACGCGGCCATCGCTGTGGATGGTGAGTGGCAATACCCTGCAAAACTGTAACGACAACCCCAAGGCCAACGACCCCTATGGCGAGCTAGACATCATCGAGTGGTACTCATCCACACCAAATTACGCGTGGTCCACCACACACATGTCGTGCTACCACCATGGTGTCGATGCCAAATGGAAGACTGGCTGGCGGACGCGTGCCCTATCGCACAGTGGCGAGCACTATGCTGGTGCGCGGCCAGGCTCGTTTGCCTACGAGTGGCACACCTGGGCAGTAGAGTATGATGGTACGACGGTCAAGTACTTTGTAGACGACGAGCCCATCAAGGTATATCGCTACCATGTGAGCCCTACTGACGATGGCAACATCTTCCCTAGAAAGGATGCCGAACCACTGACGAAGGTCGCCAGCCAGGAGAATATCAATGGTGCATTCCACCGTGGCTGGCAATTCATCCTCAATGACTACGTCGAGATTAGCAAAAATCTCAGCCCTATCGACCCGTCTGAGCCATTCCCCACACAGACGATGCTGATCGACTATGTACGCGTCTTCCAAAAGGGTGCGGGCACGCAGCCACCCGAGACGCCAGTGCCAGCAACCGGCACGAAATGGACCAAGCATGATGCCGCGGGCGACCGCAAATGGTCTGCCCTTGCCAGCTCGGCTGATGGGAGCAAACTGGCAGCCACTGCCTGGGGTGGCACAATCCACACCTCGCAAGATGGTGGTGCAACGTGGACGGAGCAGCCAAAGTCTGAGGTGCGCAACTGGGTGAGCATTGCCAGCTCGGCCGATGGGAGCAAGCTTGCAGCACTCTACGACTGGGGCGGCTACATCATCACATCACAAGACAGTGGCACGACGTGGCACAAGCATGCGATGAGTGGGTCGATCAACTGGATGTCGATCGCGAGCTCGGCCGATGGCAATAAACTGGTGGCTGTTGCCAAAGACCACGCGATTTATACCTCGCGCGATGGCGGGGCAACCTGGACGGAGCAACCAAAGTCGGGCAGCCGCAAATGGCGCGCCGTCACAAGCTCGGCCGACGGCAATAAACTAGCCGCAGTCGTCGAGGGCGGTGCTATCTATACCTCCTTAGACGGCGGCAAGACCTGGACAGAACATGCCCGAGCTGGCAACCGCACCTGGACATCAATTGCCAGCTCGCCCGATGGCACAAAGCTGGTCGCAACAGCCGCTGGTGGCTATATCTATACTTCGGCCGACGGTGGTGCAACGTGGACGGAGCACAGCGTGGACAGCCGGCACAACTGGACAGCTGCAACCATCTCGGCCGATGGCAGTACCCTCGCTGCAACAGCTGGCGGTGGTGGTTATATCTACGTATCGACCGACGGCGGCGCAACATGGGTAGCTCAGACGTCTCCTGGCGTGCCCAACTGGTCAGCCCTTGCCAGCTCGACCGATGGGAGCAAACTCGTGGCCGCTGCCTATGGTGGCATGATATATACCACCACTCCACCGGTAGATGATCGCACACTGGCCGCTGCCGAAGCTGCTCTAGCCCAAGCTGAAGCCAGCAAGAGCCCTGCAGACATCGCTGCTGCTCAAGCCCGCATTGCTGCCGTCAAGGATGCACGCAAAAAAGCCGCCCTCCAGGCTCGGCTCAACGCCATCACATCAGCCCCATCCACACCAACACCCAAGCAGCCCACACAGCCGACCAACTCAACTGCCATCCCTCAGCCACACGGCGGTGCGGTATCGCTCGCTACGGCCGGCAAACCGTGCAGCCACATTGCCTCAGCCGAGCCGGCAACCGCCCCCGCACAGTACCAAGGCCGGGCTCTGCGCAACAGCGTGCGCTTCACCATCACCTGTGCTGGGCAGACCGCTCACACTGGCTACACCACCCATGTAGCACTCACACTAAGCAAGCACTACCGCGACCCAAGCCGCCTCACCGTGCTCAAACTTGCCAAAGGTGGCTCAGTCATCGAAGACATCACAGGCCGGATCAACTTTGGCACAAACCCCAGTGGTACACGCACAACCATCGCTTACGACGTAACCGACGGCGGCTTTGGTGACGAAGACGGCACTGCCAATGGCACAATCCTCGACCCCATCGCCATCTACGAAGACACATCGCACACCGACTCTACGGGCAGCTCACCCCACCGCGGCGGGCTCCTCGCCAACACTGGCGATAGCATCCTCCCCATCACCCTCGGTGCAATTGTACTAGGTGGTGGCGGAGTGTGGATACTCCGCAAACGGCGACCGTAGCCGTACTCCTGCCCCACACAGCTCTATCTTGGCTTGGATACTTGCTATCCAAGCCACTTTCTTTTGCCTCCTCGCGTGTATTAGTCTGTGTATACAAGCTTGCTGGTATGAGCGAAATTCGCATTGGTTGGCCGTGTAAGGCTGGCGCTCTAGCCGTCCCCACGCTGCTTTGAGTAAGAATAAGAGCATGCTATGTGATATTTCCCTCTCCAGCCCAAACTGTCCTCAATAGGCGCAGTGCTATTCGTTGGCTCGATGCGATCGCTCGCGCCGCCGTTGATGTGCTCACAAGGCTGGTGCACTAGTGATCGACACCGAGACACGCCACACGGGAGATAAGCTCTATCGGCAGCCACCACCTCTAGCATCATAACCGCGCACAGCCAAAGGCCGCACCAACACGGTTGTGGCCCACCTATTCTCGCCCAAGAGCCCCTAGCAGCGCGCTGGTGCTGACGTTCTATCTGTGTAAGGTGTCCCTTTGCTGCTTATACTCAAGTACTGTGACGGTGTATCACTGCTACATTAGCGCCCAAGCCGCTTTCATATAATGCAATTGCTCTATGATGACCCAGCACCCTACTCTACCAACCAAAAAAGAGAAAGGCATACGGTATGCCTTTCTCTTGGGTATAGAGACGCTGCAGTGCAGTGCTCTAGTTCTTGCGGCTCTTGACGAACCAGAAGCTCCCGGCGCCAAGACCACTGGCTGCGAGTGCAGCAACGAGCCATACGCTGTCACCGGTGTCGGCGAGAGCTGGACCTTCGTGCTTAGCAGGAGCGGCAGCCTCTGCTGCTGGTTTAGCTGCAGGTGCTGGGTTGGCTGCTGGTGCTTGCTCTGCAGCCGGAGCCGGCTCTTCTGCTGGTGCAGGTTCTACAGCTGGCTCAGCTGGGGCAGGTGTAGCTGGAGCTGGGTTGGCAGGCGCAGGATTTGCAGGCGCGGGCGTCGCAGGCGCAGGGGTAGCTGGAGCAGGATTTGCTGGGGTCGGAGTCGCAGGTGCGGGCGTCGCTGGAGCGGGTGTAGCTGGTGCTGGAGTGGCCGGAGCAGGTGTAGCGGGCGCAGGATTGGCCGGAGCTGGGTTAGCTGGTGCAGGATTTGCGGGCGCCGGGGTGGCTGGGGCTGGCTGTACAACTGGCTTATCCTTAGCTGTTGCTGTATTAATGTTGCCACCATTGAGTGCTGCAGCGAGGTTGGCCCCGTCGTTCGACATAACAACAGCCGACCACGCACCGGTAGCAGCGCTGTCATTCTCCATCCAGGTTGCACCACCGTCATCTGAAGTGTAGATCTTACCACCATTGACGGTTGCGGCGAGCTTCATACCATCAGCCGAGCTAGCGATCGATGTCCACTTCTGTGGGGTTGATGCAGCTTGCTCTTTCCAGGTGACGCCACCATCTGTCGAAGTGTGAATCTTGCCACCATTGACGGTTGCAGCGAGCTTCATGCCATCGGCCGAGCTAGCGATCGATGTCCACTTCTGAGTGCCAGCGGCTGCTTGCTCTGTCCAGGTGACACCACTGTCTGTTGAGGTGTAGATCGAGCCGTCGGTTACTGTTGCGGCGAGTTTGGTGCCGTCATCCGAACTTGCGATAGACGACCAGTTTTTTGCACCTGGGTTGGCTTGTTCCTTCCAGGTTGCACCAGAGTTTTCAGAGGTAAAAACCTTACTGCCACGCCCAACAACAGCAAGCTTGGTGCCGTCGGCCGAGCTCGTAGCAGATACCCAGTCTCCAGCAGCTCCTGGGAGACCTCTTTGCTTCCAGGTGACACCTGCGTCATCTGAGGTGTACATATAGCCACCCCACTGGTAGAAGGCAGCAAGTTTGGTGCCGTCGGCCGAGCTAGCAACGGCTGTCCACTTCTGCGGGCCAGCAAGCCCAGTTACTGTTTGCTCCTTCCACGTTACACCACTGTCAGCCGAAGTGTAGATACTCCCTGCATTCGCTGCTGCAACAAGCTTGGTACCGTCGGTCGAGCCAGCCATTGCCGACCAGTTCTTTGCACCAGAGCCAGCTTGGTCCTTCCAAGCTACCTCTTGGGCAGCTCGTGTAGGCTGGCCAAACAATGCCACCATAGCAGCTACCGCCACCAGGCATCCAGCCTGAGACACGCGAGCGAGCGTTCTCCATTTATTATACTTTGCTTGCCTGAGTTCCCTCATGCAAAACCCTCCTTTTCTGTTGTGAAACACAACACCTTAAATATAACGTTCGCATTATATCATTATTACGCTTATGGTAACAAGAGGGTAATTGGGCCTGAAATAAACAAGCCTTCTGCCCTAGACCCCAGGAATTCACCATCGTTATCTGTATGTAGAAAATACATCACTCTGTGGAAATATTGTGGAGAAGTATACTATATTTCCTCAGTATTTTCTTGCAACCACTGTGCGATGTGCACGATATCCCAATGATCGGTGGCAATCTGCACTGCTATATTCTCAAGTTCTTGGGGTGCCGCTCGCAACCAGACATCATTGCGTAATAAAAATACTCCAGTTAGTGTTACTGCAGTCCGTTTATTCCCATCTATAAACGGATGGTCAGCGATGCAATGACGGAGATACACTGCTGCTTTTTTATGCACCGATCCATAGAGCTCACGACCAAACAACACTGCCTGTGGTGTAACGACGAGTGACGCAAGTGCCTTCGCGTCGCGCAGACCATGCGAGCCACCATAGTCCGCAATCACCCAATAATGTAATGCTTGAATCTCATCCGTCGTTAGATAGCGCATCATCGGTCAGCCAAATTCTTCAGCGTTTCACCATACTGCTGCGTGAATGTTTCGTAGTCACGCCGCACTTGGTCAGTTGCTGGTTGCACTGGTGCATGAGCAGAACTCACCGTATCAACCACAATACGCACTTCATCCCCCTCCTGCCAGCCAAGCGCCCGCAGCTGCTTAGCCGGCAGCGTCACGCCACGGCTCGAGCCGATTTTGATGATCTTTTGGATTGTGGTAATCGTCATAGGCTCATTATAACAAAATTGGAATAAGCATGTCACGCGACAATTAATCGTGTCGATCTCGTGCTATATACTTAATGTGTGGTTGATCTGAGTATTACTAGCAGTCCCCCACAATATGGCGAAGCTTTACCGCTTGAATACGACGAGTTATATGCATGATTTTATTATACCTCTATAATAGTTTAGCGGAATCGACCCTCCTGGATGAGACAGTCCACTTATGCTCGCTCCGTGACAGATGCAAAAGTAGTGCTTATATAGCAAGCTACAAATACTACCAGCCACATCACAAGCGAGACAACGCCTACTGCTGAGCTAGCCAACAGTGAACTCCCACCAACGACCAGAAGCAACATAACTTGCGAGAAGCCATTAAACGTCCCATGCAGCACGGCAGCAAGCCACACACTTCGGGTTCGCTCAACGACAAAGCCAAGCACGAGCGACATCACCACACAAAATCCAATGAACAACACCGACCCCGGAAGCGCGTTCGCTGTGCCATAGTTATACCCTAGAGCAATCAGTGGAATATGCCACAGCCCCCACAGCACGCCAATCGTCACATATTTCTTGCAAAATGGCCGTCCAGCAAATGCCTGCGCAAGGTAACCACGCCACATGATCTCTTCCGCCATCGCAAAGATCGCATTTACCGTTAGCCCAGCCATCAATGCACCAAAGATACCAAGCGGCAACATAGCAAGCGGTGTTGGTGGCATATTCATCGCGCTAGTATCGACCGATGTGCCGATGAGCTTCTCAAGGTTGTGCACCAAGTGTCCATTAGTCGTTGCCAGGTGCCCAAAAGTCTCTGGCCACAGCCAGCCAAGAATAGCAACGGAGCCTATCATCAATACTGCCCAGGCCAAGAATAGCCCAGCGACCAATGCATACTTCTTCACGGTGATGTGCTTTAATGATAACAACGCACGAAATGGTATTGGTATGCCAAGCATAAATCGACTCAGTAAGAGCGTATACAGTGGTACCGGCATATACAAAACCGCGATGTACGCCAAGCGCAATGCTAGCGCTACTGGCGGCGCGTTACTACTCGTCGCAGCTACAACCGCCCAGTAGCCGCCTCCGGCGAGTGCCGTCACGAGAAAGAGGGTGATGAGTACTTTGTTGCGATGCTCTTTTTTAATGAGAGGGAGTGAATTGTATGTTTTTTCTGTCGTGTTACTCATATGTATACACCTAGCCTTTTGTGATTTTGTTCGTATGAGGTGATTATACCACCTTGAAGCTTTTTTCGCTATTTACTTATATAGATAATTGTCCACCATAACTAGATTAGATCATTTGCTTTATTCTTCTATCGCCGCTACAATAGAGCTATTAAGACGAAAAGGTTCCGAACGGTTAATTGCCTAAGGACCCTTTTCTTTTTCTATATTTGCGCCAGACGGCTAACTTACTACCTCAAGCTATACAACCGCCATTTCCTTCCTCATTACCTGGATTTGCCACTGGCGTTCGTGGGTGATAGCGGCCCTATCGCCGGGATAAAGGAGATTGATGACCTTGATGGCGTAGTCGCTAGCCACCATGGCGTGCTCCGGCATGTGACCGGTGCCGATGTGATTCACTTACTGTAGTATATCTATCCAACACTCAATACCCTCTTGGCCACTCATTACTTTACTGATCTCAGTGGCTTTATATAAGAAGTTTTGGCAATCAATGATCATACCAAAAACCTCGACGGGGACTGACCCAAGTCGAGACACTATAAAGTTATATTGGTAAAGAAACACATCTCAATCAAGGTTTATTGTGTAACTTTACTATACAGTTGTTGCCACTGCCTATGCGCCGCATATGCCCGATCGGTCGCATCATAACCGGTGCCTTGTAGGTTGTCAGGGCTGATGAACATCACGTCATCACCCTCCTCTCCTGGCGCAAAGTCGAAGTTCTCTGGCCAAACGCGACAATAAAAACAGATTTGATACGCATCAAGCCGCTCAATGTATATCTGGTCCGATGCGTCAAAAAGTTGATAGCGCACATCGCCCCGGTAGCCAACTTCTTCATGCAGCTCACGCTTTAGCGACGACTCAATCGTCTCATCATAATCCATCCCGCCACCAGGCAAATCCCAAAACGGCCGATCGATCTCTTTGACGACCAAGACCTGCCCAGCGTCGTTATATATTAATGCTTTGAAGGAGATGCGGTAGAGGTAATCGTGGCGGACTATTCCGTCTGCATTGTGCGTAATGAGGTGTCCGTTGGTATTTTTTGGCATGAGAGTAATTATAGCATCCTTATTTCTTTCTCGCTAAAAGTACCGAACGGTCAGTTATCTAGCTTGTGTTGCATCTATCAAGTACGTTGATGACTCATTGCCACCAGTTACACCCGAGGTGATTCAGACAGACACCGCGTGGCATGGCGAAAGCCGATTCGCCTATCGCCCTCTTTGATAGCTTGGAGCAACAGCGTCACACAGCCGTTGTTACCCCATAAAACATACGGAGCATACAGAGACTGCTCTGGTGCCTTGCAGTATGCTCCATAGACTTGATAGCCCGGTGCTTGTGACTCTCCTTCGATAATCCGACTCAGCTCAGCAGTTAGAGCTTCTGCGATGGTTTGGCTGTCGTAACCATACCGCTTATAGAGATTCGGGTCTTTATCTAACGGAGATTGATTCTGCCCTTCTGTAGCTACTACATCAAGACTTTTCGCATGCATCTGATCGGGGTTTTGCTTCTGCTCAAGCTTACGAAGAAAAGGAAACGGAATCCCTCCAACCGAAAGGCCTGGAATAATAGTCACGTTCAGTGTTGGATCGGGCTTTCTATTATTTTCCGGTGACTGCTGACCGCTCCGACCTATGAGCGCAGCCGCCACCTGCGAGAGCGCCTGTTCGACCGACAGCTCAGGCTCTTCTATATCGGCCCACCAGTCTAGCTTGTGGATTTTCTGGTAGCTCATCCCTCGAAATCGAGGCTCTTGCCTACCAGCAATAACACTTGCCGTACAGGGGATGCCATCAGGGCTATAAAAAACCGCTGTATCCTTTGGAACTGTATTAAATTTTGGCCACACATCATGGGATAGACTCCTGCGGACATGTAGGCCATATATCGTTCGCTTCATATCGTGTGTTGTATCAATTTGCTGCCGCAACGGGTTATTCTCGATGCTATCATCTTCCATCGCTCGCCGAAAGGCTTGCTCCCATAGCTTGCGGCTAAGATTATACGGCGTTACAACAACACGTGGGTCATCCTCACGCTCTTTGAGTTTTTCATACCGATGAGCCAGACGCAAAAGTCCTCTGCTGGCACTCATGCCAAGCGGCGCGCAGCTTTTTAGCCCCATCTCGTGATATGGTTGGCCCGTTGCATAGCTAATGATGCGAGATGTCGATCGCAGCGCCTGAAGGAAAGACTCGCCAAATTCCCGATATTCTTCCTTATCAAAGATCTCGCTCTTCGCTTCCTCAACGAACGAGATCTCACCGCGCCGATCTAGAGACAGCAGCCTCTCTTGGGACTGCTTTGGCACCTCAATATACACACCCTTTTTTGGAATGATAAATTCCGTCTTTTCACCTGTTACTGAGTATATGTGTGACTCCCAACCACTCGGGATAGATTTCTCTCCGTTCATCAGTCGCTCCTTCTATTTATAATTCAATTACCGTTTTTGCATAGTATATTGCAATTGTAGTGTTTCGGCAATAAGCGGACGTACTACCGCTATACTAGCTTATCGACGACAACCCGCCTCTGCTCCGTCGTATCTCGCTCACGTACCGTCACCGTACCGTCCTCCAGCGTCTGGAAGTCGATGACTACGCAGTGCGGGGTGCCGATTTCGTCTTGGCGGCGGTAGCGTTTGCCGATATTGCCATTGTCATCCCACATCACCCGGCCAGGGTTGGCTTTGGCGAGGCTCGCGTAGACTTCGCGGGCTTTTTCCACCAATTCTGGCTTGTTCTTCAGCAGTGGCGATACAGCAAACTTGACTGGTGCTAAGTGCTCTGGCAGTGCCAGGTACACTCGCTTTTCGCCATTTTGCTCGTCCTCGCGGTAGCTACTGGCCAGCACTGCCATCAGCGCCCGCTCAACGCCGAAGCTGGGCTCAATGACATGTGGCACAAATTTCGTATTCGTTCCCTTAACGGTGTATTCCATGCTCTTGCCGCTGGCTCGCTGGATGTTCATCAGGTCAAAATCGGTCCGGTAGGCGATGCCCATCAGCTCTTCGCGACCGATCGGATAGTCGTATTCGATGTCAATCGTCTTTTTGCTGTAATGTGCCCGATCCTCGGCCGGCACGTCCAGCTCGTGGATGTGCTCTTGTTTAAGGCCTAGTTCTGCCAAGAACGCATGCGTGCTGGCGAGTAGCTCATCAAACGCCTCCTGCCAATGCTCAGGGTCGACAAAATATTCAATCTCCATCTGCTCAAACTCGCGGCTGCGGAAGACGAAATCACGCGGCGCAATCTCATTACGAAACGCCTTGCCCTGCTGAGCGATACCAAACGGTAAGTTCGGGTAGAAACTATCGACGACATTTTTGAAATTGGTGAAGATGCCTTGAGCGGTTTCTGGGCGGAGATAAGAAATGCTATCCTCACTCTCAGTAGCACCAACGTGCGTTTTGAACATCATATTAAACGTCCGCGATTTACTCAGTGGATTACCATCCGGGCTTTTGATGCCTTGTTCTACAATCGCTGCGTCCATCTGCTCCATAGTCATACCGTCTGCGTCAACGCCATTGTCCTTGAGAATATGGTCGGTGCGAAAACGGCGGTGATTAACCGTGTCTTCACACAGCGGATCGACGAAGGTATCCACATGCCCACTGGCCTGCCACACCTTCTGATTCATCAGAATTGCCGCATCCACGCCGTACATGTCATCACGCTCATCGACGAATCTGCGCCACCATAAGTTCATAATATTACGCTTGAGTTGCACACCTAACGGGCCATAATCCCACGTACCGCTCAGGCCGCCGTACACGTCCGACCCCTGATATATAAAGCCACGGCGCTTACACAGGCTAATAATTGCTTCCATTGTTACATTACTCGTTGTGCTACTCACACGCGTCCTTTCTCCGCGTTGGCAACGCGGCAGCTTCATGATTGGTTCTTTGGTCTTATTATAGCATTTTCCTAAAGTGGAGTATGTCTTATGGCCAAGCATGGCATTGATACCTTCATCTCAATAATCTCACGCTCTGCCCCACAGCAATTCACCGAACAAGAAAATATATGGAGGCCAGCGATCAAGCAAACGGAAGAGTGCTGTGCATAATCTGGCCGGAACATTTTCGGTGCGGTGAGTTGCTGGGGGGTGACAGAGAATCTTGCAATCCAAGCTATAGCATTACAATTACACCCCAGCATGCTGCCGTGCCACCAGCCAGCATTCGGGCAGGATGGCTAGCACGCCACCGACCTGTGCTACCACTGTGGGTGGGCGCGTGGCGAGCAGGCGGAGCAGCTTGATGTGCGCTACGGTGATATCGCCTTGGTCACTCAGGCGCAGGCCACGCTCCGACCCGTCATACATATACCGCCGCTCAGGCTGGAGGGGCTGGCCCAGCACATCGCGCACTAGGTTAAGCTCGTAGCCCTGCAGCGCCGCATAATGGATAGCTAGCCAAGCTTGGGTGAGCATGATGGGTACGCTAGGCTGATTGAGCCCCTCATATACCAAGCGCAGCACCTCATACCAGGCCGGCTCATCCAGCATGCGGCTGGCCTGCGCCACCAGCTGGATGGCGGCATAGCCAGCTTGCAGGCGGTCATAATCGGCCACGATTGTTTGATAATACTTCGTCAGGCGGGCCTGTGTTAGCACACCTAGCTCACTGCGCCCCTGGCGGATGACGACATCACTAATCGCAAAGAGTTCAACCGCCCCAGCCAGCCGACTCTTTTCGCGCCGGACACCCTTGGCGATCACTGCCCGCTGCCCCTCTGGCGTGAGCAATTGCAGTACGCGGTCGGCCTCGCCATAGTTGGTGCGGCGCAGGACGATCGCTGTGGTGCGCTGCATACTCATGTCACTACCTCGCTTGGGATATACCTGCCTAGTACGTTCGTCACGTCGCTCGGGTGCATCGTTGTTTTGTCTAGCAAGGCCACCACACCGTAGGGCGCAAGATCGGCCAGAGTCATATCACTCGCATCATTACTACAGATGATAATGGGGATGCGCGCTGTGTCGCTATACGATTGCAGCTCGTGGAGCAGCACCAAGCCATTGCCCCCTGGCATGAACATATCGAGGATGATCACCACTGGGAGTGCCTCGTCGAGCGCTGCCATGCCAGCCAGCACATCGGCCGCATAAATGGGCCTTGCACCAGCTCGCCGCACTGCCGCAAGCTGCAGCTCAGCAAACCATTGGTCATCGTCGATGACCAACACCCGCGGTGGCGATTGCGTCATAATAACCTCTGTTGATACACCGCCCAGAGATCGATGTAGAAGGTAGCACCATCGCGGTGCCGCACTGCCCCAATCTGCGCCTCCATCGCGCTGGCAAATTGCCCTGCAATGTAGAGCCCGAGGCCACTGCTGCCTGGCCGGCTGTGCAATGGCTGCGCGCTGACACCAAGGCGCTGTTCCAATTGCCGCCAGAGTGATGGCGCAATAGCTGGGCCGTAGTCGCGTACCGCCAAGCGGATCACCCGGCCGCCAGCCCGCCGAGAGAGCCGCACTACTACGGGTGCATCGCCTTCGCCACTGTAGTGGAGTGCGTTGTCGGCGAAATTGCACAGAACGCGCCGCAGGAGGTCGCGGTTGCCGAGACCTACCACTGCCCGTCGCGGCACGCGCACCGCTAGGCGACGCCCCTTGGCGGCGTAGAGTGGCTGGAGCTCGGCCACGACGTCGCGCGCTACCAACGCCAAGTTGAGCGGCTCGGTGCCAAATAATTCCTCGTGGAGACGGGTGGATTGCGTCAAGTCGGTGGTGAGGCGCAAGGCCCGCTCGCTGGTTAGTGCCATCCGCCGAGCTAGCTCGGCCACCTCGACGGGCGACAGCCCACCAGCCTCCAAGCTTAGCGCCAATTGTCGCAGCAGCGCCAGTGGCGACTTGAGGTCGTGTGCCGCCGCAACAAAGAGCGACGCCTCCCCCCAGGAAGCGCCGCTCATCATAACCGCATTCCCCTCCGTGCTCATACCAGCTGCATTGTAGCACAGATCGTCGCAATGTTCTATATTTATTCGTTAAATTTAATGGTTTTTATCAGGGCTTCGTAGTCGTTATTAAATACGTCGGCATCTGTCCGCACCGTGAGCGTCCGATCGCGCATCTTGATCACTACTGCGGTGCCGCGGATATCTTTGCTAAAGTTCCCTTCCAGGCGCGTGCCCGTCAGGCCTTTGTCGTTGCTCCAGGCGCTCGACTTCAGCTCACCTTTTTTGATCTGGCTGTCGTAGTCGGCCACCGCTTTGTCGTAGATCTTCTGCTCGATGCTAATCCGAATGGCAATCTTCTGTGTGTCTGTCACTGGTGGCACGACGCGGGGGTTGAGGTACGCCTCATACGTCTTCCCACCACCCTCGCTCACATCAGTGGCTTGGTAGGCACTCCAGGTCTTGGGATAATCAAAAGTTAGGCGGCCATAGTCATCTGGCCCAACGAATTGCAGCATCGGCTGCTTTTCGCGCTCGGCAAATTTCTTCTCGTCTTCGTCTGCTTGCGTCTTCTTGGCCTCAGCTTGCGCTGCGGTAATCTTGCTATCGAGGTTGCTCTTGGCCTCGGTGTAGTTAGTGTAGGCCCAGGCCGAAAACCCACCAAAGAGCACCACCAGCAGGGCCAGCCCAATAATGGCAAAGGTGCTGCCACTAAGAAAACTTCGTCGTTTGTAAGATTGCTTCGTCATATCCCTATTATACTTATGCCTGGGGCGATAGACAAGAGCGGGATGAGGATTTGTCTATGAGCCAGAATCTCTTCGCTCGCGTAGGCTCCTCTCCTTACCACTTCATCCGATGGAGTGTGCAAACAGATTGCAATAATCTGTTTGCAGCCCAGCGTAAGAGGTCGACACCTGGGAGGTGTCGACCCTTATAGTGTTCCGGAGGAGGGAGTGGTAAGTAGAGAAACAAAAATAGTGCATATTTGCCATTACTGGCACTATGTGCTATTCATAAATATATGAAACGACGCTATCTCCCGACAACACCACGCAGTATTAG
This sequence comes from uncultured Candidatus Saccharibacteria bacterium, assembly GCA_963548065.1. Taxonomy (GTDB): domain Bacteria; phylum Patescibacteriota; class Saccharimonadia; order Saccharimonadales; family Saccharimonadaceae; genus Saccharimonas. The sequence goes on from CAUUSZ010000003.1 coordinate 77,479, forward strand.
TCTCACCATTATCGCCGTGCTCCTCTTGGGTATACTTGGCTATGGGGTATATCGCTGGCGAGCGACGCGGATCGACTTTACCTACTTCGAGCCATCTTCCTTGCCGGCCAATGCAACGCTTGCCCAGCGGCGTCTTATCAAGGACGAGCGCAATAACGGCACATTTGTTCGCACGAAGCAGAGCTTCCGAGCAAAAGATGGCTGGTACTATACCATCACGCAGTGGTCAGGCCAGCACGCATCAGCGGGTGGTGGTCTCACGAAGGACCCACGCGTCGCCTCTTGCAACTGGGTCGAGACCCCGCATAAGCAAACCTACCGCCTATGCTATCGCTATGCTGGAGATATGATAACTACGTATGTTGAGCTCAATCGAGGTACCACTTACCTGGAGCTCTCCTTCTCTCATCGCGTTGAGCAAGCGGCTATTACCACGATGATCGACTCACTCAAGCCAGCCAGCACCCTGTGGCTGCCTGTGACGCATTCATCAAGCGAGGATTAGCAGCGCTTTTAATCGCGCTCTGCTCGCACTTGATACAGCTTATGCGCGCCTTGCTCGCGCACTGGTGTCCAGCCAGGCACGGCAAAGGCGTAGGAGATAAACCATAGGTCTGTGCCGAGGTGGGTGGCTTGCTGCTGCACATGAGCAGCCATCCGAGCGATGTCGCGCGAGTCGCCAAAGGTATAGACCACTGTGGTGCCAGCTGGAAAGTTCGTGCGGTAAAGGTTACCGCACACCACCATCGCTTTGGTATCACCGCGTAAACGCCAGCGCGAGAGCAGGACAAGGAGTGGGTTGAGCTCCACACCAAAGGCCCGTGCCCCCTGCTGGCGGGCAATCTTTAAGACGATGCCATCGCCCGAGCCCATGTCCACTAAGCAATCCTCTGGCCCGAGGCTATAGAGCTGAGTCAACGCTCGCTGCACATCGCGGCGGTGTGATGGTACATAGGGTGCCCCCGTCAGCGCTGTCACGCAAAACAGTAGGATAATGACGAGGAGTGCCCACCACATCATGAGGTAGCCGCGTCCTCTGTGATAATAGTTACCTTATTTTTGATCTCTCTCAAGCGCTGGTCGATCTGCTCGGCAACGCGTGCTGCCTGCTGGTAGCGCTCTACCGCTGCCTCAAGCTCAAACTCATCACTGTCAAACCACGCCAAGATCTCTTCCAGCTGCTCCATTTGCTCACGTAGTGAACGGTTATCTGCATTGCTCTGCTGGTCAGGCTGCGGCGGCGCTGATGAGCTTGCTGGTGTATTATTGGGCTGGCTATAATCCGGCGTGATTCCTTCTGCTGCAAGGGCCATTGCCAGTTGGTCGTCATCACTCAGCGTGGTGCGCTTGGCCCGAGTGCTGGGCGTGGTGGATTTCGCCTGTTTCGTTGGTTGTTTTGCGTTCGACATGGGTTACCTCCGCTGTTATCATATCGCTATACCGCTCAATGGTGATCGTCTGGCCGACGGTGGCCTGGCCACGCACCAGGGCGTAGCCACGCGCTAGGGTTGCTGCAGGGTTATACAGCCGGAGTCGGGCCTGCAGCGCTGCGCATTGCTGCTCGAGTACCTGCTGCCGCCTGACTAGCTTCACTCGAGCCTCGGCCAGCTGATGCTGCACCGCTACTTGCTCATCATCTGCTGTGGCAATAATCGTTCGCTTCATTGACTGCAACTGTTCGGCCAGCCGCGTTCGCACTGCTGTGGCATCAGGTGTGATGAGCTGAGCAGCGTTAGTCGGCGTCACAGCCCGGACGTCGGCGGCGAGATCGGCTAGTGTTTCATCGGTGTCGTGCCCCACCCCAACCACTGTTGGTACCCGGCTTGCAGCGATCGCCCGCACCAGCGCTTCGTCGTTAAAGACTTGCAAATCATCGGCGCTGCCACCACCACGTACAATCGCCAGTACCTGCGGCACGGTTGCACGGCGGTTACAGCGCTCAATGGCGCGGATGATCCGATCGGCCGCACCAGCACCCTGGACTGGCACTGCATAGACATCGATCTGCATGCCGCCCCAGCGCTGGCCGATGATCGTCATAAAGTCGGCATAGCCTGCCGCCTGGGGGCTACTCACCACGGCAATGTGCTCAGGCCACTCGGGCACTGGCCGCTTACGCTCTGGAGCAAAGAGTCCTTCTGCATTCAGGCGCTGGCGTAACAGCTCGAAGTTTTTCTTAATGCTCCCCTGCCCAACTGGTCGCACCTGCTGCACGGTCAAGCTGAATTTACCGCGCGCTGTGAGCTTCGGTACGGCTTGCACTGCTACCTGCATACCATCTTCTAGCGCCACCCGGAGCTGCCACACCATCATAAAGCAGCTCACGCTGCCTGTCTCGTCCTTGAGGTCAAAAAAGACAAACTTTCCCTGGCGTACTACCATACTAGCCACCTCGCCCTCGACCGTTAGTACCGGAAATGCTCCCTCCAGCACCTGGCTCGCACAGGCGAGGAAGTCGCTAACGCTCAGTGGTGGGAGGTTTGTCGCGTCCATAGCGCATGATAGTTAGTTGATAAAATGCATAGCCAAACACCAGTGTGGTAACGATGGCGATCACGCGGTAGAGCATCGTCCCAACGATGGCCTGGCCCTGGCTTACACCCGAGAGTGCCAAGATTCCGACCATGACCGCCTCATACGCACCAGCTCCACCAGGGGTAGCAACGACCACCGCCATTGTCGTGGCCACGCCGTAGGCAATGAGAATTGATGCAGGATTAACCGACACTCCCAGCGACTGGAAGGTCATCCAGAAGGGCAAGATCTCCATAATTGTAAAGATAATACTCCAGACAAAGGGCTGCCACAGCAGTTTCTTGTCGCGCCGCAGCTCGAGGAAATCGGTATGGAGGTCGTCGCAGTAGCGCCGCACCGCAGCTTCATCCATCACTGGCTTTGTGCGCCGCAGGATGCGCCGCGCGAAGCCGTTGATTGTCAGCGTGACCTGATGCGCCGCCTTGTGGAGCCGCCGCTGGCTCGTCAGCAAATATACCCCCAGTAGCGTGATCATCGTCAAGCAAAATACCAGCCCCCCACTCATTAGGATGATCCAGCGGTTCACGCCGCTATCGATCGTCACTATTACCACCGCCACTGCAAGGAACAGCACCACTGCCACAAAGCCCATGACATAGCGCACCATCTGGGCCATCGTCGCACGCCCCGTCGAGACGCCGTATTTGCGTAAGCGCCAGTTAGCGTATGATATACCGCTCAGGCCACCACTGGGAAAAGCGTGGTTGACGAAGTTTAGCTCCAGCGACAAGCGCATCAGGGCAAAGGGGCTCACATCACGCACGAAGCCCTTTTGCCGCAGATATGAGAAGATCATCTCGCCCGCTGCTAAATACCCCAACGCCGCCACTGGGAAGACGGCAATCAAGACCCATATATTGACCTGCTGCAGCAAGTGCCACGCCTGGAGAAGTTCGTGCCGCGATAAGAATAGAATCAAGGCGATCAGCACAAACGTCATAATACTCAGCCAGGTGCGGAAGGACAGCTGTTTCATTTTTTTGATATATTTCTGCATAGCTACGGTATATTATACCACGAGGTTAACTGCAGCTACTCCAGCATACTCGCCGGGCACGCAATCGTCGCCTCATAAGCCGTCCACTCTTCGTATTCAGTGTCGTACAACCAGTCTTTCGTCGCTTCATAGAACTCTCTGTCGGTACCGAACGGATCATCGACCGTTGGAACATGCTGGTATTTGGCAAGCTTTGCTTCAACAAACGCTGTTATCTCGACGAAGTCAAGCTGGGGCATGACTAGTGGTGTAACTGGGTCGCCATCAAAATACTCTGCACCAGCAGGGTCATCCAAGAATGACTGGGAACACACGGTGAGGATGTAGCGCCCTGGCTCGGTCGTGCCCACGCCAACATCCTGATTAGGGGAGATGTCCATCTTCTCACGGACTGACTTATCGCGCGGGGTAATGCAGACGCCAACCTCAATCGCCCACGGGCAGCGCGCGTCACCAAATGACAGATAGGGACTCTTCGGGTTGTCGGGCTGATGAATCCATGGCCAATCAATCTCCCACCCCTTACCGACAAAACGCCTGTCATCATAGGTGAGAAGGCGAGCTATTGTATAATATGATGTCATAGGCGTATGATATGCCTCCTGGTCGCTTCTGTCAATTCTCGGGCTGGTTGCTTATTCCCTCCATTCTCACCCGCTTTTGCGCTATACTAGGCATATGTATATTGCAATTCTTGGCCGGCAGCCGGCTCTGGGCGTGGCGGAGCTGGAGTGTTTGTATGGCGCGGCGGCGGTGCGTTGGTTTGGAGCGCAGGCCGCTACTATTACCTCCGATACTTTCGCCTTTGAGCGCCTAGGTGGCAGCCAAAAGGCGGGCCGGGTGGTGTTAGAGCTGCGCGGTACCTGGCTGGCGGTGAGCCGGCAGATCGTCCGCCACTATAGCGCGCAGTGGCAGGGCGCGCCGCACAAGATTACGCTTGGCATCAGTGCTTATGGCTTCTCTGCCACCGCCCGCGAGGTGCAAAAGACCGGCCTTATTCTCAAGGCAAAGCTGCGCGCTTCTGGCACGAGCCTACGTCTCATCCCCAACGCCGCTCCAGCGCTCAATACTGCCACGAGCCACCACAACAAGCTTGGTCGCTCGTCCCACCACATTGAGCTGCTGGTGGTGCGAGCCCAGGATGGACGGGTTATTGTGGCGGAGAGTGTTGGCGCGCAAAACATTTCTGCTCTGGCCGCACGCGACCAATCTCGCCCCCGCACTGATGCCTTTGTTGGTATGCTGCCGCCCAAGCTTGCCCGCATGATGGTCAATATGGCTGGGCCATTGGTGCAATCCTCACCTACTACCGAGCACTCAGTGCCGCGCCCCCTACTGCTCGATCCATTCTGTGGCACTGGCACTGTCTTGCAAGAGGCGCTCCTCCTGAGCTACGATGTGTGCGGCAGCGACCTAAACCCTAAGATGGTCAGCTATACCAGCGAGAACCTCGCCTGGCTGCAGCGCCGCTCTGCCGCGGCTACTCCTGGCGCGGTGCAGGACGTTACTCAGGCTGATGCCACTACTCATCAGTGGGCAGACGCCCAGCGGCTCAGCGCCGTTGTCTGTGAGACATACCTTGGTCAGCCCTTCTCTGCCCCACCCGCTCCTGCCAAGCTTAGCGCTGTGCGTACCACCTGCAACCATATCATCAGCCATTTTCTCACTAATCTTCGTCCCCAGCTGCGCTCTGGCACACCACTAGTCATCGCGGTGCCGGCTTGGCGCGGCAGCGACGGGCAGTTTACTCACCTGCCACTCATCACCCAGCTAGAGCGACTGGGCTACCAGCGCCGTCCACTCCAGCACGTTCGCCCCGCCGAACTCTGTTATTACCGCGAGAACCAGGTAGTAGCGCGGGAGTTGTTGGTGGTGGAAGTAATGAAATAGTATTGAGTAAAACTCATTCTGGTCATCCAGCAGTGGATGTATTTAGTCTTGTATAATTGCAGTTATGAAAAGCAAAGAACCTCAGCTATGTCATGCTGAGGTTCTTTATATCACTCTAGTGGCGAGGAACTTATTGATAGTTATTTATTGTGGAGTGATTGCATCCTTTGTGTCTTGCAGCTTGTAAGCGGCTGTTTCGAATGAAGGCATTACACTTTGCTGAAGCACTACTTGCTGCTCAGGAGGAAGCGTGTGCATAAGGTTATTTAAGGCGTCAAGCCCCTCATGAAAATGCTCTCGAGCTTCTTTTAAAATCCGATCTGCCTGAGCAAGCTGCTCAGGTGAAAGCCCTGCTCCCCGCTCTGCAGCGGAACCATACACTTTTTGTTGTTCTTCCCTTCTCCGTCTCTGATTTTCTTCCCACTCCAAGCTAGCGTATGCGTACATCTCATCATCCGACCTCTTCCCATCATACCACCATTCTGGCATCATCACTCCTTTTCATATCATTTATTGTATCTGTAGTGTAGCTAATTATACCACCATAGCGCCAGCTATCCAACTCTGCTCAGTTAGTACTGCAGCACATCTGCATCACTGTCTATGTTTTGCCCCCTTTTTGTCATGCCTACAGCTCAATGTCTTGCTCGCTTGCGCACTCCTCTTGCCGCTCTCTTCTCTCGCGTTATAACAGTCGGCATTCTTACGGCTGCTATTCAATCCACACCGCTTGACTTCGCCCACGCCCTCACGTATAATCGTATAGATTGTTTATATTAGCTAAAGGAGTGATATGTCAAAAGTCAAAGCAGGTGGCTCAAGCAAGAACGTCCACAATAACGCTGGGGCGCGCCTTGGTGTCAAGCGCTTCGGTGGCCAGCAGGTCAACGCTGGTGAAGTCCTCGTTCGCCAGACAGGCGCTACGAAGATTGCCGGCCCTGGCACATACATGAGCCGCAACTACACCATCCACGCCGCTCACAGTGGTGTTGTCAGCTTCAAGAAGGTCAAGAAGTCTACCTTCACTGGCAAGACCCAGCCACGCACCCAGGTGTGCGTCAGCGCAGCGTAGGTGTTTTATAGTGCACATGCAAAACCACCTCATGGCCGAGGTGGTTTTCTTGTTTTTGATAATACCCCTAGCAGGCTTGTGTACACTATCAATAAGCGTGTTATGCTTGTACTATTTAGCAAGGCTCCACACTAAGAGTTATGCAAACCACAGCCCTTATCGCTGCTCTGCGTACTCACGTGCTCGCTCCACGAGGAGGCTATTATCAACCTCTGTATCACTCGCTTTTGCTGCCACGCTCCCAACTAGTTGGCGCGCGCTATCTCCGCTAAGATGCTCATATGTATCACCTCCTTGGGCAGGCAGTATCTCTGTTTGTTGCTCTTGGCTGCTGGTAGTCGCATGAGTGGTATCAGTAGCGGGCTGCAGCCTACCATCCTTCACCATCACGCCATAGGCTCTTTGCAGATATGCATTGGTAAAGTCGATGTTTTGCTCCTGTAGCACCGCGAGTGGCACACACTTCTCGAGCCGGTGGATGTTGCTTCGGTTGACTGGTTTAGTCATCCGCACTAGCACCGTGCCATCCTCGTCGATAATCTCTCTATCAATCCATCCTTCATCGAGCTGGCCACTGCTGCGCAATACATTCCACTGGTGGTGTGGCGCATCTTGGCGCTTGGGAATAATATGTGTATCGGGATGGATTGCACGCTCTTTTGGTGTGCCGTCCGTTGTGATTGGCTGCGTCAAGAGATGCTCCTGTCGTGGTGAAAGTGATGCCGAATATTTTTCCGTCATCTTCTTATGATACCACGAAATAATGCTAAGGAGAAATCACTCAGAAGCAAGGGCTTGCTGCACGCTTTGTTCGACAGTCCTCTAGCCTCTGTTATTCTTGGCTCATGCCCAGGTGATACTTAATACGGGCCACTACGTCGCCAATCATCACTTGCGACTTGACGAGGTAGTCATCCACTCCCAGCTGCTTGGCCCGCTCTTTGTCCTTGGGCTGGCTCAGCGCCGTCAGCATGATAACGCGGACGTTAGTAGTGTCTGGGGTGTTACGCAAGATGTCGAGCACGTCGAAGCCGCTGATCTTAGGGATCATCACATCAAGCAAGATTAGATCAGGCCGAACATCGACCACCGCCGAGAGCGCATCTTCGCCATTGTGTACTTCGCTCACCGCAAAACCCTCCAGTTCCAGCCGCGAGCGATACACTGCCAGCAACGCGGTGTCGTCTTCTACCAAGAGAATTTTCTTTCGTCTGTCCATATGCCTTTATGGTAGCGTAGATACGAGGCAAATACAATACTTTTGGCGAACAATTGTTTGCATTTTGTTGGATATATGTCTACTCTGCAAACTTTTGTAGTGCGCTATCGAGCTGTGGGTCGCGGCCAGCGTTGCGATCATCGGTGCTCATTTTAACCTCAGTATCTGGCGCAATGCCGCCCTGCGAGATATTGCGGCCATTGGGCGTATACCAGCGCGCCACGGTGATCTTGAGTTTACGGCCGTCAGGTAGGTCAAATAGCTGCTGCACCGTGCCCTTACCAAAGGTCTTTTCGCCGAGTAATGTCGCTGCTTTGTGGTCGTGCAATGCCCCCGCTACGATCTCGCTAGCACTGGCGCTATTGCCATTGACGAGGACAGTTGTCTTGATCCCCTTGAGCAGTGCTTGGCCACTACTGTGCACCGTGTCTCGCACAACGTCGCCAGACTTCTCCACTACGACGACTTTGTTCTCAAGCCACAGGCTTGCGACCTCGCGAGCAGCCGTTACATAGCCGCCACCGTTGTCGCGTAGGTCGAGCACCACAGCCCGCACCCCCTGCTGGACGAACTGCTCTGCCGCTTGGCGCGCAAGTCGGCCAGTTTGGTCATCAAATCGGGTAATGGTGAGGATACCCACACCGTCGCGAATCTGGCTACGCACACTGGCGTCACTCACCTTGGCCCGGACAATAGTGTATTCTTCGGTCGATTCCTCACGCTGCATCACGAGCTTGACGGTTGTGCCAGCCTCGCCCCGCACTTTGCCAGCCACTACCTCAGAGTTCTGCCCCACTACCGATTGACCATTAATACTACGGAAGATATCGCCAGCCCGCAGGCCTGCCTTGGCTGCTGGTGAGTCATCGACGACGCGCACTACCGTTGGATGGTTGCCCCGTGATGCGATCTCCACGCCAATACCGCTCACTTCGCCATTGAGGCTACGGTCGAACTGCTCGGTCTCTTGCTTGTCCATATAGGTGGTGTAGGGGTCACCAGTAGCTGCAGCTAGGCCACGATTAGCGCCATCGATCAGCTTGGTATCGTCCAGCTTACCATCATATTCTGCTTTGAGCTTGCGATAGGTCTGCTGCACACTACTGAGGTCGATACTATCGGCCGATACCTTGAGACCAAAGACTGGTGCAATCGCTGCATAGAGCTTGTCGGCATGCATCCCTGCCACAAAGCCAGCCCCCAGTAGCAGTACCGCCACCAGCAAGGCCGTTAGCTGCGAGATAGTCAGCTTTTTTGGTTCATCATAGTCATATTTCGAGCGGCTCGCGCTCGCCGTGTCACTCTGTACCATACTATGGTATTATACTACGCCAAGCGACGCGGCAAAAGAGTACGAAGATAACCATTGACCTACCGCTCTATTCTATCCTTCACATTCAGTTATTTCTTTTATATCTATCTTCATATATTCTCCTTTTCTATCTCTATGCATCTCTTTCTCTATAT
>CAUUSZ010000004.1:0-81811 GCA_963548065.1 uncultured Candidatus Saccharibacteria bacterium
ATATAGAGAAAGAGATGCATAGAGATAGAAAAGGAGAATATATGAAGATAGATATGATAATAAAATATGAGATAGAGAAAAATATATGGATGGAGAAAGATAAAGATAGATAAGCGATAGCTAATATCGAGACTAAGACAAAACTTAGTCACAAAGGAGTTACTGTTATATTGGCATTTAGCTTTTTAGTATGTCCTGTTTCTATACGCTTATTTACTACTTTGTGTTTTCGTATTATCTATTCTCAATAGATAAATTCATAGGAGATATAGCCACCTCTATAATAACCTCTTTACCTCGTAATTTGCCACACCCTACCCTGCCTGTTATAATGTGTAAGTATTCGTTAACTTTAGATCATTATGGAGTAGTATGGATTACGATTATCCTTCAAGTTATTATTCAACCCCCTCATACACGACGGCGGCTAGCAGCCCCCTTGACCCGCTAGTATGGGTGATGGTTATCATCATGCTCATCCTAAGCTTTGCTGTGATGGCTGTCGTGCTTGCCTCGCTGTGGCGGATGTTTACTAAGGCTGGCAAGCCAGGCTGGGCTGCCCTCATCCCTATCTACAATAGCGTCTCCTGATGCAAGTCATCGGCCGGCCTGAGTGGTGGGTACTACTGCTGTTTGTGCCCTTCGTCAATATCTACATTGCTGTTGTGTCGACACTCGAGCTTGCTAAGTCCTTCGGTAAGTCGACTGGCTTTGGTGTGCTGATGCTATTCTTCCCGGTCATTATGTACCCAATGCTCGGCTTTGGCTCTAGCCAGTATCTTGGGCCGGTTGCACCTCAGCCTGCGCCGTACTATCTACCACAGCAGCCACCGCAAGCCTAAAAATCTAGCATCTCAAACAAAAGAGCCAGCATAGTGCTGGTTCTTTTTGCGACCTCTGTTTATTGTACGAAATTTGCAGTGCAAGCAAATTATTGCTACACTAGGATTAGAAAGGAGGAAATACGCTATGCCAACAGGAAAACCAATTCAGTACGACTGGGGCTGGTGGGATCTACCCAAGGTGCCTTGGTGGTAAGATATGAAGTACCTTTTATGTGGCAAGGGCTTGTGGCCATTTTACCCTTGCTAATAAATGGCACTAGGCTACCGCTCGTTTAATACAACTTTGTAATAGCTCTATTATAGCTATAACAAAAACCACATAACACAAGGAGACAAGGATGGGCAAGTATAATCATTGGTGTTGCGCTAATCCAGTACAATGCTGGCACATGCGTCACGATGTTTCTTGCCTGGCTACGATTAGCTACACCGAGAGCGTGTAGTTTATTTTTTTGGCAAATCCTATAGCGTATAGATAAATTTTTGAGCGCGCGTCTATACGAGGCGTCTCCTCAGTAACAAAGCACCTCTTAGACGAGAGGTGCTTTGTCGTTGTGTCAGCAAAATGCTTCTTACGCGGCGTCCTCTGCCTCGGCTTGTTTGCGCGAGGTTTGGCGCGGCGTGGCGGTCTTTTCGAATGAGCCACCAGCTGCCTCAAGCGCAGCTACTACACTCTTCGACGCACCTTGCGTCTGGAGCACAAGCTTGGTAGTCAGTTCACCACGGGTGATCACCTTCACGCTGTGGAATGGCGTCTCAATCAGCCCAGCCTCGTACAGCGCAAAGTTATCAACAGTGCCCGACAGGCTGTTGAGATGATCGCTATACACCACCTGAGCAGGGGTGCGCAGACTCTTAAAGCCGCGTGCCTTTGGCACTGCTGTAGCAATACCATTCTGCCCACCTTGGAACATCGGGCGCAGCTTCTTGCCAGTACGAGCGTTCTGCCCCTTGGTACCTCGGCCAGCGGTCTTACCACCGCCAGCGGCAATGCCACGGCCAACGCGCTTGCGATCTTTATTGGCTGCGATGTGGAGTTCGTTGTATTTCATCTACTTGCCCTCCTTTGCGGGTTGCTTCTTGGCACCAACCCACTGCTCGCGTGGCACCATACTGCGCAGAGCTTCCACCGTAGCATAGGCGATGTTTACCTTGTTGGTGCTGCCCAGGCTCTTCGAGAGCAGGTTGCGGATGCCCGTCACACCAATGACGGCGCGCACTACACCACCGGCAATGATACCCGTACCAGGCGCAGCTGGCTTAATAAGCACACGTGCACCACTGAGCTTGACTTCCATCTCGTGTGGGATGGTCTCATTTACCACTGGAATGACGACAAGGTGTTTCTTGGCGACCGAGGTTGCCTTGGCAATGGCAGTCTGCACATCGGCACCCTTCGCCACACCAACACCAACCTTATTCTTGCGGTTGCCCACTACCACCAGCGCCTTAAAGCGGAAGCGGCGACCACCCTTAACGACGCGTGCCACGCGGTCGATATTGACAACAACTTCTTCAAATTCCTTTGGCGTGTCATCACGCTGGTTGCGCCGGTCATCGCGGCGACCACCCCGGCCCCGACCACGCTGGTTGCGCCGGTCATTTGGGCGAGGTGTAGTATTTGCAGGTCGATCTGCCATACTAAAACTCCAATCCTTCCTTGCGGGCAGCATCTGCGAGTGCGCTCAGGCGGCCAGCATACTGGCGACCATTGCGGTCGAAGACGACTGCACTTATCTTTGCTTTCTTGGCCTTCTTGGCGATATCTGTGCCTACCTTGGCGGCCTTCTCCGTCATGGTGCCGGTTGCTTTGGTACCAACAGTAGTGGCAGCAGCCAATGTTGCATGAGTATCATCATCAATAAGCTGCGCGCTCACGTGCAGATTGCTAATCGTCACGCTCAAACGTGGGCGCTGAGCCGTGCCGTGTACGCGAGCCCGAACGCGGCGCTTGCGCAGGTCACGATTCAGGAGTTTTTTTGCTAATGCGTGTGCCATTATTTCTTACCTGCCTTCCCTGCTTTGCGCAAAATTTGCTCACCAACGTACATAATGCCCTTGCCCTTGTATGGCTCTGGCTTCTTAAGAGCGCGGATCTCGGCGGCGACTTGGCCGACCTTTTGCTTGTCGATACCCGTCACGACGATCACCATTCGCTCGTTCGTTACATTAACCCCCTCTGGAGCTTTGTAGTGGACTTCGTGGCTAAAGCCCAGGCTCATCGTCAGCTCGTTATTGCTCGACGAAACCCGAAAGCCCACACCTTTGACCTCGAGGCGCTTCTCGTACCCCTGGGTCACGCCAATCACCATGTTGTTGATGAGGGCGCGCATCAGCCCATGCTGGGCCCGAGCAGCCTTGGACTCATCCTTGGGATGAACCGTCACCTGCCCGTCCTCGACCTTCACCTCGACCGCTGGCGTAATGAACTGCGAGAGCTCACCTTTGGGGCCCTTGACGACCACATCACCAGAGTCAACCGTGATTGTCACACCCGATGGAATCGCCACCGGCAGTTTTCCGATTCGACTCAGACTCATTGCTTACCTTTCGATTAGTAGCCAGCAAAATGTTTGTCTCGTGCTGCCGGCCGCTCTCCACAATGAACAACCAGAACGCAAAACTCCCGTTTCACTCGCAAAGTTAATATCTTGCTAATTGTACCACAGATTATGCAGAGAACGCAAGGATAGAAAATGCCTGCGGCAGAACTTTGGTATGATCCGGACAAGAAACTACATCGAAGTTTGCGACTAATCCTGCAGATAAGCTCTGCCGCATAAATCTAGGTGGGCTATTTCTACTACGATCGTCATACTGGTTCACCCTACCTATATCTCCATCAAATGGGCTGCGAGAAAATACAAGCTCACACAAGCCGAGCCGTTATCGGAGCTAAAAACACGAAAAGCATGAGAGATCTCGCAGCCCTATCGGCCAACATGAGCTTCCCATGAGCCATGATGCAGGATGATTATTCTTGTGTGCTGCTCCGGCGGCGGACATGCACTACCACTGCCACTGCAATGATCGCGCCAATCACCATCAGCCCCACCAGCCCGGCGAGTGCCCACAGCGGACTCCCTGGCTGCCACTGGCAATCGAGCCAGCCGATTATTTTATCGCTACAGGCAAAGAATGTTAGCATAGCGTTCCCCTATCGCGAGAATACATCGTCTGTGTCGTCATGAGCAACCTCCTTACTGCATATTGGTTCTCTTCTTTATAGTATACACCTACCTCCGAGCAGCATCAAACTGCTCGGGCAGCAAAGCAGCACCACGCGCCATCACCGTCCCAATCTTGTCTGGCGTGCAGTAGCCCGCCAGCTGCTCGCGATTCATCTGGGCAATTGGCATATGTGCTATTGGGTCAATCGTATCATCATAGTGCATTCGACTCCGCAGCGGCAGTGCAGTCGGCAATGTCGCAAGCGGTGTCGGCCACCGGAGGTCGGCTCGTTGCAAATCCTGCGTATTCAGCAGCTCCACAGCCCGCTCGGCCGCATAATACCATAGCGCATCGGGCAATTGGTCTTGATGCGGCGTTACTTCGCAGGGTGATAGAGCTGATACTTCGTATGATGGCATGATGCTCTTATAAGATACTTCGCTTCGTTTTTTTGCTTTCGTTCTGAGTGCTTGCGCATTAGTATGTGGTATTTTTGATGGAAAAGCAAGGCTGGAACACCGAAAACTTATAGTCGTCCCATATACACTCTCCGGCTTTTCCTTATCGTCATTCTATAAGCTACAGGGCTCGGCAAGCTACAACACGAAAACACCAGAGTCTTAGCTAACTCTTGCTACGCTTACTACACTAGTAATCAAGATGACGACCAAAGTGAGACTGCTCTCTCCTTATCGCCTTCTTTAATGCACGGCTTGCAATCTCTTCATCAACACCATATCGCTTGGCAACCTCGCGATCATCCAAGCCAGCTGTTTCTACCACTGGGTAGTCAATAAATAGCTGGTGAACAACAGTATCTATCTCTTCGTGTCGCTTGTTAATACTCTTATCGGCCTCCTCGCATAGAGCTTGCGAATCAAAATCACCAGCTGCATCAGTTTGTCTGTATTGTTCTGTTGTTACGCGTCGTTCCATAATTCTATCCTTCTCCTTACAGGAATCATAGCAAAAAAAACACCTAATCGTCCAGTTGATATACGCGAAGCTCAAAACCACGCCGTGAGGGTAATCTATGATTCATGGTCGTTTTTGAGGTTCTGGTCGCTCAGGTAAATTATGTGAAGCGCCCTCCACCACAGGAATAGCACCTATCCATGCGCTGCGTTAAGCCTCTTAATCTAGCAGACCTTCAACAGTCCTTATTCCTACTACGCTACAAACTCTGTCAAGAGATAGCTTGCAAGCTTATTGAAATAAATCGAAAATGATACCATCATATGCTATGATGTTACTATGAATACGGATTCTTCACCCACACCATCACCATCTCACGATGCTATGTCGCAGCATCAAGGTGGCGCACCACACCCTCAGCATGAGATGGCACATCAGCAAAACAGCTCTATGCAGCAACCACGCCCCTCGCGCTTTGATCATATGACATGGCCGCAATTGATAGGCTGGCTCGGTGGTATTTATGTATCAGCAATGGTGATTGAGTACGGCTTAATATCCAGCCTAAGTTATATTCATGAATCGTTCCGTACCTATCATAATTCACCTATTTCGGCCATCTCGGTCATTAATATGCTTATGTTCATAGTTACAATCTTCCTCGTGACATTCCCACTCTGTGCGCTGGCTATTATTGTGCACTTCTCCGTTAGGCGAGACATCTTAAAACTTGCAGCCTCCCAAAGCACAGCGGAGCAACAATCTCAAGGCGACACGCCGCAACCTCAAACTGAGGTAGCGAAGAACGTACCAGTCGACCCTCTCCCTCGGTTTGTCGACCGTTTGACGTGGCTGCAAGCAGTTGGGGTGGCGGCTGGTGTATTTGTTGTGTCTGTGATGGTGTTCGGCATTCTCGTTAAGCTATCTGGCGCGCATCCTTTGGATGGATTTATGGGAGGTACTCGTCATAATTCAAGCACTCAAGACTTGATTCTTGGAATAGCGTATTTCCAACCTGCAGCAAACGTACTGCTGTTTGCTCTATACTTTGCCGCGAGGCGAAAGGACGTGCCCATCTTACTACGCGCAGCACTCATTGTGCTACCACCCCTACCTCTCGGGTACATTGGTATGGTAGCAGCGATGATAGCTGCTGCTCCCTCTTATTAAATTGGGATATCGGCGTGAGGTACTATAAACCTCACAGCCTCTCTCATCACTTCATCTGCTGGAGCGCGAGAATCGATCAGCCCTGGCGTCAAGAGGCCGATATTTGAGAACTATCAACCCTTTGAGCGTTTCTGAGGAGGGAGTATGAAGAGAGATGACCCATGAGTAATGAGCAAGGTTTTTGAGGTTCATCGTATGCACCACCGTGATAATGCCGCGTGCTGCCTATCACAAAAAGCGCCCAGGATTTCTCCTCGGCGCTTTCATTTTACTGGCAATGTACGGATTAGTAGATCTTCATCAGCACTTCGCCACCAAGCTTGTGCTTGGCTGCTTCGCCACCAGTCATGACACCCTTGCTGGTGCTGACGAGGACGATGCCGCGGCCTTGCTTGACCTTGGGGATGTCGGCAGCAGCCACGTACACACGGCGACCTGGCTTAGACACCCGGGCCAGCTCGGTAAAGGCTGGGCTCTCGCCAGCGCGGTTGATCGTGACGACCAACGTACCGCGTGGCTTGCCAGCCTCTACGGTAGCATCTGCCAGGTAGTGATTCTTGACCAATTGCTCGGCCACAACTTGCTTGAGCTTGCTGGTGGGCACACGGACTTCTGTCTTGCCAACCATCGCAGCGTTGCGGATTCGGGTGAGGAGATCCGCGATTGGGTCAGTTGATTGTAAACTCATAACTCTATCTCCTTTCCGTTACCAACTGCTCTTTGTAATGCCTGGGATTTCGCCCTTCGATGCCTTCTCGCGGAAGTTGATGCGACTCAGGCCAAAGCGGCGCATATAACCACGTGGCCGGCCACTGAGGGTGTCGCGGTTCTTCCAGCGGGTTGGGCTCGAGTTGCGCGGCAGCTTTTGCAGGCCATCGAGGTCGCCCGCCGCCTTGAGCTCAGCGCGCTTGGCAGCGAATTTCTCGATCATCTTTTGGCGTTTGCGATCGCGTGCGATCATTGATTTCTTAGCCATACGCTATTTCCCCTCCTTCTCAAACGGCAGACCAAACTTCTCCAGCAGTGCCCGGCTCGCGGCTGGGCTACCCTGCTCGATGGCAATCGTCACCTGGAGGCCATGAACGATCTGCGTCTCCTCAAAGGTGAGCTCGGGGAAAATACTCTGGTCGGTAATACCAAGGTTGTAGTTGCCACCCTTGTCGAACTTGCTCCCCACGCCGTGGAAGTCGCGCACCCGCGGCAGGCTGACATTGACCAGCCGGTCGAGGAATTCGTACATCCGAGCGCCGCGCAGCGTCACACTCACGCCAATCGGCGCACCCATGCCAGCACGGATCTTAAAGCCAGCGATCGACTTCTTGGCCAAGCGATCAACCGGCGCTTGACCAGTGATCTTGGTAATCGTATTGCGTACCAGTTGGTGGTAGCGCTTGTCTTCTTTGTGCTTGCCGATTCCTGCGCTGACCACAATCTTCTCGAGCCTAGGCACTTGGTGCACATTGCTCAAGGCTAATTCGGCCTGGAGTTCCTTGCGGTATTGATCCAGATACAAGGCTTTCAAGCGAGGAGTCGGAGCGGCGGATGCAGTTGCCTTCGCCATTAGTTGACCTCCTTATTGTTCAGTTGCCGAGCAACGCGTACCTTGGCGCCCTCAGCATTAGTAGTATAGCCAATGCGGCTTGTTGTGCCAGCTGCTTCGTCGACAACCAGCGCGAGCTTGCTCAGTGGCACTGGCACATGAATCTCCTTGGTGCCCCCACGTGGGTTGAGCTGGCTTGGCTTGACGTGGCGGTGGCGCAGCCCCACGCCCTCGACCAATGCGGTCTGCTGAGCGGGGTTAACGGCCAGTACCTTACCCGTCGTGCCTTTGTCGTCACCACTGATGATCTTGACGATATCGTCTTTTTTGATGCGCTGTGCCATTAGAGTACCTCCGGTGCCAAGCTAATGATCTTGCTGTAGCCAAGGTCGCGCAATTCGCGTGGCACAGGGCCAAAGACACGAGTTGCCTTGGGTGTTTTGTCGTCGTTGATAATGACGGCAGCGTTGTCGTCGAAGCAGATAGTGCTGCCATCTTTGCGGCGGATCTGGTCGCGGGTGCGTACCACCACCGCCTTAACGATAGACTTCTTCTTGACGTTGCCAGTCGGGCTGGCGTCTTTAACACTGGCGACAATCACATCACCTACCCGGGCGTAGCGACGCCGAGTACCACCCAGCACGCGGATGCAGAGAATAGACTTTGCACCACTGTTGTCTGTTACCTTAAGGCGAGATTCTTGCTGGATCATGCTGCCTCCTCTTCGCCTGCGTCATCGTTTTTGAGCTCAATCGAGCCCTGCGAGCGCTTGAGCACGGCATCGAGCCGAAATGCTTTGCGCTTGCTGATCGGGCGTGTCTCGATGACCCGCACCGTATCACCAACATTGGCATCGTTTGTCTCGTCGTGAGCAGCATACTTACGGGTGACGGTGTATTGCTTGCCGTAAATAGGGTGTGTTTCGCGGCTGGTCACGGTCACCGTGATGGTCTTGTTGCCCGCGGCCGAGGAAACAACGCCGGTCAATGTCTTGGCCATTAGTTTGTTCCTTTCCGCTGATTAATTTCCGTTAGTATCTGCGCAATCTCTCGGCGATACACGCCAAGGATCCGCGGGTTAGCGAGCTCACCTGCCCGGTGGCCACGCTGGGCCTCAAGCAGGTCGGCACGCTTGGCGGCCAGCTCTTGCTGGAGTGTCTCGAGGTTCTTGACCTCTGTTGCAGGGACTGCATTCTCTGCCATCGCTAGGCCTCCTCTTTCTTAATAAAGCGTGTTTTGACAGGGAGCTTGTGGCTCGCCAGGCGCATTGCCTCGCGGGCGACATCCTCTGGCACACCCTTCATCTCAAACATCACGGTGCCATTCTTGACCTTCGCAACAAAGAACTCAGGGTTACCCTTGCCGCCACCCATCTTCAGACCCAGTGGCTTGCGGCTCACTGGCGTGTGCGGGAAGATCCGAATCCAGATCTTACCGCCACGCTTGACGTAGCGGGTCATTGCCTGGCGAGCTGCCTCAATCTGGCGGCTTGTGATACGCTCGTTGCTCAGGCTCTGCAGGCCATAGTCACCGAAGGCAATGTAGTTGCCTCGTGTGGCGTTGCCTCGGTTCTTGCCAATGCGGACTTTGCGAAATTTTGTTTTCTTTGGTAGTAACATTACTTCGCACTCCTTTCACCCTTATAGATCCAGACCTTGACACCGACGATACCCACGCCAGGGCAGTTAGCCCGTGCGGTGTGAAAATCGATATCGGCCCGCAAGGTGTGCAGTGGCACCGAGCCCTCGATGACCTTCTCGCGACGTGCCATCTCGGCATTGTTAAGCCGGCCGGCTACCTCAATACGGATACCCTTGGCACCACTATTCATGGTGTTCTGAGCAGCCATCTTGACGGCGCGGCGGAAGTTGGCGCGGCGCTCGAGCTGGCGAGCGATATTCTCCGACACCAGCTTGGCACTGAGCTCTGGCCGACGAACCTCTTCAATATTGATACGGACTGGCAAGCTGGCGATCTTCTCGATTTGTCGCTTGAGCTCTGTCACGCCAGCCCCACCGCGGCCAATCACCACACCAGCCTTGGCAGTGTGAATTGCGATGGTAATCTGGTTTGGGCTGCGCTCAATCTCGATCCGGTCAATCGTTGGCCGGCTTGCATAGCGAGCTTCGATCAGCTCACGGATTTTGATGTCTTCTGCCAACCAAGCCGCAAAGTCGCGCTTGTTTTGGCCAAACCAACGCGAGCTCCAGTTTTTGTGGACTTGGAGGCGGAAACTGACTGGGTTTACTTTTTGGCCCATTTAGTTGTCTCCTTTCTTGGCTGTATCGGTTGCTTTGGCGGGTGCCTTCTTGACCTGCTTCTCCACACCACTCACCTCAACCAAGATATGGCTCGAGCGCTTCTGGAATGGCTGAGCCCGGCCGCGGCTGGCTGGCTTGTAGCGGCGCAGGCGTGGGCCAGCAGTCACGCTAAGGCTGTGGATATGCAAACTGCGTGGGTCAAGGCCATGGTTGTTAATGGCGTTAGCTTGGGCGCTGGCGATTGCCTTCTTGACGGGCAGTGCAGCGCGGCGCGGGGTGTGACCAAGAATGACCAGCGCATCGGCCACACTGCGGCCACGCACCAGGCTAGCAACGATGCTAACCTTGCGCGGGGTCTGGTCTATCCCCTTGATGTGTGCCCGAACGATGGCTGGTGCATCGCTCGACCCCTGTTGTGTCTGTGATGCGGCCATTACTTCTTATCCTTTCCACCGTGCTTGCGGAACTTACGGGTTGGGCTAAACTCACCGAGCTTGTGGCCAACCATGTTTTCTGTAATCAGCACCGGCACATGCACCCGACCATTGTGCACCGCAAAGGTGAACCCCACCATCTCTGGCGTGATCGTGCTGCTGCGGGCCCAGGTCTTTATCACGGTGCGGTCGCCAACTTTCAGCGCTGCCACTTTTTTGGCAAGCTTCGCGTCGACGAATGGGCCTTTTTTGAGTGAACGACTCATAGACTACCTCTTCCTCTTAGCTTCGTGACGACTGCGGACAATCATCTTATTGGTTGATTTGCGGCGGCGGGTCTTGAAGCCAATTGCTGGCTTACCCCATGGCGTCTTCGGGATGCGGCCTGGGCCCGTCTTGCCTTCACCACCACCCATTGGGTGATCGGCTGGGTTCATGGCCTTACCATGGACGCTTGGGCGCCACCCCATACGGCGACGGCGACCGGCCGAGCCAAGCTTAACATTCTGGTGCTGGACGTTGCCCACCACACCAATGCTGGCTTCGCACTCGAGGCGGAACTTGCGCACCTCACCGCTAGGCATCCGCACCATGGCATAGCCGTCTTCTTTAGCCATAAGCTGCGCCTTAGTACCAGCGCTGCGCACCATCTGAGCACCCTTACCGTGGTTGATCTCGATGGCGTAGATCTGGCTACCAACCGGGATGTTAGCCAGTGGCATGCGGTTGCTCGCCTCGATTGGCGCATTGGCACCAGTCTGAAGCACCTTGCCCTTGGTCATTTGAGTATCAGCCAAGATGTAGTGGTAGAGACCGTGCTGATCCTTCACGCGGGCAATGCGTGCACTGCGGTTTGGATCGTACTCAATCTCCTCCACCGTCAGCGTCAATCCAGCGGCCAAGCGATGGTCAAGCAAGCGGTAGTGTCGCTTGACACCGCCACCGCGATGCCGGACGGTGATCTTACCCGTGTTATTGCGACCAGCCTTCTGCTTACCAGCCTTAACAAGGCTCTTGAGCGGCTTGCGAGTCGTCACATCGCTCAAATCCTGCGATGTCATGCCGCGGCGGGCGGGAGTGGTTGGGTTGTACTGCTTAATCGGCATTACTTATCCTCCTTCTGCTCTGTTTGCGGCTGCTCTTCGGTTTCAAACACCTTAATCTCGCCTTCACTCAAGCGAACATACGCCTTTTTGCTGTCGTGGCGGTGTGTGGTGCCTGGATAGCGGCGCTTGCCCCGGCTGTAGCGAATAGCTTTGCCGCTTTGCACGGCGGTAGTGACATTGGCTACCTTAGTGCCGTCATATTGCGCCTCGACAGCCGCAGCGATCTGCTGCTTGTTAGCCGACAGTGGCACATCAAAGATGTAGGTGTTTTGGCTTGTGATGAGCCGGTAGGATTTTTCGGTGGCGCGAGGAGTGACTAATACGAGTTGCATTTATTTGTCCTCCTTTGCGAGCCACGCCGTAATAACATCCAGCGCCTGAGGCGACAGGACGATATGATCGGCATTAAGAATGTAATAGACATTGAGATACATCGCACTCACAGCCAGCACCTGCTGGAGGTTGGCTGTGGAGCGAATCAGCTCGGGCGACTTCTCGCCAGCGACGAGCAGCACTTTGCGCTCGAGCTTGAACTGGCGGAGGAACGCCGCAGCGTCTTTGGTCTTGCCAGTTACCTTGTCCTCAAAAGGCAAGACCTGGATCTTGCCAGCCTGATGAGCCAGTGTGAGGGCTTGGCGGATGGCGACACGTTTGCTGGTCTTGGATAGCTTCTTGCGGTAGTTCTCGTTGCCGCGTGGGCCAAAGACCACACCACCGCCCCGCCAAATTGGGTTGCGGATACTGCCGAAGCGAGCTCGGCCCGTGCCCTTCTGCCGCCATGGCTTCTTGCCACCACCGCGGACTTCGCCCCGCTGCAAGGTAGTTGCACTTGCCTGACGGGCATTTGCCAAGAATGCGTCGTAAGCGAGCTTGAGCAGCTCGTGGTTCGGCACATTGACGCCGAAGACGCTGGTTGGCAAGGTTGCTTTTGCTGGCTTGGTAGATTCAGCCATTACTTAGCACCTCCTAGGATAATTAAGCCCTTCTTGGGGCCTGGGACAGCGCCTTTGACACCGATCAAGTTGTCCTCAGCCGAGATAAACTCAACCGTCAGATTCTTGACAGTGACACGCTCGTGGCCCATCTGGCCTGCCATGCGCTTCCCTTTGAAAATCTTTTGTGGGTACATGCTACCGATCGAACCGACCTTACGCGTGTTACCCTTACCACCGTGGGTTTTGCGGTGGCGCTTAAAGTTGTGCCGTTTGATCGTACCGGCCCAACCTTTACCCTTGCTGATGCCTGTGACATCCACGACATCGCCGAGCGCAAACTCCGTAACGCTCCATGTGTCGCCTACCTTGACATCGCCAAGGTCATCGACACGAAATTCCCGAATATGCTTCGGGGTGACACCGGCTGGCTTCACATGCCCAGCCACGGCCTTGCTCAGGTTCTTACCCGCACCATACGCCACCTGCACTGCGTTGTAGCCGTCTGTCTCGACGGACTTGACCTGAGTCGCAGCGACAGGCCCAGCCTGGATAAGCGTGACAGGAATCGTCGTGCCATCCTGGCTGATGATTTGGGTCATACCAATCTTGGTACCGAGAAGTGCTTTCATTGCCCTCTTGCTCCCATGTAAAATCCCCGGCGACTAGCAGTATCTTGGCACCAACGCTGCGTGGCTACACACTTCGCTGGCCAAGACTTACCAATTCGTCCTGGGATGAGTTGCTATTACGTAATAAATTACAGCTACCATAGTACCATAGAATGGGGCGAGAAAGCAAGAGGCCGACACATTAGAGTGTCGGTCTCTTACAGTATGCTGGTAAGTGACAGAAATAAGAGAATGTAATAATTACTAAGGCTTAGCACAAACCCATTGCAAGATACAGCAGGACACACCATTCTCAGCCAAAGCTATTGCGACAAACTATAGAGCACCTCTTAGCGTCATCGCTATTAGCCTAATCCGTTGAGCTTGTTATTCGCTGCCTTTGCAGCATTAAGACCACCATTCTCAAAGTTCCTTGCAACAAAAGACGCTCGTGAGGTGCCGTTTTGCTGCGAAAAAATTGCCTGTGACGGAACATCCCCTTTCGTATAGCCATCTACGCCTGGTTGATATTGTACACATTGCGCTTTTGTAGAAAGCTTTGTAATATCGATCTTTGTACCATCTGTGAATACCTGGTAGTGCTGATATTTGTCTGGTACTTCAGAGACAGTCTTGCTTTCTTGATTGACGGTATATAGTTTGATATTATCTTTCGACACTTGTATACTTTCACCAATACGAGAACCACTGCACGCAGGCATGCCATGTACCGTTGCGAGTGGAAGAGTAGCTGCAGAGCCACTATTTGGATCTGCTTTTTCTGTAATGATACCTGGGGCAACCCAGACTGCATGCTCACCAATAACTTTCCCCCAGGCATCATAGCTCGTTTGATCAAATAAATCACTCGTCTCCGGATAGTAAGGGTCAACACTTGTGGGAGTGACTGTTGCTTCAGGCGTTTGAGTTGCACTGCCACTCTCATGAGCTGCGCCACAGCCAGACAACCCAGCCGCCAAAGCCAACACTGCAATCGCACCAACTGGCCGACGGAACTGTGACAGGCCTTTCACTTCTTGCGTTGCTATTGCTGCTGACTCGTAAGACATAGGCCGCTCCTTTGGTCGCTACTATTATTATATAGTAATATATTGTAGTATCCTCCCAGGCGAATTGCAAATGAGCGTCGTTTGCGCCGCGGAACTTTGCTGCCTGCCGCCACCTCTATATCGCTCACTATGCTACAATATAATGCATTAATGCGTCACCCAATCCCCTCACCTACCTCTGTCGATGCTTGGATTACTGCGGCGGCTGCCCAGCTGCGGACAGCTGGTATTGCCAGCAGCCGGCTCGATAGTGAGCTGCTGCTAGGCCATGTGCTGCAGCAGCCTCGGCACTGGCTGCACGCCCACGGCGATAGCACACTCCTGCACGAGCAACACGTGCAGGCGGAGCAGCTCCTTACCCGCCGCCTTCGGCATGAGCCACTGGCCTACCTGGTGGGGCATAAGGAATTCTATGGGCGCGATTTCGTCGTTTCACCCGCTGTGCTCGTGCCCCGGCCCGAGACAGAGCAGATGATCACCCTCTTGCTGCAGCTGATCCAGCCCACCCAACACACCATTGCCGATGTTGGCACTGGCAGCGGCATTCTCGCCATCACAGCACAGCTCGAGCTTCCACAGTGCAAAATTGATGCGTACGACATAAGTCTTAAAGCCCTCGCCATCGCTCAGCACAATAGCACGCAGCATGGCGCTACCTCTGTTCATTTTATTCAGAGTGATCTCCTAGCGGCAGCGCAGCAGCGCTATGATGTCATTCTTGCCAATCTCCCCTATGTCAACCCCACTTGGCAGCGCGACGACCGCGAGACAGCGCACGAGCCAGCCCTGGCACTCTTTGCCAAGGACGATGGGCTCGCCCTCATCTCTACCCTCCTCGCTCAGACAGAGCAATGGCTCGCACCTAGCGGTCTACTCATCCTCGAGGCCGACCCCTGCCAGCACTCACGCATCATTGCTCGCGCCGCCGCGCACCAGCTCACTCATGTGCGGAGCGAGGGGTATGCGCTTGCTTTTGCTAAGCAGTGCTCGACATGACCCCGCTACTAACTGCAGCGCACGCTGGCCCATCTGCCCCACTACATCTACAGATGGTAGCGACCAACGCTCGGGCCGCAGCATACGACTCCCTTTGTCAAGCGCTTGATGGGTGTAATAGTCTGGTGATTGGATTGTCGCGTGTTGGAGCAGATCGCACACATCGGCTAGTTCTTGACTATCTACCTCTGTTGGTTGCACCTTATTTTGCGATATAAAGACATCATTCAGCTTGGTATAATCATACTCATAGCAAAATACCTGTGGCTCAGCCAGCGATGCATCACTATGGTCAGGTGCGTCGAGGTAATACGACCGCACCGCGCCAGCATACGCGCCATATCGATCTACCTCGTAGATGATAATATGCGGGTCGTGTACCTGGCCATCATTATCCAAGGCAGCCCGAGCACTCAGTGTGAGGCGCTGCCCACTATCAGTTTTGTGGCCAAAGTATACGCTGCGCACCTCACCACCGTCGTAGTACCGCCGGCCGGCTGCACCACGTTGGCGCGCGCTTCTGTGCTGGGTGGTAATAATATCCTGCACGACTGCGGTGAGCTGCTCAGCCAGTAAGCCCGGCTGCTCATGCTGGCCTGGTGGTGCAAGCTCAGCGCCAGTATTGGTTGCGTGTGACGGGAGATGCGAAGCACCGCCCGCGCGGGGTGCTGTGTTGTATGTCATGTTGTTCCCTCTGTGTGTTAGATATACGTCCCTTTTAGCATACTATACAAGCATAGCCCAAGGCAAATAACAGAGGTAAGCAAATGAACAATTCTATACCATATTCAGAATAATTCTAATATAGCTCCCTGTACTCTGCCGTGGTGAGCAGTTCACGTAGCTGGGCTACCTCATGCGTGTCGACTGGTTGGTCGTTGATGCCCATTTGGCGCTCGAGTTTCTGGTTCGCTAGTTCGTTCTTGAGATGATCTACTGTTGCAAGCGTGCGCTCGTATGCTTCCCCTGGTGGCAGATTCCTGCCAATGGTCAATTCTTGTGGTATTTTGCGCTGAGATTCGCTCCCCTGCGGTGTATCAAATCGCCGCACCACGCCATCCTCAAGATGATAGCGAAAACTGTCGCCACCCCGCTCCCTAAGGCTAATCATTCGGTCCTGCGTGCCATCGTCTAGTGTTGTCGATTCGGTCAGGATTGTGACCGTTCTCTCACCCTGTGTTGCATACAGCAAGACACTCGACTTCACGCGGTCAGTGAGAACCGTGTGATCGTATGTATTCGCTTCACCAGCAAATTGCAGCAGCGTCTCCTGCACTAAGTCGTCAAAATCTGCCGCTGCCTGTGCCTTCTCCTCCTTGGAGAGCCGCTCAGCAAACTGCCCTACCGTAGCGATTTTCTCTTGATTGTTTGTTCCGGGCTGCTCATGTGCCATGGTATACCTCTGTTGTGTTATATACTATGACACCTATAATGCTCTCTCTCTCTGAAAGTCAACCGATCAAATCAAGAACATGTCTTTGCTATGCCAAAAACCACCCATCAGTTGGGTGGTTTCTTGTTGCTATTGCTCAATACACCGTGATTACGTGATTATTTGATCGATGTGATCATAATGCGGCTGTATTGCTGGCGGTGGCCACGCTCTTTGTGGACGCGTTTCTTGGCTTTGTAGCGAATGACGCGGATTTTGTCGCCCTTAACGAGCGCTTCTACGACCTCGGCCTTGACCTTGACGCCTGCAACGTGCGGCGTACCAACAGTGGTCGTCTCGCCATCGATGGTCAGGAGTGCATCGGCTTCGAGCGCTTTTGTGCCGTCCGGGAGGCGGTCCACCAGGAGGGTCTCTTTTTCGGCGACGAGATACTGCTTGCCGCCAAGCTGAATGACTGCTTTCATCTGATTCCTTATAATTATTAATACTTCCGACTGATTGTAGCAGAGACGGCGGCGGATGTCAAAGTTGGTATATCTCACTATCATTACTCACCAGCCGCTGCACCACCGCTGGCAGCTCCGCCTCACTGCGCCACACCTCCGTTCGCGTGGCGATGAGCTGGTCGCTCAAGTAGCTCTGCTCACCCACACTATGGTGCTGCGCCAGGGCGATCGGTTTGCCCAGCGCCAGTGCCGCCCCTACCTCCATAAGCATCCCCTCGCTGCGCCGCGACGACGCTTGGACTACTAATACCATATCGTACTGGGGCAACACGCTCAGCGCACGGCGGATGAATTCACCTGGCGTATGGTAGCTAGGCCATGCTGGGTCGAAAAGATTGCAATACACCGTACAGCCCACCTGCTCGAGCGCTGCCACCACCTCACGCATCCGTGCCCGCACCACTGCTTCGTCCTCACCCGTAAAGGCATAGGAGCAAAAGACAGCGGGCGGGGTGGCTGGTGGAGTGGAGTTCATATATTAGTAGTATACGCTATCGAGTAGGAAGTAGCACGCTAAGGTCACCCATACCTACTATTTTCGCGGCACAAATTGTCAATACATGATGATCCCAAAGCAAGCGCCATGTGCACATTGAGCAAGAAAATATCTGGAGGCCAGCGACAAAGCAAACGGAAGAGCTCTGTATATTTATCTGGCCGGAACATTTTCGGTTTGATGTGCACATGGCGCTTGCTGGTTTGCTATTAGTACAATCTTAAAATTCAGAGCGAGCGCCTTGACGAGCCGCTCATATATTGATATATATATTAACCTTTTGCAATCCCGCAAAGGGTTCGGACTTTTCAGGAAGGGGAGACATCATGCTGTCTTCTTTAATCATGGCTACCACTCTTTCAGTTGGGATGTTATTGATGGGGCAAGTTTTTCTTGCCTTCGGTATCACTCACCGTAACAGGTGCCTCACATGGGTATCGATACCATGGTGTGCGGCGGGAGTAGCCTTAAGCTCGCTTTGTGGCTATGCAGTCACTAGAGATATAGCACATATCCAAGTGTCCAGCCACACCATCTATGCATATTTTGTGATGCTGTGTGCAGGAACAATCTTCCTTGCACTAGCAGCGCAAAGAACCAAGAAGAAAGAGGTGATGTAGTCTCACACTGCACACAAGAGTCCACCCTCACCACTCACCGTCGAGTGCACTGCATTCCGGTGAGTGGTGAGCTAACCTTGCTTATACATACTATATTGGCGCTTTGGCGCTATTTTTTCTTATTTTTCTCACGATTTTTGCCTCTGTTGCGAGCCGATTTTTCACAAATCTTATTTCACATCCTGTCATATCTATGCTACGCTGGGTAGTATGAGTATGAAGAGACTCGTGTATAGCATAGCTGGTACAATGATCGTCTTCGCAGGCGCGGGCGTCATCGTAGCAGCCCAGCCAAAGAGTGGTTCGTCAGCGCCTGCATACAATACAACAAGTGCAACAACCGGTGGACATATGGCCAAGGCGTTAGCGCCGTCCGACCAGCCATCCGCGCAGACACTCGCACAGCGCAACCAAGCTATCAAAATAATCATCGCGTCTAACGCTTCTCCCAAGGCTATCAAGCCAGCGTCGAAGCCCAGTGAGACACCAACGCCAACGCCAGCAGCTGAGCAAAAGCCAGCAGCAACCAATAGCACTTCGTCTGGTTCGAATACGCGCTCGAATAGCAACGCCCAAAAGAGCAACCCATCGAATAACAAGTCAAATTCTAACTCCAACGTGCCATCACCTGAGTTTGTCGACCGCGTCTTTGCGACGGTCAACAAGGAGCGAGCAGCCCGTTCGCTCGGCGCTGTGCAGCGCATCGAGCAGATCGATACCAGCACGCGTGCTCAGTCGGCCTACAATGCGCAGATTAATAAGCTCAGCCACGATGGCGGCCTCGACCGCCTGAAGCAACTCTACACCTGCCGCACCAGTGGTGAGATTCTTGAGCTCGTGCCGATCTCGTACAATGAGCAACAAGCCACGGATGTATGGATCAATTCTCCGCCACATAACAAGATCATGTTCTCAAGTGACTACGACAAAGCTGGCATTGGCCTAACGCAAAAAGGCGACCAATATTACATTGCCATGCAGTTCTGCCGCTAGGAGAGGATAAGCAAGAATATCTGAGAGAAACACTTGCTCAGACAGAGAAAAACCAGCCACCATGGCTGGTTTTTTACTTTTCAGAAGAACGTCGACCTTAGTGAATCTCAAAGTCCTCTTCGGTAATTTCACAGGTTTGTATCATTCCTTTCTCTTGAAGCTAAGAACTGACAATACCCCCAAGAACGACCCAGCATCAAAAATAAGTACTAGTTTGCAACCAGGTCTTAATTCTACCTGCCTGAAGTGGTAGAAGGGTAGCTGAGGTTAAGAAGGCGAAGCCTTAGAGGCCAATCACTTCAACTACTCATCATCAAGCGATTCCGCCCCACTCAGAACCTTCCAGAGCTGCTGCACTTCTGACTCACTGACCACTTGGTCGCCTCGGCCGATCCGTTGGCTTTCGCCAATCGTGCGCGTGGCAGACTGACCACTACAGGCTGAGTCGGCCAGCGAACGCACCACCCGCTGGCGATAGCCTTCTGTAATAATGCGGTAGCGCAGCTGCTTTGAGCCACTCACCAGGCTTACCTCGTGTGTTGTCGCAGCTATCGCATTGTCGCTTAGGCTCGGCTGTAGCGGCTCACGCCAAAATGTCGCTGTCTCAACATCCGCCTGCAATCGTGAGCCATCGGCATATGGTGCTATGAGCCTGAGGATCGCACGGCTCTGGCCTGGCAGCAGAGGTGAATCGGCCCCTTCTGCTAGCATTGTCTCATCCACACGGCTGCCATGTATGTTTACCCGATCAGCAAATTTTGTCATCATATGCAAGGCAATCCGGCTCAGCCGCACTACTGCCGCTGCTTGATCGGCCGCAGTCACTCGTTCGCGCGGGGTGTCTTCCAGTGTGCAAAATGTTTCTTGGGCTCGAGTTTGTGTCATTTGGCTGCCTTTCTGTCGCAGTACACGGCGTATTATATTAGTAATACAACAAAGGCTGTCTTGGCAATTGAATAATCTCACACCCTTCTCTCATACATCCTCTTCTAAGCTGCTGCAGAAATTGCCATCATAGATTAAGCTGTATGGTACTAATAATGATCAGTAGCTGGGCCCTGCGCTACCAGATAAGAAGGAGATGGTACATGAGAGAGGAGAAGTGGGCAGCTTAACCTACGCTACTCAATCGTCTTCTCAAACACTGTCGTGTTATAGATCGTCGCACCCTTGTGGAGATAAAAGCGGTGGGCAGCTTGGCGCTTGGGGTTGGAGGTAAAGGTGAGCTTGGTCGCACCGTGCTGCTGACCCCAACTCAGCATTGCATCCCACAGCCGCGAGCCAACCCCCTTGCCCTGCACCGATGGGTCGGCTACGAAGTCATCCAGGTAGATCTTACGCCCAGCGATCGGCCCCACCAGCAGCGCGAGTGTTGCCATGCCCACCACCTTGCCGTCAAGGCGGGCCAAGAGCAGCGTTTGGTTCTCAGCAGCAATCACCGCTTCAAGAGCCTGACGCAAAGCGTCCATCGCCGCTGTATCATGGGTAGTTGGAGTAGTTGGCGCGGTTGTTCCGGCTTGGTGCAGCACATCGCCCAGTGCTGCGATTGCCGCCACATCAGCTTGGCTGACGGCGGTTGCCTGTTCGATTATGAGTTCTTCCATATATCAATTATACTACAAGTATGAATCAGCGTATACTCACCCTCCGCGATGCGCTCGCCACTCACCCGCCGCGCATCGCCTACCCAGAAGATACCAACCCCATTATCCTCAGCGCCGTACGCCAGCTGGCCGATTGGCGCGCCGTTCGGCCTGTGCTTGTTGCAGATAGCCCAACTGCTGTCAAGCAGGCTGCTACCGATGCAGGTATCTCGCTTAATGGCATCGAGATTATGACAGTACCCCACCAACACGATACGACATCTGCAAACACCGCCGATACACCTCCCCTTACCCCTCTCACCTACGCGGCCCAGCTGCTCCGCGATGGCACGTGTGATGCTATGGTGGCCGGCATTGACCACCCCACCACTGCGGTATTGCGGGCTGCGCTGAAGGTTGTTGGCTTAGCACCCAGGGTGCGCTATGCATCGAGTTTCTTCGTGATGGATATGCCCCACTTTACTGGTGGGGAGGATGGCCTGCTTATCTTTGCCGACTGCGGGATGAACATCGCACCAGATGCCGCTGGCCTAGCCGCCATTGCCGAGGCCAGTGCCTTGAGCGCCACCCGGCTTGGCTGGCAGCCCCGCGTTGCGCTGCTATCGTACTCCACGCTGGGCAGTGCTGGCGGCCAAAGTGTCGAAACAATTCGCCGCGCACTCGCAGAGGTGCAAGCCCACCAGCCAGAACTCCTCATCGATGGTGAGCTCCAACTTGACGCGGCTCTCGTCCCCACCATTGGCCACAAAAAAGCCCCTACCAGTCCCGTTGCTGGCCAAGCCAACGTCCTCATCTTCCCCGATCTCAACTCTGGCAACATTGCCTACAAGCTCGCCGAGCACCTGGCTGGTGGCCACGCCTACGGCCCTATATTGCAAGGCTTCGCACGACCAATCAGCGACCTATCGCGTGGCTCGAGCGTTGATGATGTAATTGGCGCGAGCTTGATCGTTGGTAGTATGGCGATTGAATAAATTGTGCAATTCATTCACGCAGGCTGGTGATTTCTTGCTTGCTTTTTGCAATCGTTTTCTTTATCGTGTTCTCTTCGTGCCTTCTTTTCTGCGGTGATTATTTTGGTTCACGTATCGATTTGCTGCTGCGGCAGAGCGCCCTTTTGCTGTTTACTTTTCCTGCCGCAATGCAGGTAGATGAGCCGGTTGTTTTGGTTGCACATTGCAAGTAAAATACTTGTCTTTGTGCCATTCTCCTGCTCTCCGGTAGTGAGAAATCAAGATTCGAGACGACACTAGTTGCCATTATCCTATACAATGAGGTTGAATATATTAAAAGAAAATTCAATATTATATTTTGTCATAAGTGCGCATTCTACCATCTACCATACCATCAATATTCAGTCGTGTGTTAATCATGGTGAATAAAATTAATGTTCGATTCATAAAAATAACAGTAGTAAAAGTTGCAGAAAATCTTACTTATGAGTTTGTAAAAATTCGCGCACTGCTGCAATTGGTTTGATGGATTGGTACGTCGCTGCATCTTCTTCTGGCGATAACTCAGCGCGCGTCCGGCCATCGTAGCCATCTGGGCAAAATATTTTGTCCCAACCAAAGCCACCATCACCTCGCGGATGCGCTGCAATACTGCCAGGTAGCTCACTGCGAAAAATATTCATCTCGCAGCCATCATAGTAACCAAACACACCTACCGCCAGCGCTGATCTATCATCAAATCCATCAAGCATGCGGCATAATTTTTCCAGTCCATCTGGTGCCTCAACGAAGAACTTAATGAATGGGCCAGGTAACCCATTCAGCGCCGCAAATCCCAGCGACACATCTTCAACAAGAACAGGCTGCTGAGCAATCGCATACGCTTCACGCACTTTATGTCGAACAACCTCCTCAGGCGAAGACGATTGAATCTCTACCAAATCAATCTTGCGATACTCCAGCGACATACCAAGCATGCGCGCTAGGTAGTCAGCCTTGTGTTGGTTGCCCGTGATGAATAGTGGTTGATGCATCATTTATCTCCTTTGTATTTCTCTTCTCGATATTTCTCTGGCTGCGCCCGAAAAACCTCGACCCATTTGCTATCCTCCGCTAGATCGTTGTACGCAATATAATAGCGCCCTTGAAAACCGCCAGCGTGCGCAGCTTTGCGCGCCACTGCGTCTTGCACCTGCTGAGGTGAAAAGCCAAAATCATCGCGCAGTGCATCGAGAACAGCCTGCACATCTGCCAGCTCCTGCAGCGCCTCTTCTAGCCTATCCTCACCCAGCGGAATTTCGTTTGCCTCTTCATGAATCTTGCGCTGTAACTCACGGCGATACGCCGCGCAATCCAATTGATGATATTTCGTATGGAGTACCTGCGGGTCGGCCTTGCATTTCTCGACAACTTTGTCGCGTACGAGCTTTTCGAGATAGAATCGCACCATTACCTTGTCCTCCTTGCCTGTTGGTTGTTGAGTTCCTTTTGGGTTTATATAGCCTACTATCAAAAATTGCTATTATCTCACAAGTATTTCATCATGAATTTTGTTCACCACTATTCATGGGGCTATCTTCACTTGCACTTTGCAACTCATCGCGTAGACGCATCCAGATCTTGCCAAGCTCATTGCGCCCAGCATGGTCGCTACCCCAACCCCAAAAGCTGTCATCGTCATTCATCTCCACAATATATCGGTCGCCCGATGCAATGAGTGTCTCGCGCACAAGATCGTGCTGAGCAAGCTTGCAGCGTACAATTTCTTCCATAATTGCCACCTTTTTATCGTCCCAATTGGGGTCTTCTTCAGCCTTATGCTGGTTGGCAAAATCAGACGCTAAGCGCGGCGAGCGACATAAGCGCACCTGCTCAGCCCGAGCTGGATTGGTGCCAAAAAAGTGCGCCGCTTGGTAGGCATGTTCGCTCGTGGGGTACAGCACGCCACGCCACTCAACCTGGCATGGCGCGAAGTTATCAAAGACATACCAGCCATCTAGAAAGAAGCCAGCCATGGTTGATTTGTTGTGCGTATTGTCTGTCATATTCATGATACTACCTCTGTTATAGACTGATATCTAGTGTGATTTTGCTCTTGTTGTTATTAATTTCCATTATTTACCATTTCTCCTTTCTAGGATCATATTTTTGAATCATAGTGCGATGTATTCAGATGATTCTATGCGTTTATTTTCGCTTGCTTTTTGCAAGCCAGCTGACTACGTGTGCGGCGTCGTATAACTCTTACGCGTGGTTTATTTGGTTCATGAGTTGTTTGTGGCCTAGCACCATATATAGTCCATACCCTGCGGTTGCGAGTGCCCCGCCAATGCTGCTGATGGCATAGACCATTTGCCACGAAGTACTCGTTGCGAAGGCAAGGTAGAAGCCAATCAATGCCGTGCAGATGGGGAGAGGTGCAAGATAATAATCGATCGTCCGGTCAAAGATCTTTGCCTGCGGAATGAAGTGCAGCCCAACGGTCAGCACAAGCACCGGCATGATATAAATCTGCTGCTGAAACATACCAAGCAGCGCAAAGATAATCCAAAGCGGTGCATACGACACCGTGACCGTGCTCAGCAGCTGCATCTGCTTAGCGATCCGCTTGCTGACTGGCGTTGGTGCTGGCTTGGGCAATTTTTTCGTCACACGGATATGCTGCACACCGCAAAAAATCAGCCATGCCGCATACACACCAAATAGTGCAAAGACTGCCCAGCCAATAGTGCCCCACGCCACACCAAACCACACAGCATACACGAGCATAAAGGTTGCCATGAGAATTGGAAACGGCGCCATGCTTTTTACTGCAGCGATTAATTCATCTCTTTGTGGTTGTTCTGGGGTTGCCATATATCTTTCTCCTGTTTATTGGATAAGGGTTAAAAATTGTTCTTCGGTGAGGATCATTGTACCATACTTCTCCGCCTTGGCTCGCTTGCTCGCACCAACCTTGCCACCAGCAACGAGGTAGGTGGTATCCTTGCTGACGCTACTCTGGAAGGTACCACCCAGAGCACGGATTTTTTCAGCTGCTTGGTCGCGGCTCATTGCTTGCAATGTGCCAGTGATGACGAATTTTTGACCAGCGAGCTGCTGTGACGATTGCACGAGCCGTGGCACGACACCACATTGGGCAAATTTATCCAGCAAGGCAATGTTATCTGCATCGCTGAACCACGCGACAATCGATTCAGCCACTACCACGCCGATGCCATCAATCTCCTGCAGCTGGTCGAGCGTGGCAGAGCGCAGAAAGCCGAGCAATGGCTTGTCATTTGCAAGTGTATTGACGGGTGCTTGCGGTTCATCAAGAGATATATTTTTTTCTGAATTATTATGATTATTATTCACACTACCCTGCTGAGGCACGTCGTGTTTTGAATTATCTGCAAAATGTTTCACGATATCGATTGCCGTCTGCGCACCCACGTGGCGGATGCCCAAGCCATAGAGGAAGCGCTCGAGCGGTGGCTGCTTTGCAACAGCAATAGCATCGATGAGCTTCTGCGCTGAGACCTCGGCGAAGCGATCAAGCCGGAGAAGATCCTCCTTCCCTAGCGTATAAATATCAGCTAGGTCATGTACCAAACCAGCCTCGACCAATGCAGCGACATTCTTCTCACCAAGTGTGTCGATATCCAGTGCTCCTTTGGATGCAAAGTGCGTGAGGGCGCGCGTGAGAATGAGCGAGCTACTAGCGCCGCGCACCCGGTACACTGCCTCGCCAGCAGGCCGCTCGAACTGCAGCTCGGGATATTGGCGCTGGAGCTCAGCTGGGTAATCAATCGGCTCGGTATTAGCTGGGCGCAGCTCTGGCAGCACTCGCTCGACCTGCGGGATGATATCCCCCGCCTTGAAGATAACCACAGTATCGCCACGCCGCACATCGAGCCGAGCAATCTCGTCGGCATTGTGCAGGCTGGCGTGCTGCACCGTCGTGCCAGCCACGACGACTGGGTCGAACACCGCTACTGGTGTGGCAGCACCCGTCCGGCCAATGCTAATGACGATATCGCGCACAATGGTAGTCGCTTGCTCGGCTGCATATTTGTAGGCCACTGCACCACGCGGATTCTTACCCACCATACCCAGGCGGTCGTAGAGAGCGCGATTGTTGATCTTGATTACGAGACCATCAGTATTGAACGGCAAATCACGGCGCTGCTCGCCCCACTGCTGGACGAAATTCATTACCTCGGCTAGGTTGGTAAAGACCGCCGCTTGCTGGTTGCGTGTGATACCTAGTGCTGTCAAGGCATCATAAGCATAGCTGTTGGTCGGTACCTCAGCCGCATCATCACGGATGACATCGTAACCCCGAAAATGAAGTGGGCGCTGCGCCACGAGTGCTGGGTCAAGCTGGCGGATAGTGCCAGCCGCGAGGTTACGCGGGTTAGCAAAGGCTGGCTGGCCAGCAGCTTGCTGCCGCTGGTTGAGCGCCGCAAAGTCGCGCTTGAGCATGACGATTTCCCCACGGATCTCCGTCCTGCCCTGCAGCAGATGCTCGAAGCCCGGTGCTTCACGCAGACGTAGCGGCACATTGCGGATCGTCCGCACATTATTCGTTACATCTTCGCCAACGTAGCTATCGCCCCGTGTGACGGCCTGCACCAACACGCCATCGTTATAGATGAGTGCGCAGGCCAAGCCATCCATCTTGATATCGGCAAAAAATTCGTGCCTATGCCCCGGCAAGAGCTTATCCATGCGCTGCACCCAGGCCTCGACCTCTGCTGTATCGAAAACGTCGTTGAGGCTGACCATCCGCCGGCGGTGCTGCACCTTGGCAAAGCCACCTTTGAGGACGTTGCCAACCCGCTGGGTGGGCGAATCGGGCGTGATGAGCGCCGGGTGCGCGGCCTCGAGCTGCTTGAGCTCGGCAAAGAGGCTGTCATACACCGCATCGCTCACGCTGGGCGCATCGAGCACATGATATTCGTAGCTATAGCGATTGAGCAGCTGGCGCAACTCGGCACTGCGCTGAGCTGGCGATGAGGTGGGTGGTGCCAAATGTTTGTCTTGTGTCATAGTGGTTCCTTACTGCCTTTAGTATAGCGGAATTTGGCGGTGGGCGCAGCTTTTTTAAGAGAGGATTTAGTATAAACATCCTGCAAAATTGGTATGTATCTGATCTAAAGCCCCTTGCGTTCTCTCACGCTCACCCTCCCCACACTCCCTCCTCAGGAACACTATAAGGGTCGATATTCACTGGATATCGACCTCTTGCGTTGGGCTGAGAATCTGTCAGCACAATGACAGATTCTCACACTCCATCGGATGAAGTGTAGGGAGGGTGAGCTAACGCAAAGAGAGCAAAATTTTTAAGATTTACATTCAATATTACCCTGTTAGAGAATGCAATACACAATGACAACTTGCCCCGCCATTGAATTCGAGAGTGCCTATTAGTAAGTATAAGACAAAGAACCTCAGCTTTTTGCTATCACAAAAGCCACTACGCGGCCAAGCGAAGCTCTCTCCACCATCAATCACCCACATTACTCACCCAAAACTAGGCCTCAAGCGATACTATGATGGCTGCCCACCCTACGCTGGCGCTGCCGTATCATCAACAATCTTGCGATAAAGGAGGTAGATATACGCTGCGCACCACACTACCGTCACCGAGCTGATGAAGCCCGCCAGGACGGGCATCGTTGGCACAGAGGCGTACCATTGCCAGAGGTGCTTGAGCCAGGCATCAAGGAGAATAGCGGGGATCATCACCACACACCACAGCACTGCCACACTGCCAAACAGCCACAGCAGCCGGTACAAAATCCGCAGCCGTCGCCCTACCACCAGGTCACCCGCCGCTGCCAGCGCCCGCATGGGGTACATACCAGGCAGCGTCACCACCACAAGCGCAATGAAGGTACTCGTGCCCCAATAGAGCGTCAGTACTGCCACAGTAGCTAGTAGCACATAGAAGAGCATCGAGCCAAAGCCCTCGCTAATCACCCCATTGCTCGACAGGCCAATATACACCAGCGCCATCGCCCCCAGCGGGATAAGCTGCACGAGGAAGATGAGGACAACCATCAGCGTGGCTACCAGTGGTGCACAGGCATTATACAGCCCATCGCGCAGGCGTGGCGCTCGCCCTGCCTTGTACTCGCGCAGCAGCCACACTGTGGTGAGCCACACCAGCAAAAAGCCCAGCACCACATAGAGCTGCTGGTCGGCGCTGAGGTTGCCACTGCCCGTGCCAAAGGCCGTCACCATGAGGAGTCCTGCCTCGCCTAGCTTACCCCAGGCACCAGTGAGGATATCCTTGCCCGACTCTGCCAGCATGCTTTGCAGGCGGTCGTACATCGCTTGGTTGGTAATTGCCCCCAGCGCCAAGAGCAGCACGGCATAAAACACCGCCAAGAGGCACAACGTCCTCCAGTGCGCCCGCACCATGCGCATCACTTGCGCAGTAAAGGCAATGTAGCCTGGCAATTGCAGCGACCGCGCATAATCGCGCCGGCGCGTGCGATGGAAGCTCCGATGTGGTCGTCGCTGTTGTAGATTATGCAACCATTGGCGACTACTCGCCACTACCCTGCCACCACGAGCCCACCAGGTACGCCAATGGAGGTTGGTGCGCCAGCTGGGCAGCTCTGATGGAGTATCATCCGCGTGCTGCGAGCGGGCTTTTGCAGAAGCAGCACCACGAGAGGATGGTGTTGCATTTTTTGCAACGCCAGGGTGTTTTGCCTCTTTTTTTGAGCGATGTTGGCTCGTAGCCACCGTGAGAGCGGTGCGTGAGGCTGAGCGGCGAGTTGACTTCGTTGTTTTTTTTGCCACAGGCACGACCCTACCATTTATTCATATCTTCGTTGAGACGCTTGATGCGGTCTTCGAGCGGCGGGTGGGTGCTAAACAACCGGCTAAAGAACCCCGGCTTGAGCGGATTGACCATAAACATATTAGCACTCGAGCTCACCTGCTTCTCCATCGGGCGAGTGTACATTTGCAGCTTGCCCAGTGCGCTCGCCAGGCCAGCTGGGTCGCGCGTGGTGAGCGCACCAGTGGCATCGGCCAGGTACTCACGCTGGCGACTCACTGCCATTTGCATAATGGCCGCTACGATGGGTGCAAGGATGATGGCGACGATACCAAGCACCAGTAGCACCGGATTAGTCTCGCGGTCATCATTGTCGCGGAACCACAGCATGCGCAGCGCAATGTCCGACACGAGGCCGATCGCACTCACCAAGCCAAAGGTAATCATACTCACCCGAATATCGTAATTCTGGACATGCCCGATCTCGTGCGCCAGCACAGCGGTCAGCTCGCGGTCATCCATAATCTCCAGCAGACCCGTCGTCACGCCCACAATGGCATGCTTGGGGTCGCGGCCGGTGGCAAAGGCGTTGGGCGCTGGGTCGTCGATAATATACACCTGCGGCATCGGTAGCCCCACGGTGATAGCAAGATTCTCAACGATGCGCCACAAACGGGGGTTGTCCGCCTTGCGAATCTCCACCGCGCCAGTCATACTCATGGCAAGCTTAGAAGCGATGAAGTACTGCACCAATGCATAGATCAGCGCCCCAATGAACGTCCCCCAAAAGATCGTGAGGTTGCCCTGCATGCCGCGGCTATTCATAATCAACTGCGCCGCCAGGCCAATCACCGCCACCATCGCGACGAAGACGATCATCAAAATAACTGTATTACGTTTGTTGTGTGCAATTGCTCTGTACATAGATATATTGTAGCAGATAATGGTGGTTTTGCAGGCACTCGCGTTAATCTCCGAGCGCCGCATTCTCTGCGCTGACTATTAGTGAGGTTTTGGGCCTACGTTGCACCCACTTGACTCGCCCCTCATTTATTGATATATATATATCAGCTTTTGTTGACATATGTTCGCATTTTGTCCAAAAGTGTTGTTTGACAAGCAGAGCATACCGCTCAAGGTGGGCTGCCCAGGCATGGCTACATCGCCGCGCCCCAGCACCCCACCTTGAGTCGCCGCATCCGAGCGTCGACCAGTGTTAGTCTACACAAGCGTCCGCTTGGGTGGGGAGAGAGTAAGATGATGAGTGACGTCAGAATCACCATTACCGAGAAAGAGACGAAGACTAGGGGCACCGTCATTGCTGAGTGTGTACTTGTGTTTGCATCCGGATTTCTCGGAGTGTGGACGTTTAGCCTACTTTGGGGCTGGTTTATTGTTCCCATTTTTGGAGTGCCACAAATCAGCATGTTTCAATCTCTTGGCATCATGCTAACCGCGAGTCTTATTAATGGCTCGTCATCAGGGGAGCGGAGCAATTGCTCTGACCTAGAGAAGTATTTGAGACTATTTATCCTCATTACTCTCACGCTAGTGTCAGGGTGGTTTGTGCACTTCTTCGTGTGACATCCCTATCGAACATGACATCCATCCTAGAAGGGTGTCTACCCTCTCTTGCTCTGCTTGTCATGTTCGCCTCTCGCGATGTTCTCACCTGCTGGCAGCACTCTAGCACTCTAATCATTGCAATTATTTTTATTACTCAAATCCCCCACCTTCTAGATAAAACACTCTCAGCCAAGCGATAAGCCGCTCGCTGTAGCCATAACTCTTCTCAAGCACCCCTCACCAAGAACGACATACAACCTGACATCACAGCCCTTATACTGTTGCAAAATAATAACAAACCGCCCTCCATCGAGGGCGGTTTCGCTATACTACGCGTGATGCCTAGAACTGCACCTGCACTGGGTTTTCGACACTGGCACGGTCTTCGACCTCGAAGAACTCGCGAGCTTTGAAGCCCAGCATGCCAGCCACGATGTTGGCGGGGAACATAGCAATGCGAGTGTTGAGGTCGCGCACACCACCGTTGTAGAAGCGGCGCGCTGCCTGGATCTTGTCCTCAGTGTCTACCAGCTCTTGCTGCAGCTGGATGAAGTTTTGGTTGGCCTTGAGCTCTGGGTAAGCCTCTGCTACGGCAAACAAGCTCTTCAGAGCACCCTCGATCATATTCTCTGCCGCAGCCGTCTCTTGCACGCCTTGGGCATTCATGATGGCGCTGCGAGCCTCTGCCACGTTCTCGAAGACCTCCTTCTCGTGCGACGCATAGCCCTTCACAGTGCCCACTAAGTTCGGGATGAGGTCTGTTCGGCGCTTAAGCTGGACAGTAATGTCGCTCCAAGCTTCGTCCACGCGGATCTTCAGCTTGACCAAGCTGTTGTACGTTGCCCACATGAAGATGCCAAACAAAACGAGCAGGCCAATCACGCCGAGCAAAACGATTAATGCTATTGTCATAGTGTCGTTTCTCCTTTTTGGTTATAGCCTTATTATAGCAAATTGTGTGACTTATACTAGCCGCTATGGTAATTCTACAATAAATCTTGGGTTAGTGGCCAGCACGAATGCCGCCACACTCACCCTTCTGGCTATGTATACGAAAAACCACTCTCCTCAAGTGGTTTTCTCTGTTATATCATGCCTGGTGCGCAAGGCGGGAATCGAACCCGCACGGCTTTTGGCCAAGGGATTTTAAGTCCCTCGCGTCTACCAGTTCCGCCACTCGCGCTTGCAGTCGCACTTCTGGCATAGCAGCCATGTGCTGCTTGTATTATACTATGTTTATGAAGCAAATTGTAATAATTCACGGCGGATCAAGCTTTAATAGCTACGAAAATTACTTGAATAATCTAAAGAATAGCCAGCTGCAGTACGAACGGCTACTGTGGGCGCAAAAATGGCGTGACTGGCTGGCACAGGAAATCGTCGACGCCGATGTTTTGCTGCCAGATTTCCCTAATAAGCAAAATGCTCACTACGCTGAGTGGAAAATATACTTTGAAAAGTTATTACCTCTGCTTGGTGATGACGTTCAGCTGGTTGGTTATAGTTTGGGCGCAATGTTTTTGGCAAAGTACTTGCATGAATCACCACTGCATATGCCAGTCCGGCGGCTCGTGCTAGTTTCGCCGTGCTATGACGATGAATCGAATGAAGACCTCGGTAGCTTTCAGGTAGTAAGCGCCACAGGACTCGAAAAATCAGCAAAGGAGATCCACCTATTCCACAGTAAAGATGACCCGGTTGTGCCTTTTACAGAGCTTGCTAAATTTCAGCGAGACGTGCCGACTGCTCAGGCGCATATTTTCGAAGATCGCAATCATTTCTTCCAACCAACCTTCCCCGAGC
Organism: uncultured Candidatus Saccharibacteria bacterium; assembly: GCA_963548065.1. GTDB lineage: Bacteria > Patescibacteriota > Saccharimonadia > Saccharimonadales > Saccharimonadaceae > Saccharimonas. Next base: position 31,763 of record CAUUSZ010000004.1, read on the forward strand.
TGCGCGATCTACTGATGTCATAACCTATTTTTACGAATCATGAAACTATGCTCAAAATGTGGCGAACACAAGCCAAAAAGCGACTTTTTCGTGAGGAACACTGCGACTGGCACACGCCATACCCAATGCAAGCAGTGTTACAAAGCTCAGCGCCGCACGACCCACGCTGAGCACTATCGCAAGAACCAAGCAGCTTACCAGCAGCGTGCCAAGCAGCGCCGCGAGCGACTGCGCGCTGAATTTCGCCACAATATGCTTGCTTATTTGCGTGATAAATCGTGCGCAATCTGTGGCGAGAACGATATTCGTGTACTAGAGTTTGACCATATCGACCCAAAGTCGAAACGCTTTAGCATCTCGCAAGCAGTCCGACTGGGATACTCGTGGCCAGACGTCGTGGTCGAAATGAAAAAATGCCGCATCCTCTGTGCGAATTGCCACAAGCGACACACCGCACAGCAAATGGGCTGGTATAAAGCATTCCAAAAATAATAACACATGGAGGCACCGAGCGGACTCGAACCGCTGTACGAGCTTTTGCAGAGCTCTGCCTAACCTCTCGGCCACGGCGCCACGCCCCTATTATACCAAACTATATCTGTTCTTTGAACATCTCATAGAATGCACCACGCTGCGCCATCAATGCAGTGGCAGTGCCACACTCAACAATGCGGCCGTGGGCGATAACGTAGATGGCATCCGCCTTCTTAACAGTACTATAGCGGTGGCTAATGGTGATGATAGTCTTGCCTTGCTGAGCAAAGAGGTGGCGAAAGATGCGCGCTTCGGCGGCGGCGTCAATGGCGCTGGTGGGCTCGTCGAGGATGATGATGGGCGCATTGCGATATAAGTTGCGCGCCAAGGCCAGGCGTTGCCACTGCCCACCGGATAGATCGACCCCTGTTTCGTGGTCATCTGCCTCCATCCATTTGCTGATATAGCTGTTTCCACCATGAGGGAGCTTGTGGACAAAATCGGCCGCCTCGGCCTGGCGCAGCGCAGCATCGCGGCGCGCTGTATCTACCGGCTGCGAGACATCACCATACCAGACATTCTCGTGCGCCGTGGCGAAGTCATAGCGGATGAACTCCTGCCCCAGCACAGCCAATTGCCGGTGCCAGGCTGCTGGGTCGATATGGCGGAGATCGTGCCCATCAATGGTAATGCTGCCTTTGCTGGGCTGATACAGGCCGGTGAGCAGCTTTACGAGCGTGCTCTTGCCAGCGCCATTTTCACCCACAATGGCAATGTGCTGACCACGGCGAATCGTGAAAGAAATATCACGCAGCACTGCCGTCTGCGTACCTGGATAGCAAAATGATACTTGCTGCACTGCGATCGCATCGCGCAGCGTCACCTCATCGATGGTGGCTGCATGACTTGCAACCGGCAGCGCCATAAACCGCTGGTAATCTGTCATGGTGGCGAGGTCTTCGTCAATCATATTATATGTATTGATCACGCTGTCCATCTCGCTCATCACTCGCTCTACCATTTGCTGCACGAGCACAAATTGCCCAATCGGCTGGCGGTGTGCCACGATCTCCAGCACCACCCAAGCAAGCGCCACTACCTCTGCTGCCGCCTGGATAATCTCTCCGCCCAGGCGCTGCCCCATAAAGCGGCGCTCGTAGCCAAGCACCCGCAGCCGATCTTTATCCCGCAGTGCTGCTCGCTCACCAAGCAGATGGTGAATCACTCCATAGAGACGCAGCTCAGCAATGAAGTTCGGTCGACTAAGGATGTGCTCGATCCACGCCATGCGCCGCCGCGTCGCCACCTGCTCGCGCCAGTGACCAGCCTGCAAACGCGACAGCCGCACCTGCACCACACTACTTGGCACAAGCGCCACAAGCACGAGTAGCCCCAGCCACCAGCTCACCATCATCACCATCCACAGGCTTGTTGCCAGCGACACCAGCGCCGTCAGCATTCGCACCAGTTGGATAAAGAGGTACGAAAATGACTGGACGAAGCGCTGCGCTTTATCAAACATATCAATGGTCGCAGGGTCGTCGTAGCGCCAAAAATCCAGCGCATGGAGGCGGGCATACATGTGGTCGCTCATGGCAGCCTCGATGCGATAGCGCGACACTTGGTCGTAATACCCCTGCACCACCGACCACACACTCGCCACCACACCCAGCACTACAGTCACCACCACATAGGTAAGGAGTTGCTGCGGCTGCCCACCCGTCGCATATGCCTCGGCCAAAGCCGTTGTCGCAAGAGCCGCATAGTATGCCGTGGCCAGTGACAGTACCGCCGACAGCACCGCTCCCACCGCTTGGACGGCGATTGTCAGCGGTGCCTCCCGCCAAATAATCCGCACCACCAGCCACAGCCCCGCCAGGCGTTGGCGTAGTGAGGGGGTAGGTGTGATGGGTGGTTTAGTCATGATATTCAGTTATCGTGCAGGTTTATAACCCCATTGTAGCAATTGTCGCTCTGTACTTTCTGCTTGTTTCGTAGCTGGTCTCTCAATATTTTTGGTGAGGATGCTGGGCTGGCGCAAGAGATGAGTATGGCTATAGAAACTCAAATCTTGCCAGCCACCAAGCTCGAGTGGCGTCTCACGACTGATGCGCCACTCGAGCTGAGCATGTTATTCCTTGTAGTCCTATGCTTTGGCGAGGCTCACCTGCAGCTCAGCGCCGTCTACCATGGCCGTGGTGTGGTAGAGTGCATCAGCCAGGTGCTGGGGCGCCATTGTGGCGAGGGTTTCGCTGGCGATTGTGTCGGCGTGCTCGGCCAGGGCTTGGCGCAGCTGCGCGGCTGCGTCACTAGCTGGTTGCGCCTGGCTTGGCGCTGCCGGCTGGCTGGCACTGGCGGGCTCAGCCCCGACCGTCAGGTGCAGCACGATCCGATCATCCACCTGCAGCCCAGCCTTCTTGCGCGCACTCTGCACGTGGCGAATGACTTCACGCATCAAACCTTCGCGTTTGAGCTCAGGGGTGATGGTTTTATTAAGCGCAATACTGCTACCACCAAACGGAAGAAATACTAAACCTTCAACTAGCCCAGATGCTCCATAACCAGCTGCCACAGGAGAATTAATGACATTTTTCACATTTAACTCCTCAGCAATAATGCTCTCATAGTATGTAGCTAACTGACCCCCTGGATATACAAACTCTTGCAAAGGTTGGCGTACCTTTACCGACTCCTGTTTCTCATCTTTCTGCATACGCAAGCTTAGTCCGTTGTTGATCAGCTCACGCGTGCGAGCCATATCAGCCAGCACCTGCTCATTCACCTCACCAGCTGGCAGCCAATCCTTGAGGTGGATCGACTCACTATCGCCCGTTAGATTATGGTATAGCTCCTCGGCCAAGAACGGCGTAAACGGTGCCAGCAGGTAGCCGAGGCGCACCAGCACATAGTGCAGCGTGCGGTAGGCGTCGCTCTTGTCACCATCATCTTCAGCGCCCGCGGCCCCTTTTGATGATCGCCAGAAGCGGCGGCGGCTGCGGCGCACATACCAGTTGCTGGCGTCATCCAGGAACGGCAAAATTGGACTGAGTGCATCAGGGATATTATACGCATCCATCTGCTTCTCGACCTCCGCCATCAGCTCATGCAAGCGGCTGATAATCCAGATATCGAGGGGGTTAGATAATTTATCAATATCGACACTGATCTGGAACGAGTTCTCAGTTCCAGTGCGAGACAAGGATTCGGGAGTATCGGAGTGAGCCGTATTGGTGATACGGTGAACGAGAAACGCATCCGAAGACGCCGTATCGTACGGAAATGTGAACTCGTCGACCTCGGCGTACATCGTGAAGAAATCATACATATTCCAAATCATCGCCAGCTTCCTCGCCACATCGCCCACATCCTTATCGTGCAGCGCGAAGTCCTCGCCATTGAGCAGCGGGCTACTCAGCAGCAAGAAGCGCAAACTATCAGCACTAAACTTATCCATCAGCTCGTTCGGGTCGGTAAAATTGCCGAGGGATTTACTCATCTTGCGGCCGTCATTGCCCGCCACCACGCCGGTGGTGATGACGTTGCTGTAGGCGTTTTTGTGCTGGGCGCCGGCCTTACCAAAGGCGCCGATCTCGGCCAAGGCGGCGTTGACGGCGTGCACATAGTAGAACCACGCCCGCACCTGGCCGATGTACTCAACGATGAAGTCCGCCGGGTAATTCTGCTCAAACTTGGCCTGGTTTTCAAACGGATAGTGCAACTGGGCAAACGGCATGCTGCCGCTCTCGAACCAGCAGTCCAGCACCTTGTCGATGCGAGTAAATGTCTCGCCGTCAATCGTAAAGGTGATATCGTCTACCCATGGGCGGTGGTAATCATCCAGCGCCACGCCGCTCAGTTCCTTCAGCTCCGCGTACGAGCCAACCACCCTCACCGTGCCGCGGTCGCCCTTCCACACTGGCATGGCCGTCGCCCAAAAGCGGTCACGGCTCAGGTTCCAATCAGGTGCTTGCTCAATGTTCTTGGCAAAACGGCCGTGCTTGAGGTGGTGCGGGAACCAATTGATATGCTCATTTTGCTCTAGCATCAGCGGCTTTTGCCCCTGGATGGCGAAGAACCAGCTGGGGATGGCCCGGTACATGATGCGCTGCTTGCTACGCGGGTTGAACGGGTATTCGTGACGAATGTACTCAATCTTCCACACCGCGCCCTTTTCTTTCAGGTCTTTGGCAATGAACTTGTTGTTGTCCCATACCTCCAGACCTTTGTAATTGCTATCAGTGTAGTAACCGTTGTCGTCAATCACATGGAAGGGCGCGATGCCATTAGCCTTACCAAGCTCAAAGTCATCCTCACCATAGGCCGGCGCAATGTGGACGATGCCCGTACCCGATTCATTCGTAACAAAATCCGCTGCGTAGATAGTGTGAATCTTGTCACTGCCTGGCCAGGTCGAGCCGGTACCCAGCGGCTGGTATTTCTTACCCACCAATTCGCTACCTGGGAAAGTACGCAGCACGTCGTAATCAAGTGGCTGGTGCTTTTCATCCTGCAGAGTGCGCTCGAGGGCTTCTTCGGCAAGGATGAGTTTTTCGCTTAATGGCAGTGTAATCTCCGGCGCTAAGCTCTTCTCTGCCGTAAAGAAATGCCCTTTACCTGGCTCATACTGCATCGCTGCACCGAGCTCTTTGCCAAGCTGTGCAAAACCTTGGTTAAGCACATCAGCATCGTCCGAATAGATAATAGTCGGTCGCTGGGCAATCTTTCGTCGCACTTGGGAGAGATCAACCGCGAGATCGACATAGCCCGATTCTTGCTTCCATTGCTCATCACTACTGTTTGACATACCACATGCTGGCGCAATCATCGTCAGTGATGCAACCGTCACATTAGCATCCTGCAAATATTTCAGGAATGTTGCTGCACCCAGCGAATGCGTCACCACATGCGCATGAGTAAAGTTGTATTGCGCCAACTGCTCTACATTCTCTGTTAAGTCTGGGCTATCGGGGTTAATGTGGTCAATGATCGTTACTGTATACCCCTGTTGCTCAAGCTGCTGCTTCAGCCGTGGATAGTACTCACGCGATGCGTAGGCATGCTTACCCGAGATCAAGAACACGTTTTTTGTACCCTTTGATATCTTCACTTCGCAGTACGTCATATCTGGGTTGACGGCCAGCATCAGGTTAGCTGGCAGTGTCCATGGCGTGGTCGTCCAGGCGAGAAGGAAGGCGTCATCACTATCCTCATTTGTCAACAATGTTTCAAGAATAAATGGTTCTTGCTCTGCCACAAAATGCCTTTTGTTTGCAACTGTTTTGCACAGTGTTGCACCAATATTCTCAGCAATATACCGCATAGACGGTTTGCGCGATTCCGAATCGTTATTATCTTGCAAGATTGTCTTATGCACCGCCTGGCTACTTATTTTGCCGAAATCAAAGTCATAACTAAAGTGATCAATGAACCGTTTTCTCTCACCTGTTTCTGTGTCGATATCATCGTTTCCCTGATAAAATTGCGGCAAGATTGCTGGTGCTACCATCATGAGGTGATGAATCTTGTGTGGCAATTTCTCCAGCACGCGCATCGCAACCAACCCACCTAGGCTATGGCCGACCAGGACAGTATTCTCATCAAATGCAACATTGTCAAGCACATATTGCACCTGCTCAACCTCTGTTGGGTTGTCCGTATTGGGAAGCTGCGGCGCTTGCACTCTCGCTCCTCGTTGCTCCAACTCAGCCTTGAGCCACGGGATGAAATTCGTCTGATTACTCCCCGTATAGCCGTGGAGGATGACGAAGTTGTACTGCGAAATATCTTTGCGCTGCGCCATAAATGCTTCAATCGCCTGCTGAGTTACACCCGTTACGGGACGGCTTAGCAACTCTTCTGGCGTACCTGTGGCAAAGCCTGCACCCTCATGTAGTTTGAGTTTTTCAGCGTCCACACCAGTAACAATATAGATGGAGCATGCAACATTCGTTCCATTTTCATGCTTGACGGTCTGTAGTAGTAGATTGCTCGAATTTACTTCAAGCTCAAGCTCCTCCTGAATTTCACGGCGCAGCGTCTCAATTGGCGACTCGCCCTCATGGCTCGTCCCGCCAAAGAGACTCACCATCCCTGGGTTTGTGATGCCTGGCCTATCATCTCGCTGCTGCGCAATGAGTTTGCCATTCGTATCCACCAACAAAGCACCGACATAACTCCTCTCGCATTCGTCAAAGCCTGCTGGCTTTTGCGTATCATCAACTATTTCACCGTTCAAAAGTTGCTTTACTCGCTGCTCAATTTCATCACGCGCTATCCGATTTTTTTCGACACTCTCGTTACGTGGATCAGTCACGTTCCACCAAATAACATTATCGCCCCTGAGCCACTCTGGCGTCTGGGATTTTTCCGCTAGATTAACGATCAAATCATAATCACCTAGCTTATCGGCCGTAAGCAGTTGTCGTTTATGTCCAGTAATGTCGATGCCCACTTCTTGCATCGTCTCGCTGCTTTTAGCTGGCTTATAGTTCATGGCTTCAAAATCACTCAACGTTGGAGCTTCGTCCCATTTTTTCTCTGGGTTCAACCCAGCCGAATCGGCATTTTGAGAGTGAGAATAGTGGTTATAAAATCCCTGCGCCATCTGCGAGCGCGCGGCATTTGCATTACATACAAACAAGACTTTTGAATGCTCATTTAGTACTATTTTGCGACTCGCCTTACTATCTTTTAACTTAAACTTCACATACACACTTGGGTCGGTCACTGTCTGGTAGGCGTCGTTGTCCATGGTCACTTCTGCCTTGCTAACAGGGGTAGCAAACTTGGTGTCGTACATCAGCACCTTTTCGCCTTCATAGATTTTGCCAGCCTCGTATAGCTGCTTGAAGGCCCACCAGACGCTCTCCATAAAGTCCTTGTCCATGGTGCGGTAGGCACCTGTAAAGTCTACCCAGCGACCAATACGGTCGATCACGCCCTGCCACGTCTCGCTATTAGCCACCATGCTTTCGCGCGCCTTGGTGATGTATTTTTCCAGGCTGATGGTTGGCAACGGCTGGCCGTCTTTATCCAGTGGTGCTGGCTGGTCGCTACTCGTCACAATCTGCCGCCGATCCACAATATTCATCTGCTTTTCGACGAAATTCTCTGCCGGTAGACCATGACAGTCCCAGCCCCAGCGGCGCTCCACACGCTTGCCTTTCATTGTCCAGTAGCGCGGCACCGCGTCCTTAACGATTGAACTCAGCAGCGTACCATGATGCGGCACGCCAGTGATAAACGGCGGCCCATCATAAAAGACGTAGGCATTATCCGCTGGCCGCTGCGCCACCGACTTCTCAAACGTCTGGTCGTCCTTCCAGCGCTGCACCCAGTCCTTCTCGTATTCTGCCGCTCGGCGGCGTGTTCCATGTGTGAATTTCATTGGTTTCCTCCTTGATTTATTATCAATTGTGTCGTACAATGCAGGTATTCAATAGTGAAAATCCCTCGCTGCGGTTACGGTCCCTGCGGGGTCTTTTCGTTCCAGACACCCTCACCCTCCGTCCAGCTCAGCCAAAAACCGCTCCACCCGTCCCTTCAGCAGCTCGTACCGCCAGCGGGTGTCGGCGTGACGAAGAATCCGTTGGCGGCTGCGCACGGTAGAGGTATCGTAATCAATCGCCACCGCGCCAAACTGCGCGGCCGTGCTATCCACCACCTGGCCATCAATGCGGTTGAAATAATGCGGCGTGCCCGCCACTACGCAGCGGCAAATCTCGCCACCACAATAATCCTGCAACACCAGGGCCGAGACAGCACACTGCCCGCTGCTTGGGTTGTGTGGCGTCCAGGCCACCAGCGGAGAGGCCGTCCGCGCAGTCCAGCTGGCAGCAAGGGCGATGCGAAGCTGCGTAAGAGAGGTTGCGCACATCTTCTCCCTGTCATTGACCGCCAGGTAAGCGTCTTGTGATGTACTATTCATTTGCCCCCTCTATTACCTCTGCATCATACACCCACCCAGGCTGCCACGAGCCAACTTCGCGCCAATTGGTTGCTATTGCCTCTGGCCAGGTCTTACCACCAAGAATAACGTCCAGCGCAAGCTGCGGTGCTTCGTGCGCCACGATAGCAATGTGCTTGCCAGCATAGTCGCGCTGCAGCATCGCCACAAAGTCACGCATGCGCGCCTCTACATCGCGGTAGCTCTCGCCGTGCGGAAACGGTGTATCAACAAAGGGGAGCAAACTAGCCTTAAATACCCCATCCTTGCCATTATTATCACCATAATTTGCTTCGCGCAGCCGTTTATCAATAACAATCTGATGCGTCGCACCAAAAGCAAGCCGTGCCGAGTCGATCGCTCGACCAAGATCCGAGCAAAATACCACAGTAAAGCTAGTATCGGCCGCTTGCTCTGGTAGCGCCTGCGCTTGCTGAACCCCCACTGCCGACAACTCACCAGGCAACCAGCCAGTCGCTTTACCAGCTTCATTATCCGTCGTCGTACCATGGACGAAATAGGTTATTTTTGTCATACACTTCCTCCTTGCCTGCTTTGTGATACTGTGTGTCGAATCTGCGTTATAAACTCACTGTGCTGCAGTTGCTTCCAGGGTAAAAACAGTGGTTGCGGCAGCGTGTCAAAGTCTACCCAGCGCTGTTCTTTACATTTATCTGGTTCGGTAATAGAAGGTTCGCCACACCGCCAATCGCTCGTCAGCCACCACGTCACATAGTGCTTGTGGTCATCAGCAAAGATATCATTCGTGACGGCAGCAAAGCGCACGTTAGCAATCTCACAGCCTGTCTCTTCGCGTACTTCACGGATCGCTGCCTCCTCAGGCGTTTCGCCATATTCGATATGACCACCAGGGACACTCCATGTATCAGCACCATGCGACCCCTGTCGTTGCTGCATCAAGAATTTCCCATCACGCAAGATAAAGACACCTACGCCAACACGTACCTGCGGTGGTTGTTCTGCTATATACTGTCGATTCATCTCGTTACACCCTCCTTTATAGCCTTATACATTGCCTGCGCCATTCGCTGATGCCCGTGCTGTGAAAAATGGATGCCATCTCAGGCGCATAGTCGCCATTGTCATCAAGTGGATTGCTAATGGTTGTATGAGTAGCACATAGCTTTTCGTTGATGCACTGTAGCTTGCTAGCAAACGGCTTCTTATAGCGCTGAACTGGCGCAATAGCAGGCGCAATATACCACACACTACCGCCACTAGCCATGTCATTCTCGCTATCAGCTGCATAGGCCCGCGTGTAGGTACTATACCACTGTAAATCAGCCACAATTTGCTTGCTGGAAGCGCTTTCATTTTGTGCATCATTCACACCAAGCGCAATAATCACTCCCTCCACCGGGCTAGCCTCTCGCAGTGCTATTTCGTAACCAATCTTGCCACCAAGATATGGTGCTTGCTCTGCATACTCCCCTGCTGTCCGTCCACACAGCCCTGCTTGAATAATGTTATACTCATCACCGAGTAATCGCTGGAGGATATTCGGCCATTGCTGTTTGGCGGCATAGCGCCCCAACAGAGCACCATTCTCGCCAAAGCCCTTGTCGCCCCAGACATTCGAGTCACCATAGATAAGGATTCGCCCAGGTTGCATCACCCCTTACCTCGCACTTGCTTTGTCATTAAGTAGTACTCGCCAGCCTCGTCAGTGCCATCTGTCCGGTGGTATATACTGGTAAAGGTTGGCTTGCCTGCCACCAATCGATACATATAGCCACGCTTCTCGTAGATACCCATCGCCATTTTGTTGGTAACATCCACCGCCAGGCCAACTCGGTCAAACCCCTGCTGACACGCCTCATCCTCCGCTGCAGCGAGTAACTGCGAGGCAATACCACGGCCACGATACTGTTCTGCCACCTCAAGTGCGTTAATCTGCGGCAGGCCAGGGTACTCATCTTCAATCCTCACTGATGGCTCATCAATCTCTGGTCGCTCAGTCCAATCATGCCGCAGTGTCACCCGTCCCACATAACGGCCGTCCTCCACTGCAGCAAACACCACCGCCTTGCCCTGCATAGCCAGCTCTGTAAGCGTTGCTTCATAACGATCAGAAATACCCATATCTTGCTTGAGTAACGCAAACTGCTCGCTGCCTGGCAGGGCCGTTGTAATGCAGGCGGGTACTTTCTCGTAGGTACGCCGCTGCCAATATTCATGCATGGTTGTACTCCACTTCTTTTCGCTTTTGGTATACAGAGTAGAGAGCCGCCTCGAGCAGTAGCCACAGCGCCGCGCACTCGTGGCAAATGGCGTGCTGCAAGGCTGGCGTGTGAGCTGGCAATGGCATGGCTACTCCTTATATAATTAAAATCACCTCTTCTGGGCTTCGAGAATCCGCTGGGTATTCGCGCGGACGGTACCATCTCGATTCCAAAAGAAGTGATTCTAGCATTTCCCGGCAGAACGACAGAAATAGCCATACTCTTTCAGCACTTGATTATTGCCTTGTCGCAGCATTCGCGGCGGGGTCTATTCTTGGCTCCTTAGGTTCACAGCTTCCCCATGAAAATAACAAACCAATTTCTTCCCGCAGGCTTCGTGGGTGATAGCCACTCATTTTGCGCACCACAAGCTACGCAAAAATGCCTCTGGGTCTATTGTAGCGCACTAGCCGCAAAACCAAAAGTACTTACACATCAAGATATAGCCCGATTAATCTAACTAGCTATATCTTTTTACTCTGATGCAGGGTGAATGCTCAGCGCCGCACACTCTTCATATCGAAAGCACCCCACCATATGGTCATTCACCATCCCCGCGGCTTGCATAAAGGCGTAGCACGTGGTTGGGCCGACGAAGGCAAAGCCATCCCGCTTGAGCTGTGCGCTCATTGCCCGGGACGTAGCCGTATCGGCAGGCACATCACGTGCACTCTGCCAGCGGTTTTGCACCGGTGCACCACCCGCAAGACCCCACAGATAGGCCCGCAAGCTGCCATGGCGTTGAGTAGCCCGCAGCGCCGCCTGGGCATTGCTACGCACCGCGTAAATTTTGCGCCGGTTACGAACAATGCGCGTGTCGTGAGTAAGCGCCTCCAGCTCTGCATCCGTCATGGCGGCTACTTTTGTGATTTCAAATTGGTAAAAGGCCTGCTGGTAGCCCGCCCGCTTAGCCAGAATCGTGCTCCAGCTCAGGCCAGCCTGTGCACCCTCCAGGCAGAGCAACTCAAATAATTTCTGGTCATCATATAGTGGCACGCCCCACTCAGTATCGTGGTAGGTGCGCTCGTTATCGCTCAATTCAGCCCAGGGGCAACGGTTCATGATTTTAGTATAGCAAGAATGCTTGGCACGGTATACTGGTATTCGCGGCGCTCTGGCTCACCCACCTCAAAGCATACCTTACGCAAAAATCTTACCATCACATTTTTATGCTTTGCGTATGTGCCGCAGCTAAGGTAGACTTGCAAGACGTGCTTGGTAAAGTTTGAATGCTTTTTGCACTATGCTCATCTTACCTATTTCTGCAAGAAGGGCAAGTGAATTAGCAAACCATAAGACTCTGCACACTCTTTTTTGTAAGTAGTACATTTTTGTGTACGTTGCTGTCGCGCACATTATTATTACTAGCGAGGCGTATTAATCTATCATGTGCAAATACCGCAAAGCTATCGCAATCCTCGCCGAGTAGCGTACACAAAAATCAAAAAACGTTGACGCACGTTACTAAACCATTCTCACATTGCAATACCACAATCAATATTTGACAATGAGCAATCCAGCAACGAAAAATTTTATCAATTGTATGCAACAAACATGTGGCTTGTTGCCAGTAGCGTTAGTAAAGCTCCTCAGCCAAGTGCGAAGTTGAAGATCGAGTAGCCTACTATCGCATCAGCTTCAACCCGCATTCCGCTGTCTGCACTATCTCGACATAAAAAACAAACACGCTTCTCGTTGCTAGCAAGAAGCGTGTTGTAGCGAATTATTGTTTTTCTAATTATTTAATTTCGAGCCCACCAAGGACACAGTCGCCGCGAATGTAGACAGTCTTTTTTGCACTCTTGGCGGCATTGGTTTTGTCCTCTACCCCGCCAAAGATACTATTGACCTGCGTCTTGACGATGACGTTGTCTGGAAAAATAATATTGATGCCACCACACACAACAAAAATATCAATCACCGCACCATCCTCTATCTTGGCTTGGCGCAGGTCGAGATCCACCTGACCAAACGCCGCCGAGAGAGAGTTTCCTGCAAATTCGCCTTTTATCTTGCGCGTGTTGCCCGAGAAGGAGGCAACCATATTATCGTCCGACGATTGTTTTGCGATACGGCGCTGGCGCTGCGACAAATTAAAAATAATCGTCAGGCCAATCGCGATCAGCACCAGTGGCAAAAACATTCGCCAAATATTAACGTTATTATGCAAAAATGCATTCGCGCCAATTGTTAGGCCAACTGCTACCCAGAGCGCTCCCCACAGCCAATTGCGATTGCGCAGTGTGAGCACACCAACCATGATAAATCCGAATGCGCACAAACCATACCAAAACTCCCGCCAGTAATGAAATTGCATGCCAAAGCTCTCGCTTAATAATATTCCGCCCAGCGCCACAAACGCCGCGCCAGCACCAATGCGTAAAATTGTATTATTCTTCATATCACTAGCATACCATTATTATAGGTAGCACACAACAAGACCACCTCTGTCCCAACCACCACCTCAAAGTCGCTAATATACTGGTGAGATGATCTCCATCATACACCAGTATGCTCCACAAAGAATTGTCTGCCTCTGCTATTCATTAGCATACTTTTATTTTGTATACGTTATGATTTTAACAACATTGTCTGATTTACCCCTGTTATTTCTTTTACGGTGCACCGAAATCAATTGTTGTTATACATACAATATACATTACTGCCCACAACGTTGTAGACTTGTCACTTTGTCTCCCTTGCTTTCGAGTTTGTTTCGTTGTGGTTCTGTATGTTGTTTTTTATACACACATAGAGCGCGTGTATCTGGGGGGTATTGTTGTATATATCACACTCTGCTCATCATCTCTTGCCACCAACGATATTCTATATTTTATACAACATTATCGAGGTTTATTTTCTTCATAGTGCTATATTTTTTACAACATAGCTATGTTGTACTCTGCACAGCATAGCTCACACAGGCTTATCTGCACCAGCTAATCCAGCCAAAGACCCCTTATGCCTTCTGAGAGGCTGTCGGCTCCTCGTCTAACGCTTGGTAGGAATTTCCCCTCCTCAGCGCTTTCACGCATCACAGCGCCCTCTAGTAGGCTATTTCGCACGTTCAGTAAGCGATACAGCGTGCAATGTGCATGAGTGCCGCTAACTGTGCCTGCTTGGCACACAGCCACTTTTCTGTGCAGTCATTCTGCTCGAATTCTTTGTACATTATATTTTGCGTATCGCTTGTTTTGTACAGCTTGCGCATTTTTAATTATTCCGCATTTTCGCTCAGCGCAAAATATAGAGCGCTCAGCCTGTCGCACTGCACGATACTTCGCTATAAGCTAATCATTTCTATATACCGCTTTACTATGTTTTTCTCATTGCAAAAAAGTGTGTGTATTCTGTGCTCAATGGTGGGCAAAAATAGACGCAAACAGCTTTAGCATAGTCGATGTAGTAAGTAGCTAGCTATGAGCACCACATGGATTTTTTTAAAAAACATAAGTGTGTCACCAGCCATCACACCTCCTTGTTACTTCGCATAGTTCCGCATCCAGATACTGTGTTGTGCAGCATGGCGCGCGCTTTGTCTTGTATGTGCTGCAGCTTTCGCGCTCAACTCATTACTTTCAATATGCAACCAAAATGATTTTTTTAATATGCCATTTTTTATTCACAAAAATGCCTGCTGTTAGGCACTGCGCTATTGCATTATCTTTGCTTATTACTTCGTCCCTCGCGCTCACGCTGCAACAAATTTTTCTGCGGCAAATAGCAACCAATACTCATCTGCCTTCATCAAGCCAAAAGCTGTATCATATTTTTATCATCACACCACGTCTCGCGCACCCACTTTGCAAAAAATCTTTGCTACCACCCCAAGCAGTGGCACACCACACACCCACGTTATAGCTGCAACGGCTCCTTACTGCCATACGCATATCATGAGCACAATGGAGTGATGCAGTTTGCTCGTTTTTGTGCAGCAGCCATTTTGCTCCTTCGCATGTCGAATTATTTTTTGCAAAAAACGCTTAGTAATCGTCTACGAAAATCAAACTCACTCACGCTACAGGATCAATCTCCCTTCTCCGCCAAGCTGAACACTCCATCTCATTTATTCAATCCTGCGCTACGTAGTACAAAGCACCACTCACCTCTCGCTGAATATGTTGCGGTTGCTATTCAGACAAAATACATCTACTACAGCACAGCAGCATTAGCATACTATCCTCATATTTGTTAGCAAATTCGCGATGCGCACAAGCCTACCAACACATTCACTATCAATACTACATAATGAACGAAATGCTATCTATATTCATATACATAGGATCACCAATAGGCAACATCTTCCTCTCTATCTTGCTGTTTCAATTACGTCACGCAAAAACCAATGCATTAGCAGCACGTCATGCTTAAGTCCCACAAGGAGTTTCATAACTATGTTAAAATTTATCACACACTATCTCACGCATTATTTTCCTACTACACCAAACAAGCAGCTCAAGTCAACAGGTAACTCACTTGCGTCGATAGAGCGGTAACTAGCACCATACCACAGCGTCACTAGCGCAAGAAAATAATGACTTACACAAATGAATAAACAAAAGAGCACTATGAATAATACAAGATATCGTTCATTTTAAAAAGCTTGCCAATTCTGACAAGCTCGACAATCTCACTGTACAAAAAACGACTTCGCCTACAGCAGCTCCGCGCCAAACTTGACAATAATCAGCGCCACCGCCAGCACCAGCACACTCACGCCGCACAGCACGTCGTAGCCATGGCGAGCAAAGCGCTTGGTGCGCTCCCCACCAATCACCCCGGCCTCAATGCAGTAGCGCGTCATCCCAAAGAAGATCAGCAGCATACCAACATCAAGTGTTAGACACCACGGGCACAGCACGCGAATAACGGCGAAGCTCATATAAAACATCCACAGTGCAAAAATCATCCCCAGCACAGCGCCGCCCCAGGCACTCCGCACAAACCAGCGCGGCAGACGTGCCCCAGCCAGCAGTGCTACCACTACCGTTATCATCACTGGCATGGCCATCATACCAACGAAGCTGTTGGGGAAGCCAAACACCGTCGCCGACCAATGCTGTGCTACTGTGGAGCAGCTCAGCACAGCATTGACGTCGCAATTGAGCGCCCCACCTGGGTGCTGCGCTAAATGCAGTGTCTCAAGCGAGAGAACAAAGGATGCCACAAGCCCCAGGCCACTGCCCAAAGCTGCCGCCAGCAATGCCGCCATGCCAGGGCGACGGAGCCATGGTGTGGGGCTCACATCATCCACCACCACAGTGGTCGCGGTGTGTGCTTTGGGTGTTTTAGCGGGCATAGTACCCCACTTCGTCGATAGTTGGCAGCGGCAGGCCGCGCCACATGCCCAGCACTTGGCCGTTATCCGCCAAGGCAAGGATAGTGGGGTACTCTACAATGTCGTACGTGCGACAGAGCGACTGCCCCTCACGTGTATCTGGGTCAAATTCCTCAATGGCATGACCTGTGCGCCGACTAAAGTCGCGCAGATAATCGAAGACGCGGCGTGCATAGTCGCTTTCTGTCCGGTAGATGATAAGGACGCGCATATATTTTACCTCTGTTTTTCTTGCTGCTTCGCACTCCGACGCTGCTCTAATATCTTGACAAAATCATCCAGCGTCTTAAATTTATAAAACACGCTCGCAAAGCGCACATACGCCACCTCGTTGCGCGCGGCGAGCTCATCTAGCACGAAACCGCCAATCACGCGCGACTCAATCTCATTCTCGCCCGCATCGTGGATCCGGTCCTCCACTGCATCAATAATTGCCTCGAGCTCTAGCTCCGATTTGAAGAACTTACCAACCGAGCGGCGCACCGAGGCACGGAGCTTAGCCCGATCAAAGAGCTCGCGCGAGCCCGTTCGCTTGAGCACTGCAATCGTTGGGTATTCGATCCGCTCATAGGTGGTAAAGCGGTGCCCATCAGGGGTCTCGCGGCGGCGGCGAATCGTCACACCATCGGCCGACTCACGCGATTCTAACACGCGGCTGTTGCCAATCTTGTCGCGGTGAGTTGTCACGCGTCCGCCTCCTTTTTGCGGCGGCGGCGCAAGAAGGCCGGGGTGTCATCCTCATCGTCATCCATCGATTGATCCCAAATGTTCGTCTCATTCTCCTGGGCAAAGTGAGCAGCCGCCTCGGGGTCGATCGCCATATCGACACTATCGACCGCTTCGTCAACCGTCTCGGCCGACTCTTCGTCATCTTCGGCATCGCCTGGCTCGTCGTCATCAAAGAACGAATCACTATCAAAGCCAGTCGCGATAACGGTAATAATTAGCTCATCCTCCAGCTCGGGTTTGAGCGTCGCACCAAAGATAATGTTGGCATCGGACGACACCGCACCAGTGATAATCTCGGCCGCTTCTTGAATCTCGGCCATACTCATATCATAGCCACCTGTCACATTGAAGAGCACGCCCTTGGCACCGTTGATCGACACCTCAATCAGTGGTGAATCAATCGCCTGCTGGGCTGCCATCTGCGCTCGGTCTTCGCCACTCGCCCGGCCGATCCCCATCAATGCACTACCAGCACTGCTCATAATTGCCTTGACGTCAGCAAAGTCGAGATTAATCAGCCCATGCTCGGTAATCAACTCCGATATCCCCTGCACACCCTGGCGCAGCACATCATCGGCAATCTTAAAGGTCTCAAGTAGTGGCGTCCGGCGGTCAATCGTGTCGAGCAAGCGGTCATTCGGGATAGTAATGAGTGTATCGACTTGCCGCCCCAACTGCTTGATAGCCCACTCGGCATTGATGCGCCGCTTCTCGCCCTCAAAGGTAAAGGGCTTGGTGGCCACGCCCACACAGAGAATACCGAGATCGCGCGCCACTTCTGCCACCACGTGGCCAGCTCCCGAGCCTGTGCCACCACCAGCACCAATCGTCACGAAGATCATATCTGCTCCCTCAAGCGCCTGACGAATCTCGTCGAGTGACTCACGGGCCGCAGCCTCACCTACACTGGGGTCAGCACCAGCACCAAGACCATTGGTGGTGTTGTGCCCAAGATGAATCTTAATATCAGCTTGCGAATTATGCAGCGCCTGCGCATCGGTGTTCATGGCAATGAACTGCACGCCAGCCAAGCCAGCGTCTTTCATTCGATTGACAGCAGACCCACCAGCGCCACCGACGCCAACGACTTTGATACTAGCAAAGGTTTGGATCTCGCTTGGTTTTACTTCCGGCATTCACGTTTCTCCCCTTGTGCAACTATCAACTTTACCATTACCATTTAGTATATCATCCTCATCGGTATGATTCTAGGCCTTGAGCCCTCCCAGTAGCCGACGTAACCAGCTAATTGCACCTTTGGCGTGTGCTGTACCACTGTTGGTATAGGCCTGGGTGGACTGCTGACCGCCTTCGCTATCGGCGAGCATCAGGCCGACTGCGGTGGCGAACTGCGGCTTTTCTATCTGGTCGGCCACCCCGCTCGTAAAGCCAGTTGGTCGGCCTACCCGAGCGGCCACGCCTAGCTGCTCCCTGGCATAGCTCGCCATGCCACGCATCTGAGCCATGCCACCAGTCAGCACCACGCCGCTGGGTAGCTTGCCAGCCCGGCCGGCCTTCTTGAGCTCCTTCTGCACCGCCTCGAAAATCTCCTCCAGTCGGGCATCAACGATCTCGTCAATCTCTTCCGTCACAAACTCATACGATTCCTTATCGCGCCGCACCTTGGCCACTGCGTCGCTTGCCTTGATGCCAGCCGCAGCATGCTTGACCTTAACCAGCTCCGCTACATCGGGGTCAGTCTTGAGGCCAATAGCGAGGTCGTTCGTGACATTCACACCACCCATTGGGATGACGCCAACGTACTGCAAGTCCCCCTCTTCAAAGACTGCCACACTAGTCGTTGCCCCACCAAGGTCAACCACTGCCACACCGCTTTCGATCTGCCGCTCGTTTAGCACAGCCTTGGCCGCCCCAAGCACCGCTGGTGTAATGGCATGCGGGTGGACGGTCGCCATCTCTACCGCTTTTTGCAAGTTCGCCACATAGGGCGCTAAAGCCGAGACGACATTGGCATCAATCTCCAGCCGCGTGCCCGTCATGCCCAGGGGGTCTTTGATCCCCGCTTGGCCATCAAGTGTATAGCTATGCGGCACAACCTCGAGAATCTCGCGATTGGCTTGCACTTTGCCCGTTGTGGCAACTTCTTCGATGCGTGCCACATCATCATTGTTAATCTCGTGATCGATCGTGCCCACGGCAATCATCCCTGTGGCGCGGGTGCTGGTGATGTGCGCACCATTGACACTCACCGTCGCACTGTTGACTTCGTAGCCACTCATCCGCTCGGCCTCGCCCAGCGCTTCGTCTATCGTGCGGGCCGGGCCACTGAGGTTGACCACCATACCCTTGCGCATACCACTGTTCGGTGCCTGCCCGACGCCCACAATCGTCGGCGTACCTGTCTCTGGATTCATATGCCCCACCACGCATCGAATCGTCGTCGTCCCGACATCTATTCCTACTGCGTATTGAGAATTTTCATGCATAGTACCATTATACAGGTTATGCTGTGTCTTGTACAATATGAGCAGAAGAACGAAATTATAAAACTCGCCATTTGGTATCTCGGCGAGTTTCTCTTACTATTCTACAACAATGGTGATGGAGAGGATAATAACCTCCCCTAGGTAAGGCACTACAGCTTCGTGATAATCTCCGCCCCTGCCTCAGTGATGAGGACGGTGTGCTCGAAGTGGGCGGCTAGGCTGCCGTCGCGGCTGTAGATTGTCCAGCCATCGCCAGCGGTGTCGCTGTAGATGGCGCCGCCACCGAGGGTAGCCATCGGCTCGATGGCAATGGTATCGCCAGGCTGGAGCAGCGGGCCAGTGCCTTTGCGGCCATAGTTGGGCACATCGGGTGGCATGTGCATCTCGAGGCCCACACCGTGCCCCACCAGCTCGCGAATAATCCCAAGGCGGCCCCTTTGTAGCACAGCTTCCACCGCTGCGCCAATATCGCCAGTGCGCACTGGCCCTTTGATCGCGTCAATGCCAGCATAGAGACTGCGCTCGGTAGTGTGGAGTAGGTGCTTAATAGCCCCAGTGGGTGCGTCATCCACCACCATAGTAAAGGCGCTATCTGTCTTCATCCCGCGATAGGTAATGACGAGATCGAAACTAACGACATCACCCCGCTGCAAGATATAATCGCTTGGTACGCCATGGACAATTGCTTCATTGGTGCTAATACAAATCACCCCAGGGAAGTTCACCTCTGGGGTTTTGTAGGTTGGCTCAGCACCGTAGGCAGCAATCCGTTCTGCCGTAAAGGCATCGATCTGCTTCTCACTTATCCCGGCATGGACAAATTGACGGATATCAGCAAAAACCTGCGCCAGGCGCTTTCCCCCTTCGCGCATCGCCTCGAGCTGCTCGGGCGTCTTGATACCAGTAATTAGTTGGGCCATGCGTGCATTACCTCGTCATAAATCCGGTCGTGCACTTCGCCCGCGGTGCCAGTCCCGTCGAGGTGAATGATCTTCACTCCAGCCTCAGCAAAGATGCCAAGCACTGGGTACATCTTTTGGCGGTAGATGGCCATGCGGCGCGCAATCGTCTCGGGTGTGTCTTCCATCCGGCCACGCTTGGCCAAGCGGCGCATGATTTCTTGCTCCGGCACTTCCAGCACCACGACGAGGTCAATGTTATCACCAGTGCGTGCCAGGTGGTCATCCAGCCAAGCAGCCTGCTCCTTGGTGCGCGGGAATCCATCAACAATAATATTTTGGTAATGCTTGCGGTACGCCTCTTGCACCGCGTGGTCGAAGACTTGGTAGGTCAGCTTGTCACTCACCAGTTCGCCCGCCTTGAGGGTAGCAATCACCGCTGGGTCGGTGCTCTGGCGCAGCATCTCACCCGTCGAGAGCCACTTCCACCCCTGGCGCACTGCCAGCATCTGCCCTTGCATACTCTTACCGGCACCAGTTGGGCCAAACAAAAGAATCATCTGTGCCTCCTTGTTATTATGTGGTTATAGTTATTATTGAGAAAAATATTGCTCGTGTCATAAAACTACGGGGCAAGGGCACGCTGCACCAGTTGAGCGATTGCCCCACCGTCGGCCCGGTTGCCCACCTTGGCCTTGACAGCGCCAATCACCTGGCCCGTCATCCGTGGATTATCCGCCCCTAGCTCGGCGATCGTCTGCACTACCACGGCTTGCAATTCTTCGTCGCTCAGCGGCTGCGGCAGGTAGTGCTGCAGCACTGCCATCTCGCGCTCCTCGGGCTCAGCAAGCTCGGGGCGGCCATTGGTGCGGTAGATTGCTGCGGCATCGCGCCGCTTCTTCACCTCGCGGACGATCACCTGCTCGACGGCAGCATCGTCCAGGCCAGTCTCGCGCACGCCCTGCTTCACCTCTTCATCAAGGATAGCAGCACCAAGGTTGCGCAAGGTGTCACCGACAAAACGATCGCCGCTAAGCAAAGCGGCTTTCATTTCGTCTTTGATACGCTGCTTGAGCGTCGTCACCTAGCGGATCCCCAGGCGAACTTTGGCCATCTTGTCAGCCTTACGCTGACGACGGGTAATCGCCTTCTTGCGGCGATCGGTCTTGCTGATCGGCTTGGCAAACCGCATCGATGCCCGTGCCTTTGCTAGCACACCGCTCTTCAACACTCGGCTGTTAAACCGACGGATGATGTTCTCATTCGCCTCGCGCTCGTCTTTTCGTGTTACTTGTACCATATCGCTCCTCATTATAGCAGATGCGACAATTTTTGCAATTCTATCACGCGCAAAGTTGTGCAAATTGCTGTGTCGCCTACAAAAACCAGCACCCTAAGCACGCTGCACCTCACCGCCCTGGTGCTAGCACAGCCCCAAAACTCGTGCAGCTCGGCACAATTGCACCCTCGCGCAGAGAGGTATGAGCAACAGCGATACTCTAGGGCTGAGCTATTATGCTATTTTTGCTTGGCGCATCGCTTGTCTCTGTATTATAATCAATCTACTATGACACCTTCCTCACCATACCCACAGCAATCACAACAACCACAGCCACCCCAGCAGCCTCAGCCATACGTCCAGCAACCATATCCCCAGCAGCAACAACCACCGCAGCCATACGGACAATACCCACAGTACCCGCCTCAACCACCACAAAGCGCGCCAGCACCAATGCCACCAGCTTATTCGCCCACTGCTATGCCGCGCACTGGCTCATCATTTGGTACGGTTATGCGCTGGGTGTCTGCCGGACTGCTCTTTGCGCTGTTGGTATTGTATATCGTCATTGCCGCCATTTTTGGTATTCTCGGCGCGGCATACAGCTATGTTGTGTATGCCAACTTTGGTATACTGCCAATCCTGCTCATTGTTGCACCAGAGCAAACGGAGGGTGATAGCAGTATGTCGCAGGGTCTATTCGTTACTGGTGGCATGCTCATTGTTAGCCTATTTGAGATGATTGCCCACGCCACAATCGGGATGCTTGGAGGAGACTATACCACGCCAACTCATGTGATAGCACCAAACCTCTGGAATGTCCCTTCTCATGAGGCAATCATCTCATTATGCCTCTATGTCTTCTTCATCACCGTATATGCCATCGCCTTTATCGTCAGCCTTGTGCTATTTTTGCAAGCTCGCAAGCGTGGTGGATACCAGTAGCACCTAATAATTGCTACCATTTTTGCACAAAAATGCAACAAATGTGCTACACTGTTATGAATAGTTTGTGACGGGTGCTTTGTTTGTAGCTACGCCGCGCACCACATCGATGGAGCTCCTCTCGCATCTCGAGAGGTATGGATGCCTCAGCCCAAATACTCGCTCTAATATTGGGAGCCTAGAGCGAGTATTTGGTCGGAGGAAGCATAAGCGGTAGAAAGCGGAGCGCAAAAAACAGTGGTATCACACAGTCACAAGACAGCAAACCGGATAAGAGTAGCATTGTCTATACCCCAGACCCAAGGACACTACTCTAGCAAATCGCGTCTTGTTTGTCAACCCCATCAGCCATGCGTGGCTCTCTTCTCTTCTACGCAGCTTATTTTCGACCAGTGTGAGTACCCTGTTGCTCTACATTATGCTTCCTCCAATTTGTGAATAATTCGCTTGATACGCCGCTCATCCCCATGTGCTTTACCAGGGGTAGCGTAGACTTCGATAAGGATAATGGTGCTGGCAGCCCGAGCAGCCCGCGCCGCTGCATCACGAGACAGTGCTCGCACCACCGCAAACACCAACCACACCGCCCGTCGATAGGCTGCTGTGTCGGTATCGAGACAGAGCTGCACTACTGTGCACTGAGCAGTTTGCTGTATAATGGCCGCCTTGCCGCACGCAAAGAGCTGTTGGCGAAAATCTGCCACCGCCGCCTCGCTTGGCTCAGCAAAAATGCGCATCAGCCGCGGCTTGACGCGCTCAATATCGGCCGGCAGTGTGGGGATTCGCTGTGCCAGCGCTTGAAGATCACTCGAGAATTCTGTTGCCTGCTTATAGATCATCATCTGACTCGATTACAGAGGTAACGTCCGTCCGATAAAACGTGTCGCGGTAATCAATCGTCTGTCCATATTTCGCAATCACCCATGGCGCATCTTTGTAGGCAAGGTTGCTCAGTTCAGCAGCGCTCTTGCTCCCGAGGCGCTCTAGCTCGGCATCGATGTGCTTGATCTCGTTGGCACTGAGCTCGCTCAGCTCGGCGTTCCTTAGCGGAAGGAACTTGCGCTGCTTGTGGCTAAAGTGCTTCGTCTCAATGACATCCAGCTCATCATGCGCCCGCATCTCATCGACCAAAGCTTGCAAATCTGCAGCCGGTGCAGGCCCATAGGTCTCGTGCAGATACGCCAGGCCAGTAATACTCTTGCCTGTGCGCTCGTAATAATCAAAATCGATGAAGTACAGCAGCCGATGCAGCACTGCCTCGCCCACATTGGGCCGGGCGCCAATCTTGCCCAGTGTATAGAGCAGCACCTGGCGCAGTTTGGCTGTGTGAAGCCGCGGGATAGCATCGCGCGACTGAGCAGCCGTAGGCTGGGCACGCTGCACATCATCGTGGCGGTACTCGGCTGGTGCATCGCCCACATACAGTGCTGCATCGTCTGCCACCCGCCACGGGCTGTGCTGAGCCTGCTGTGCAACAGTGTCCGTCATGGCAATGCCGCTAATCAATTCCTGCACGCCAACTTCGTAGTATTGGCTAATCTTCGTCAGCTCGCCAAGCTTTGGCTCGCGGCCACCATTCTCTAGCTTAATATACGTCGCGCGGGCAATCCCAACTGCATCGGCCACCGCCTGCTGCGAAAGCCCCGCATTGCCACGCAGTTGCCTAATACTTGCCTCAAAACTCATTGCGATTTGGTCCTTCCTGTTGCATCATGCCTCCATTGTAGCGTACTTGCCAAAGTTATACAACCATTTTGTCTAATTTTGGAACATAGTACATTTGTGCGAGTAATTACAGAGGTAGAGATATGATACGAGGGTGCGAAGTATGGATATATTCTGGCTGAGAGTGGCATCACCAGCATAGCACAACATGTCTGCTGACTTAGATTTTCCCGTCCATACTCTATTGTGTGCGCGAAATCTAAGTGCTAAAGTTTCACGAACAGCCCGAGCACAATACACGCACCGAACAAGAAAATATCTGGAGGCCAGCAACCAGCTAAGCGGTAGAGTTCCGGCATACAATCTGGCCGGAACATTTTCGGTTTGGTACGTGTATTGTGCCAGTCTTGGGATCGTCTATTGTTTTGCCATCCAGGCAACGTAGCATACATCCACACCTCATTCACTTATTCTCTACAATGACTATACTGTCGGCACGTAGTATAAACAATTAAAAACCAGCCTTTCTAGCTGGTTTTGTCTTGCCTATTAGTGATTTTACGCCCCTAAAGTCCACTGGCTCTTGTCTGACGAGCTCGTTACACCGACTTCATGTCGATTACCCCACATAACTTTTTGGGTTCCATCACCATCGCTCCCGATAGCCGTTTTGCCAACAAACGCTGCCGTCGATGCTGATATACTATTCTCTTCATTCTCTTCAGGTTCTTCGTTTTTCTTATCCTCCTGCTGCTCGTGCTCCGCTGCCCGCAAAGCATACTCAATCGGCAGCAGTAAGCGGCGCTGCTCACTCTTGGGCAGTTCACCCGACAGAGGTACATCGTTTGCAACTAATTCGTTATCACTCAGATCTAGCCCTTGAGCCTCAAGCTCTTGGATATAGCTCGCTGCAAGCGCGTCGCGGTAGAGCGCACTCTCTCGGTCGGCCAGTTGCTCGCTGGCTGGCTGTGGTTTATTATCCGCATCATCACCATACCCTTGTAAGAATGGCACCAGTTGCTCCGCCCGAGCAGCCTGAG
The DNA here is from genome assembly GCA_963548065.1 of uncultured Candidatus Saccharibacteria bacterium. GTDB lineage: Bacteria > Patescibacteriota > Saccharimonadia > Saccharimonadales > Saccharimonadaceae > Saccharimonas. The sequence goes on from CAUUSZ010000004.1 coordinate 56,767, forward strand.
CACTGGCTAGCTTTTGGGCGTCCTCATCAGTCATTTTCTCGGTATTATTCAGCTGTTGCCACTCAGCACTCTCTAGCAATGCAGCAGCAAGTGGCTGCAGCGCTTCTTTTGGTTTTTGCAATTCTGGCGTATCTATCGGACAAAGTTTTTCCATGGGATCTCCCGTGGTTATGTGGTGGATATTCTGTTGGTATGGTTTGTTTGCCCCCTACTATAGCACAGATGATCGGGTTGGCGCAAATCGGAGCATTTGGTACACTAGCTGGTAAGAATCTAAAGCAAGGAAACATCATGTCAGACGACACACCAACTCTACCACACCCCTATGCATATCGCGCCGCATCTGTTGAGACGATGCTACAAGCTGTGACTGACTTGACCAGTAAGTGGCCACAATCTTACAGAGAATTGGACGCGCAAGTGGCAACATACCCTAATATTACCTGCGTACCAGGTGGTGATCATCCGCAATCTATCGGGTTATCCCTTACCTCTCTCGAAGGTGGCGATGCAGCAGGCAGAGATGACTTATATGACGGTGAGTATTATATGGTACCAACAAACGCTTATGACGTATACGAGGCAGCTCTTGATGCGCAGTTTGGTGAGGGAACGGAGATCGAGCGTGATGATGATATGGCACACATTGAGTGGTACCTTGATAACGGTGCGCGGGTGACGCTCTCGATGCTCACCTGGGACATCACCCTTATGCTTGAGGCCTCTGGTACATGGGAGAGTATGGAGGATCTTGAGCGCCGCTACCACTCCGATATTGATCTTTACGACCCACGGCGCCAAACACCACCAAGCGGTTATTACTAAAAACAAAGCTACACTAGCCAAAGGAGCCAGTCGCTATTGACCCCTGTTAATAATCGGCTCACTTAGCGATAAATGAGCACACCTTCTCTACCGTTCACTCAGCCGATATGTCTGAGCAAAGGCAGCTGCCTCGATGATGTAGCGGTCACCAGTGACCTGGCTCTCCGCCAGCCAGCAATCTGCTTCGCCGTGCTGCTGGCCGCCCCACGGTGCATCAATGACGATCTCGCGGCCAGTGGGGTTGGGCATAGCCTTGATCTGATTCTTCGGCAGATACGCGCCAGGCACCACCGCACCATCCTCACCACGTAGCGGCTCATACAGGGCGGCAAAATCCGCTGCCGCAATGCTATAGCGCTCGCCCTCTGGCCCAGTGATAATGGCATCGCCCACCTCGGCAATGTTCTCTGTTTCTACATACTGCTGGCCATCCGCCCGCGCAAAGCTGGTAGTCAGGGCTTGCCGCTCGGTGGCAAACTCCGGCCGCACCGCCTTAGCTGGGTCGGCAATTTTGGTGTAGATGTCGGTAATGGCGCTAAAGTCAAGCACGCTGGTATCGAGGTAGAGGGGTGGCACTGCGTCAGTCTCCTGGGTTAGTTCTGGTGGTAGTATAGCTGGTTTGGCATCGTGTGTCGATGCTGCGGTACAGCACTACTCATTCACCAGCTCTACATGGAGTAGCCGCCCCTCTACACTGCGCATGCCACGCCAGTCGTTGATAGTTGGTTGAAACCAAGCCGAGATGATATCGCCTGGCTGGCGTACGAAGTTCGGTGGCGCGTTGAAGGCCAATAGTTGCAGCGCTGTGCCCTGCCCATCCTGCACAGTAAGCTTGATGTGCTGGCCATCACTACCCATGTGGCGCAGCTGCGAGACGGTGCCGCGGCGCAGCTGCAAAACAGGCTCTGGGTTACCATTGCCAAAGGGCTCAAGGCGGGCGATATCGGCCACCAGCTGCTCTGTTACCTCTGATAGATCATCAATCACCACATCAGCCTGAGGCAAGAGGTAGTGTGTTTGGTCGGAGAGATGGAGTGAGCGGTAGTAGTCATTCACTCGCTGGCGAAAGGCGGCGATCTGCCGCGTCTCGAGTGTCACACCAGCCGCGGCCGCATGGCCACCACCACGCAGAATGACATCATCGGCAGCGCGCACTGCCCGCTCAGCCGAAAAATCGCCAAAGCTGCGCGCACTGCCCGTTGCCGTCTCGCCTCGCTCGCCAATGATAAAGACTGGCTTGTGATACGCCTCTACCAGCTTGGATGCCACAATGCCAATCACGCCATGGTTCCACCCCTGCTGGCTCACGACGAGGACGGGGTCGGCGGCATAGCGCTCGGCTTGCTGGCAAGCTTCGTTGTAGATGGCCTGTTGGATGGCTTTGCGCTCGGTATTGAAGCGATCCAATTGCTGAGCCGCCTCAAGCGCCGCCAAACCATCGCGCGCTCGCAGCATGTCGAGGGCATACTCAGCCGATGCCAATCGTCCTGCCGCATTCATACGCGGGCCAAGACCAAAACCAAGCGTCCGAGCGGTAATCTGGGCTGGCTGCACACCAGCCACCGCCAGCAGTGCCTTGAGGCCAGGGCGGCGCTGCTTCTTCAGCACCTCGAGCCCCCAGTACACATTGGCGCGGTTCTCATTCTGTAGCGATACTATGTCGCATACCGTACCCAGCGCTACCAAGTCTAGCAGCCACTTCTCGTAGCCAGCTGGCAAGCCCGGCAGCACCGTCTGCAGCGCCTGGACAAGCTTGAAAGCCACGCCTGCCCCACAGAGGTCACGGAAGGGATAGTGGTGGTCGTCATATTTCGGATTAACCGTGGCGATGGCGGGTGGGCGAGTCGGTGCAATGTTGTGGTGGTCGGTCACCACGGTATCGATGCCATAGCGTTCCTTGGCATAGGCAATTTCCTCATGGCACAGGCTGCCGCAGTCCACCGTGACGATGAGCTGCGCCCCCATCGCCGCCACCTTATCTACTGCACCTTTAGTCATGCCATAACCCTCTACGAAGCGATTAGGAATAAAGGCCTCCACCGCAGCAAAGCCAAAGCTCGCAAAGGCATCAAGCAACAGTGCCGTCGCACTGAGGCCGTCGATATCATAATCGCCATAAATCACGATTGTTTCGCGCCGTTGGTGCGCCTGCACTAAGCGATCCACCGCCGTCTGCATCTGGGAGAGCAAGAATGGATCGGGCTTCGCGTCATAATCGGGGTGTAAAAACTCCTCAGCAGCTGCTCCATGCAAGCCCCGCGCCGCTAATATCTGTGCAAACAAACTCATCAGAGCTGCACAGTATCCGCCGCTTGTTGACCCTTTTGCTGCTGCGAGGATTTGATCACCATGCTCTGCAATTCTTTGAAGAAGATATATTGTTTGTTCGTATAATACATTTTGGTATTACCCTGTTTTTCGGCCATCAAAAAACCAGCTTTCTCGAGATTCTTAAGCTCGCGCTGGATATTGCCCGGGTCTTCTTTGATCAACTTCGCCAAGCCGCGGACGTGGGTGTGGAACTCCGGATACTTAGCATAGACCACAATGATTTTGCGCCGCACCCGTGATGTAATAAACGTTTCTAACATGCTTCCCTTAGCGAATTCTCGCTTCCGTTACCTCTACTCAACTGTTGCTTTTTATTCTACACTTTTTGATGGTAATTTGGCAAGACCACCCACCAATTGATTGTGCGTTTCGTCTCTCGCAACTGCGACTCATCAACCATCCACACGACACACGTGTCTGCTTTTTATCATACCAGCTTTGGGCGAAGCGAGCAAGATTGATGTGCACGTTTTGCACGCCACCCAGATGAAGTAGCGACGGAGAGACGAGCCCCTCTGCACTCTCGCGTGCTGTCGGGTATAATAAATCCTATGCACTATTACGAAGTTGCGCCGCTCAAGATTATCCGCGCTACCAGCAAAAGCTTCACCTACCACTGGCCAGAAGCACTACCACTGGGCCAGGTGGTGCAAGTGAGCCTTGGTGCGCAGCAGGTGGTAGGTATCATCATGACGCGCGCCAGAAAACCGACATATACTACCAAGCCGCTTGATGCCGTCGTGCCGCTGCCACCGCTGCCTGCTCCCCTATTAGCAACGAGCCAGTGGCTGAGCGATTATTATGCCACGCACCTCGCCACCGTGCTACAGACAGTGCTACCAGCTGGCATCGCCAAGCAGCGCCGCACGCCGCGCCGCCCTGCCAGCTCACCGCCACAGCGCCGCACGCCCACTTTCTCACTCAATCTACAGCAAGAAGAGGCCGTTCGCACCATTCGCCAAGCCAGCCCTGGCACAGTACTGCTTCACGGTGTGACAAGTAGCGGCAAAACAGCAGTGTATATCGAGCTTGCACGCCACGCTTTGGCTGCAGGCCGGTCGGTGATTGTCCTCGTGCCAGAGATCGCCCTCACGCCCCAGCTGGTGGCGGAGTTTCGACAACACTTTGCCGATATCATCCTCACCCATTCGCGCCAGACAGAGGCCGAGCGCCACCGTGCCTGGCTAGCTGCCCTGACAAGTACACAGCCTCGGGTGGCAATTGGCCCACGTTCTGCCCTCTTCTTGCCACTGCAGCATCTGGGGTATATCATCATCGACGAAGCACACGAGACTAGCTACAAGCAAGACAAATCCCCCCGCTACTCGGCGCTGCGAGCCGCAAGTGTCCTAGCTCAGCAACATGGTGCGACCGTAGTGCAGGGTTCAGCCACACCGCTGGTCAGCGAGTATTATCTAGCGCAAAAAGCCAAGCGGCCAATCGCTACCCTACCGAGCAAAGCTCGGCCTGAGGCTATCGCTCCCACCATTCAACTAGTCGACCTCACCCAGCGGCACAACCTCACCCAACACCGCTTTTTGTCAAATCAGCTTATCGCCGCCATTGATACCACACTTACGGCGGGCCAGCAGATCCTGCTTTTTCATAACCGCCGTGGCAGCGCCAATGTATCGCTCTGCACCAACTGCGGCTGGGCAGCCGAGTGCCCACGCTGCTTTGTTCCCCTCACCCTCCACGCCGACCGCCACCAGCTACAGTGCCATATCTGTGGCTACCACACCACAGTACCAACGATGTGCCCCACCTGCCATAGCACAGATATTGTCCACCGTGGGATTGGGACGAAACTCATCGAGGCAGAGGTAGCAGCGCGCTGGCCCCAGGCGCGTATTGTTCGCTTTGATGGCGACAGCAGCCCCACAAGCAGCCTCGAGCAGCAATATCAAGCCCTCTATGATGGCACAGCCAATATTATCATTGGCACGCAGGTGGTAGCCAAGGGACTCGACCTGCCGCAGCTACGCACCGTTGGGGTGATCCAAGCCGATGCTGGCCTGGCTTTGCCCGATTACACCACCAACGAGCGCATCTTCGAGCTGCTTGCTCAAGTGGTGGGACGAGTGGGGCGCTCTGCTCACGCCACTACAGTTATCGTACAAGCGTATCAGCCGCAGCACCCAGTGATTCAATCTGGCCTGGCTCAAGATTATACCGCGTTTTATCACCAAGCCTTGGCCGAGCGCCGCCGTGGGCAGTTCCCGCCCTTCGTCCACCTGCTTAAACTCACTTGCGTATACAAGACGGAGGCAGCCGCCATCCGCAATAGCCAAGCACTCGCTCAGCAGATTCGCCAGCACCACCCCGCGGTCAGCATTCTTGGCCCCACACCCGCCTTCCACGAGCGGCTGCGCGATACCTACCGCTGGCAGCTTATCATCAAAGCCACCCAACGCCGCGACCTCCTCGCTCTTGCTGCCGACGTGCCTGCCAAGCATTGGCAGGTAGATATCGACCCGCAGTCGCTGTTGTAAGGGGCGTGCGAGAGCCCCTATTGCAGGCGACAACACCTCTCTCCATTGCATTCTGGTGGAGGGTGAGATGGGCTTGTAAAAAGTAGCTGATTCTTCAATCAGATGTTATTTACAGTATCTCAGTCATATCATCATAGCGAAAATGTTCCGGCCAGATAATACACAGAGTTCTACCGCTTAGTTGGTCGCTGGCCTCCAGATATTTTCTTGTCTGATAATACGGCTGATCTACCAAGCAGCCGCTCCACTCGCTCACCCCATCCACCATCTGCTATAATAAAGCTAATGAAAAAAGACGCTATTATCACCCTACCCAACTCGCACTTGCGCCAGAAGTCGCAGCGGGTACATGTTATTACCGACGAGACACGCCAGCTGGTGGCCGATATGACCAGCGCCAGCATCGACTGGGAGAATTCCCGCCCGCACGAGATTAGCGCAGCACTGGCGGCAGTGCAGATCGATCGGCTGGAGCGGGTCGTTATTGTGCGCGAAGACTTCGACGACAAAGACAACCGCACCTTCATCCCCCTCATTAACCCAGAGATTGTCAAATATGAGGGCGAGCTAATCAGTGACTATGAGGGCTGCCTCAGCGTGTCAGGCCGAATCTATGGCAAAGTGCCACGCTACAGCCGCGTCCGGGTCAAGGCGCTCGATATCAATGGCAATACCATCCGCCTCAAGGCCGACGGCTTCTTAGCGCGAGTGCTACAGCACGAGATTGACCACTGTAATGGCATTGTATTTATCGACCGCATTCGCGACGATACCAGCGCATTTTATCAGCTCGATGAGAAGGGCGAGCTCCAACCAGTTGATTATGACGAGTATATCAAGACCAATCGTATTCTTTGGGACTGAAGACTTCAGCGCTATCAGCCTCGCGCAGCTATTGGAACATGGCTTCCCCGTCCGGCTGGTTATCACTAAGCCAGACAGCCGGCGTGGGCGCGGCAAGCAACTGTGCCAACCAGCAGTCAAACAGCTTGCTCTGACGCACGACATTCCAGTGTTACAGCCCGCCAAACTGCGCGATATTATCCCCGATATCCAAGCGCTCGACCAGCCTGTTGGCGTACTAGTGAGCTTTGGTAAGATCATCCCCCAAGTAGTGATCGACTGCTTCTCCCCAGGGATTATCAACCTCCACCCATCGCTCCTGCCACGCTATCGCGGCCCTTCACCAATTGAGAGCGCCATTGCCAATCGCGATACCGCCACTGGCGTCAGCATTATGCAGCTCAGCGCCGCTATGGACGCCGGACCGGTCTATGCGCAGCTCACCCACCCCTTACGCGGTGACGAGCAGCAGCTCGAGCTCTACAACACACTAGGCCAGCTTGGCAGCAAGGCACTAGTGCAGCTCCTGCCACGCATCGTGAGTGGTAGCCTCCAGCCCACACCGCAAGACGAGTTCACTGCAAGTTACTGCCAGCTCCTCACCAAAGCCAGCGGCATTATCAACCCCGCTCAGCACACTGCCGCAGAGGCCGAAGCAATGGTGCGTGCCTACCATCACTACCCACGCGCTCGCCTCCAGTTGGGCGAGCGGCAATATATCATTACTCAGGCACACACCGCGCGGGCGCCTGTCACCACACTCGATCCACGCTGCAGCGACGACACCTATCTTGTCATCGACCAGCTCATCGCCCCCAGCGGCAAAGAACTCAGCGCCGCAGCATTTTTGCGCGGGTATCGGGTGTGAATAGTGTAAATATTAGCCTCGAATAATCTCAGTATCATAATCACCCTAGAACATCCCTCTTGGCTCTCAAAGATAATGTAAAGCAAACTAGCCCACAGCCAACATAATACACAAAACCCCTGCATTCACAGGGGTCATACGTGTTTACTTAGTCATTATCACTACGCAGCAAGCGCTACATCAGGGTCGGGGTGGCCTCCCTCAAGCTCGTCTGGTGTATCACTACCTGCTGCATCACTGCTCTGGAAGATGCTAGCCAAGCCCTCTTGGGTAAGGAACTTCTGCGGGTCTGCCTTGGCGAGATCCACAAGGCCTTCAAAGGTCTCACGCACGACAGTTGTGTAGTCTGGGCGATTGTGGGTGAGCCACTTAAGCTGCGCATACTCCGCAAAGAGTGCCAGCTGGTCTACCTCCACACCACGCTGCTCTGCCGCTTTCTCGTAGGCTTTGCGCTGGTTCTGGTATATCTCATCATCTTCGTAGTCGGGCTCGTGCTCATCGATCCACGCTGTAATGACTGCAGCGTCTTGGTTCATAAACGACTCAAACTCATTCAGTTGCACCTCACTCAAGCCATCGCTCAGCACTGTGCCAACGCGCAGCTCCAGCACTTGGCGAAAGTTGTCGACAAAGCGCTGCCGCGCCTCTAACGGCCAGTCTGCTACACCAATTTCTTGCAAAAAATCATCATCTAGAATCATTTCTTTCAATTCCTCCTGCCTCTAGTATACCAAACAATCCACCCCTCATACAATAAAAATGGCAAAATATGGTGTAATTTCCCTTAGTGAGTGCTATCTAACTCTGTTATGCCCTCGCCCTGGGCGATCTGCGCTATCGTGCGCTCAACAGCCGACCAGGTGGGGCAGCTGATGATACGGCTATCACGCTCGTCCGGGCATAGCTGCCACGGGTAGTCACCAAAGAGAATGGTATGCACAATGCGGCGCATCGCAGGGGCTGGGCATTCGTCATTCATCGCGAGAATGGTATTGAGATGCTTTGCGTGGTCGTCAATCAGCACATTCGCACCAATGCGTTCACAGATGACGCTTTTGTCTTGTCGCTGCTGTTCGTTGAAATAACTGGTGTAGTAAATACCGTCGATACAGCCAGGAAGGTAGGTATCGACCATCTGCTGCGTAATCGCTGCCAACTGATCTTCGCGCCGGCCAGTAACGATGTGGATACATGCTGTGCTGCCAAGCGGCGAATTGCCGCTACCGCCGTTTCCTCCGGTGCGAGAGCTGCAAACTCATCAGATTGAGTGTATGCCTCGACGCGCCGTGCCCCTTCTTGAGGGTCGTTAGCCACTCCCCAATCATATGGCGTGCCATTATAATAATGCTTTGGTTCAAGTGGCGCAGGCAAGTCTGCCCCATATTGCTTGTTATAGTGGCGCAAGATCGGCCCCACCGTCTCGACGATTACTTCGTCACAGTCTATCGCGATAACTAGCCGGTTACCACTATCTGGTCGTGTTGTATACTCCATATTAGGATTATACCAGCTTAGCTATTCATTGTATTGCGAAAGAGATCTTCCGTTTTATGCTATGCGACTTGCGATTATAGCCTACGTAGTGCTCACGCTGCATCATTCAACTCATCAGCCTTCTTGGCCAAGTCACCAAGGATGAGTGTGCGCTCGTCGCTCAGGATCTCGTCGAGGTGGGCAACCCGCTGCGACAGCCAGGCAAATAGCGCTGCGCTATCGTCCGTCTCCTGGCGGCGCACCAGCTCATCGAGGTCATTATCCGGCAAGCGGCCAATAACCTCCAGCCCCACGCGCTCATAGAGCGTGTTATTCACCTCCTGCAGCAGCGCTGCCGAGTCGCGCGTTGTAATCCCAAGGCGATCGAGGTCGTGTTGGGTGATGAGAGGGGTAGTTTGGGGCTGAGTGGTCGGCATAGAATCCTTTTCTTACATACCATACGCTCGATAGCGTACCGATCTTTATGTGTTAACTTTTATACTTTTAAGCACTACTGTATGCTTAGGCTGCACGATGCTCTAACCGACGGCGAAGCTCATCATTGTGCTTCACTGCTATTAGTAGGTTCTGTTTTGTCGCTACTGCTATTTGATAGATTTGAAGGTGTCTATCGGGGAACTTCTTATTCGCTTCTTCTACAAAATGCTTAACTTCTTCCCAGGCATCAGCTTTTTTATTCGTCGCTTCTTCTTGCGTTTGCGCCTGTGTAATACTCATACCAAGCTCTGCTATATGGTTACGAAAATCGACGCTAAATAAATCGAACTCTGATGGTTTTGGCTTTTTCCTATCTGGAATGCCTGCAGCATGATTAAGATCAATCACTTCAGCTACTTTAGAGTCAGGTGCAGGTTGAGTTTCTTGTGGTGTGGCTGCTTGAGTTTGTGACTGCTCGTGCGATGGTGCTTTTGACATGTTTTCGGAGTGATTTTCTGAGGATGTCTTGGGCGACTCTGGCTCTCCAGATCCCCAATCTTCCGAATCTAGCCAGGCTATCATACGCTCCTTAGTTCGCGTAGCTTTCTCACCGATAGCCTGCTTGATCTTCTGCATACGCTCCTTCCAGCCTGTTTTTTTCTCTTCCACGGCTTGGGCCGCCTCAACAGCGGCTGTACGGTTCGCAGCACTGTCACTTTGTTCGTGAGAGGAATTGCTATTTTGTGACTCTGCAGACTCCACTTTTGGTACTTCTGCTGGAACAGGTTCACTTTGCGCGAAGTCCCCACGTGCACTTCGCCGCGCAAACTCATACACCTCGGGATGAGCGACGCGCTTCGCATATGTTGCCTCGATCGCATCGAGCATGCTAATGCGTGTTTCGTCATCACCAGCCATCGCAACAATACCGTTGTAAGCTTGGTCTCTAATCGCCTTCGCATCGTCATCAGTCTCGGCGTGGACAATGTTGCGCAGTGCACTGTTTCTCGCCTCGATAAGTGCTGCTTTTTGCTCTTTACGTGCAGTATCCTCTGCAGCAGCGCGCAAGTCAGCCTCTGTTGGTGCAGGTGCTGGTGGAACAATATTATAGACAGCACCTGTTGACGCCTCTCCATTTGTTGGCATACTTACTATGTGACTAGTACCGTTGTCCTGCGTCTCAACAGGGGCAGCTTCTCCAACAACTTGCTGCGTCTTTTCTGTACTTCCTGGCATGTGCTCTACTCGAGCCTCGACCACAGCGGCATTATACTCAACTGCCTTTTCGTATGCACCACGTATCACAGAATCAACAATCTGCCTGCCAAGCAACCTTGCTGTAGCGCGTGGACCCACCTCCTTGCCTGTACCTTGCGCCAATTCTTGTCTTTTCGTCTTTGTCACTTCTTGGCGTGCTGCAAGTGTTTTGCCTAGTCGATCAATCTGACGCTCTGCGAACGACCGTCCATCATTCACATTGATCTTATCCTGAGCCTCCACTGCTTCTTTATACGCACGAGGAACTTCCTTCAATACCTCAAGAGCACCCTTCAGGCCCGCCAATCGTCTTGACCCAGGATATGTTTGTGACTCATTCGAGGTTACTGTGCCTGTTCCTGTTGCCTCATATGCTTTTGCCATACTACCCGTCCTAATTTATTTCCTTATATATTCTGCCCACATCCTACCACAACAGAGGTGATGTGTCAATGAGGGAGATGCTCCAATCTCAAAAAACCCGCCATCACCCCATAGCGGGTTTTATATACCAGCAGCAAAACAGGGTTATCCCCAATATAAATATACTGAGATTCTACAGAGCAGAGCACCGCCAAGCCCACTACTGCAGCGTGCGCTTCACCAGCTCGCGGGTGAAGAACTCGAGGGTGTCGCCAATCTCGAGCTGGAGCTTCTTGCTGGTCGTGAGGTTGAGGCCACAGAGCTCACCCTCAAAGACTTCCTTGGCTTCTTGCTGCTGGCGCTGCACGCTAGCTACTGTGACTTCGGCAATTTGCTCCTCGCCGCGCATCACACGGGCCAATAGTCCTGCTGTCACCTTGCCCTTCGTTACTTGCCCGCCGGCGATAACCGCATCGCGCATCGTCCGGAAGACGCCCTTAATCTCTAGCTGGCCAATCTCCGTCTCCACCACCTCTGGTGCGAGCAGTGCTTCCATGCTGCTGCGTGCATCGTCGAGCAGCTCGTAGATCACTTGGTAGCGGCGCACCGTCACTTTGTCGCGCATTGCTAGGCGCTTGACAGCTGGTGGCAGGTCGACGTTAAAGCCGTAGATAATTGCATTACTACTACCAGCCAAGCGCACATCACTCTCGGTAATATTGCCCACGCCGTGGCCAATGATCCGCAGCGTGATCGCCCCGCCCGTCTCCACCAGGCGCAAGCTATCCATCACTGAGGTAAGTGACCCCTGTACATCGGCCTTGACGATAACATCGAACTCCTGAGCATCGTGCTTTTGCGTCATCAGCTTAAGCAAGTCAGCACCAGTCACGTTGGTAGTGGCAGCGTTGCGCGCTTGGTCGAGCTTAGCCTTCTGCACTGCCAAGCGAGCTTCCTTCTCATTTTTGACCACTGTGAAAATATCACCAAACTGTGGCAATTCCTTAAAGCCCGTCACTGTCACTGGCGTAGCGGGTGTAGCTGCCTTGATAGGCGTGCCAGTGTAATCGAGCAAAGTACGCACCTTGCCATAGGCCTGCCCCGCCACGAGGAAATGCCCCGGTGCCAAGCGGCCCTGCTCGATGAGCAAGTTCACCACCGAGCCGCGACCCTTCTCCATATGCGCCTCAATAACGAGCCCCTCAGCTGGCACATCCGTATCGGCGCGGAGCTCTTCCATGTCGGCCACAAGTAGGATGGTATCGAGCAACTTATCGATATTCTGGCCAGTCTTGGCACTAATTGGCACCATAATAGTATCGCCACCCCACTCCTCAGGGTTGAGGTGGTGCTCACTGGCAAGCTGAGCTTTGACCATATCAGGGTTGGCCGTGTCTTTGTCGATCTTGTTGATAGCAACGATGATCTTGGCATTGGCATCGCGCGCAAAGCGGATCGCCTCCACCGTCTGTGGCTTGACGCCGTCATCAGCTGCTACAACAATCACCACCACATCGGTCAGTGCGGCACCATGCTGGCGCAACGCAGCAAAGGCCTCATGGCCAGGGGTATCAAGCAACGTCATCGTCCGACCGCCCTTTTGGGCTTGATAGGCACTAATGTGCTGGGTAATACCACCAGCCTCACCAGCAACCGTCTTCATCTCGAGGATAGTATCGAGCAGCGTTGTCTTACCGTGGTCGACATGCCCCATCACCGCTACAATTGGCGGGCGTGGTACAGCATTGCTCGACGGTTTATGCAGATGCTGCACAGTATGCTGCTCGGCGGCTTTGCGCTGCAGCGTCACTGCCAGGCCCAGCTCCTCCACGATAATCTCAGCAATCTCAAAATCAATCCGCTGATTGATCGTTACGGTAAAGCCATTCTTGAAGAGCTCGCCAATCAGCTTCGTGACCGGCAGATTCAGGGTTTGGGCCAGCTCACCAACGGTGATCGAATCGGCAATGACCAACACTTTTTCAGACTGACTCATACACACACTCCTTTCTGCCGGCCACAGCCGGTCATCTTTTGTAATTTACTGGTTATTTTTTCTTGTCGGCGAGGCTCAGGCTCACTTTGTGCGCATCTTTGTCGATGTCGAGAATGACAAAGCTCTTGCGCTCATTGAGAGTAAAGACCTTCTCTGGGTCGGCACCGCCGCTGCCCAGCTCGCTCACGTGCACCAGCGCTTCGACCGCTGGGCTAATCTGGACAAAGGCACCATATGGGGTAATGCGCGTTACTGTGCCCTCAATGGTCTGGCCCTTGGTGAATTGATCCACCTCATCAAGCCATGGGTCCTTGGTGAGCTGCTTCATACTCAGGCTTAGGCGATCTTTGTCGATGCTGATAATCTTCGCCTCAACACTCTGGCCCACCTTCACGTAGTCGGCTGGGTTATTGACACGCTCCCAGCTAATCTCTGAGATGTGGATGAGCCCCTCAATCCCTTCGACATTCACGAAGACACCAAAGTCCACCACACCAGTCACCACACCCTTAACGGTGTCGCCAACCTTGAGCTTCTCAAAGTGAGCGGCCAGGCCATCCTTGATGGCTTCTTTTTCGCTAAAGATCAGCTTGTTGGCCTTGCGGTCGCAGTCGAGGATGCGCACCTTGAGTGTCTGCCCCACCAGGGTGTTGAGCCGTGCCAAGATCTCATCCTTATCGGCACCACCCACCCGTGGGTAGTGCTCGGCCGACAGTTGCGACACTGGCAAAAAGCCTCGCACACCTTCGTACTCAACCAGCATACCACCGCGGTTGGCGTCGTATGGCGCCACCTCGATGATCTCGCCAGCATCCAGCTTGGCCATTGCTTCTTCCCAGCCACGGTCCTTGGCTGCTTTGCGCAGGCTCAGCAGGCTATAGCCATTCTCGAGCTCACTATCTACCACGCTGGCTGTTACTTCATCACCAACTGCTAGCGCCTTGGCTGCGCCAATCTCGCGCCGTGGCACGTAGCCAACCCCTTGTGGGCCTAGGTCTATTAATACATCTCGTTTGCGCACCGATAATACGCGGCCAGTCACGACCTCGCCGGTTACTAGTTGCTTGACGCCGTCGCCAGCGAGCAAATCATCCATTGTTAAGGCTTGTGTTGCCATAAGTCTTGATACAGACTCCTCTTGTTAATTATATTATGAGACACGCCGGCCGAGCGGCGCACCATTCCTCTGTATTATACACAAAGTCGCTGCAAGCGTCAAAACCTGGAGCTTCTCAGTCTCACCTCTATGAGTAATCAATAGCCCACACAGCACACTCATCGCACCAAAAGTACTCCAGCCCGGTGAATAATAGAACTTACCCACCCCACAGTCGCTGATCTCTAGATATTTTTTGTACGATAGGTTTGCTGTTGCATTTCCAGATCATGCACAAGGTTTAAAGGCTTCGGCCCAGTAGCCTAGGAACGCCAAGCTACTTGTCCCCTGGCCTGCTCCTCTCACTCATGCTATACATAACACAAACTATCATACAGTTATATACACAACGATGCTATAATCACAACACCTATATTACCCCTCCCAAATAGCAACTACCCCTGTCTTGCACAGGGGTAGTTGTTGTGTTTTTGATGAAACAGCGTCAATGTTGTATATCTTACAGCGCGGGTGTGCGCGACTTGCGATAGGCCAGTGCTACGCCAGCTAGGCTACTTACCGCCACAACGGCTGCCAGGCTTTCAGCTGGGCCGGTTTGCGGCAAAGCGCTTACTTGCTGGGTAGATTGGGTTTGCGAAGGGGTGCTGGAGTTGGTCGATGGTGTTGCAGCAGGTGTGCTTGAGGGTTGAGATTGAGTAGACTGAGTCGATTGGCTTTGCGTAGTCGTGCTCGATGCGCCGCTCGTCTCGCTATTAGTTGCAGTCGATGTGGTGTTTTTCTTGTCTTGCGACTGAGTTTCTTTGCTCTTGCTGGTCTCTGTTGATTTGTTATTGAGGCTATCGACTAGCTTGTCGTTGGCGCTTTTGCTGCTCTGCGTTGATTCCTTTTTCTTGGCGTCGGTAGCAGTAGTGCTTGCCACTTGCCGAGCGCTGCTATTGTGACTATTCTTGACGATTAAGACCCCGCCAACCAGTGCGAGTGTCAGCACTGTCCCGACGACGACGTATCCGATAATTGATCCTTGCTGCTTCATTGCTAAACCTTCGTTTACGTTACTCTTTCTATTATACCGTAATCGGTCTCAAAACGCAACGCACGGGCTCTATTAATCATGCACCTCACTCTGCCTCTCTAGAACTTGCCACACATCGATACTTCGCACCGCCCACTAGGCATTGCAGGCAGGCTGTGCTACACTGATCTTGACACGTACAATATACGAACAAATCATAATCTCTACCTCTGTCAAATCATGCGAAGTAATCATTGTTTCACTCGCTGGTTCGCATGCCGATAGACGTGTCTATATCGCCACCACGTATGCCACTCGATCAGCTCATCCCTCACCTCACTCAGCATGCCCATGCGTCGGGCCTTGCGCCACTTACTTTTCGCTCAAGCAATCATTTTCATTGGCACTACCCAAGCCGCACCGTTCATTACGATCCGCACGATGCCCAAGCCACTGCCTACCTCCTCCACGAGTATGGCCATGCGCTCCTTGGGCACTGCGGCTATGCACGCGATGTGCAGCTCGTTGCTATGGAGCGCGCAGCATGGAGTGCCGGCTGTCGAGTTGGAGCTGGCTGGCAAGTGACGGTCGATGACGACCTCATCGAATCTTCGCTCGACACCTACCGCGACTGGCTCCACGCCCGCTCGCAATGCCCACACTGCAACGCGACTGGCTTGCAGCGCAGCGACGGCACATACACCTGCCTCGCCTGCTTCACCCACTGGCGCGCCAACAGCGCCACCACCTGCCAACTCCGACGTTATGTTGTAAAAGACACGATGATATAACTCGGCCTTATTGTCGCAGTGATTCTTGCACGCTGCTCGCCACTTCGTCCTCACGAGCATAATGCGGGAGAGTGTCACTCAGACAGCCATAGCAGCAATGCAAAGCCACCACGCAAGAAAGCTGCAAACCCCCAGCACCCAAAAACACCTCCCAGCTATATGGGAGGTGTTTTGAGCAGCGCTTGCGCCAGCTCTAGGCAGCAAGCGCAACATCCGCTTGTGGAGCAGCTGTAGCAGTATCGTCGGCCTTTTTGGTGCGGCGAGAGATCCGGCCACCCTTAGCGCCAGCTACGCGGGCGAGTTGTGGGTTGGCCGCAAAGCCGCCAGTGCGGCCATTCTTACCGCCCTTGGCGCCAATCTTGGCGTAGAAGTTAGGGTCTTTAGAGATGTTTTTTTGCGCAGCCTTCAGGCCGCCAGCTTTTGTTCCCGCCATAGGGTTACTCCTTATTTATATATTTACCAGAGGTACGTTGCCAGTATAGGCCGGCAAATCCTCGCTACATACCATATATGATATGTATCATGATTTAAATATAGCATACTGTATATGTTTTGTCAACGTTTACATGAGCATTTTCAGATTGCATTATTGGTATTGCATTTAAGACGCCTATGCTATATACTAAGTATTAGCTTTGGTTTGGGTCGTTTCCACCAAGGTCCACCACAACAATTCTCGTTTGCTGCGAGATTCGAGAATGAAAAAACAACCCTGCGCATACAGGGTTGTTTTTGGTATCTGGTATAGATCCCTCTATTCTTTTGAGACTAGGTCTCTTTCGCTTACATAGGACGAGTATAAAGTAGGCCTCTACTACCTAGCCAAAAAAGGTCGACGCTGCACACGTCGACCCTCTAACACTTTGAGAAATAGGTATCAGTATCATTCCTCAGCTTTCTTATTCTTAGATCCAACCACTCCGTCCATACGCCACACGGCCAATCTGGCTAACAGTACGAGGTCGAGAAGGATCATTACGCCACTCTTCAGTGCGGCTATGATGCCGCTGAGACGCTTCGTACTGCACAAGCTGTGGGTGAAGTATATTCATAACATTCATAGAATATGGCGATGCATTGCCCTGGGCTGGCTGATTCTCATTGCTGCCATCATCCACTGCTGTACCTACTCCAAAGACCCCTATTGCATCCGGCGTAATAGTCAGCGCAGCCCGATGATTCCGTGGGTCGGGGAGCGAAACGACTGGCTCGCCCAGCGTGATAAATCGCATATCTGCGAGGTGTGATATATCAACCAAACTCATCTTGAGTGCATGGCCCTCTGCTTTGCGTGGTATAGGCCCGCTATCACTCTCGTCACAGAGGTACAGAAGTGCACGATTGTGCCGCATACTCACTGTCAGTGCATAGGGTGACTGTGCATCGTACATTGTATAAATGATATTTTCATCAGGCTGTGGCAATAAGGCCGCTTCTCGCGCAACATCAATCTGCATACCGTCTACGCCACCCACAAGCATCTCTTGCCCGTATGGGTTGTCTCCTACTGACGACTCGAGTATTCGCGGACGTCTCGCAATCTCCTTGTCGTAATACAATACATCGGCAGGCCGCATGGAATGCTCGCTATAGTGATTTTTGGTTGATGGTGGTCGTTGCTCTGTCATAAGAACACTCCTTTTTGGTTATGGTTATCACATCATCACTGCATTGCCATCAAGATACTCATGACCCACCAGCGGTAGTGCCTCACTCATCTAAGATACTCCAAGTCGCAGAGCAAGCACCCCTCTCTAGCGATTATACAATAGAATGGTACATTTGTACTAAAAACGTTCTGGATTTTATAGAAAATGCACACTACTTTGGCGATTTATATGTCAAAAACCAGCCTCATCTCTTTGATGGGCTGGTTCGTGCTTGTTTCAATTAGAATAACGCTATTCTTGCTCGGCTTCTTCTGCCGACTTCAGCGCCTTAAGCCCTTCTAGCGTCCAGCCAATGTAACCAAGCGTTCGTGCCGCTTCGTTCGTCTTGCCGCTCTCATAGCTCTGGCTGGCTTGCTCCAGCAAATATTCTGGATCACACTTCGCATTGTATTCACTAAGAGCTTCTGGCGATAGTGGGTATGATTCGGCGTGTTTGACTGGCATGTCGCTTCTCCTTGTTTTTGTTACTTAGGTACTCCATATAATACTCTCTCTAGATTTTGCAAGCAAGTAGCAAACTTCGCACCTATGACCACTGTTGAGTCTATCACCTCCTTCAATCTATGCGACATCTCACTGCACAACAGACGCCAGCACGTTGATAGAAAGGTAACGCATGGCCAAAGCCTCATCTGAAGCATATCAATACCACGCCTAAATAAACCATACTGGCAAGCATCAAGTTATTAATAAAATCATCCCCAAAGATAAAAGCCACCCTGTTCGGATGGCTCTTATATAATTCGGCACCGTGCTAGTTTCCCACTAAAAGCAGTATAATCGCCGCTGGGGAGCTTAACTTCTGTGTTCGGAATGGGAACAGGTGTTTCCTCCTCGCCATGGGCACCGAAGTGGGGGTTTAGACGCTTGGTTCCGATATATTTCCTCGGTGGGCCAAACCCCTGCTTCGATGTCCATCCGCACGGTATGGTATGTACGTGTCAACGATTGACAGTGGTGATATACACCAATCACTAGTTAAGTCTACCTCATCCACGCCACCAATGCAAGCATTAGCATCGTAGACAAGGACATAAAAAGGCAATGGGGCGATTAGTATGCTTCGGCTCCATGCATTACTGCACTTCCACCTTGCACCTATCAACGTGATCGTCTTTCACGGCCCTCATAGGGAAATCTCATCTTGAGGTCAGTTTCGCGCTTAATATGCTTTCAGCGCTTATCTGGTCCGCACATAGCTACCGGACAATGCAGCAGGTGGCCACAATCCGTACACCAGAGGTGCGTCCACCCCGGTCCTCTCGTACTAGGGGCAGATCCTCTCAAATTTCCTAACGTCCATACCGGATATAAACCGAACTGTCTCACGACGTTCTGAACCCAGCTCGCGTACCACTTTAATCGGCGAACAGCCGAACCCTTGGAAGGTGCTCCCCCTCCAGGATGTGATGAGCCGACATCGAGGTGCCAAACAGCGCCGTCTATGTGAACTATTGGGCGCTATAAGCCTGTTATCCCCAGGGTAACTTTTATCCGTGTGCGCTGTCGTTCCCACATACATTGTACAAAGTACATACAGCGGGTCACTTGCTCCGACTTTCGTCTCTGCTTGGATTGTAGTCCTCACAGTCAAGCTGGCTTGTGCGCATACACTATCACTTCGATTTCCATCCGAAGTTAGCCAACCTTTGAACGCCTCCGCTACTCTTTAGGAGGCAACCGCCCCAGTTAAACTACCCACCATACACGGTCCTCATACCGGATAACGGCACAAGTGAGATCAAGATCACAACAAGGTTGGTATTTCACATTGCGACTCCACAAATACTAGCGTATCTGCTTCGCAGTCTCCCAACTATGCTACACATGTTGAAACCCGGATCAATGTAAAGCTGTAGTAAAGCTCCATGGGGTCTTCTCGTCCTGGTATGGACAGACGGCATCTTTACCGCCAATGCACTTTCACCGAGTCCTTCGCTGAGACAGTGCCCACATGATTACTCCATTCGTGCGGGTCAGAACTTACCTGACAAGGAATTTCGCTACCTTAGGACGGTTATAGTTACCGCCGCCGTTCACTGGGGCTTCAGTTCGCACCGTAAAGCACTCCCCTTAACCTTCCAGCACCGGGCAGGAGTCACCCCCTATACATCCACTTTCGTGTTGGCAGAGAGCTGTGTTTTTGATAAACAGTTCCGTGGGCTCTTTTGCTGCGGCCCCCACATCGCTAGACGTGTTGAGCTTCAGTTCCAAAGCTTGGTTCTATCTCAAGAAGAATTGATGTATTAAAGATACTCTTTAACCACACCTTATAGAGCTATGAAACTGACAACATATCCACCGAAGCGGGGGCAGACCTTATTCCGAAGTTACGGTCGCTGTATTGCCGAGTTCCTTAGCGAAGGTTCTCTCGTAAGCCTGAGTCTACTCGACTCGAGCACCTGTGTTGGTTTGCGGTACGGGCGGCATATACCACGCGTATGTCTACTTTTCTTGCCAGCGCCTTTTCCAGAATCGTCACCCAAAAGGGTAACTTTCACTCCCTTCGCGTTCCCGCGAGGTTGGACGGATAAACCATGAATCCGCTCCGGATATCTCGCCGTGAATAGCATACAAGTATATACCGGTTCAGGAATATTAACCTGATGTCCATCGCCTACGCTATGCGCCTCGGCTTAGGCCCGACTAACCCTGAGATGATTACCATGGCTCAGGAAACCTTGCTCTTACGGCCGAGAGGATTCTCACCTCTCTTATGGTTACTCATTCCAGCATTCTCACTTCCTACCGCTCCACAATACTTTACAATACTACTTCACTGCTGATAGGAACGCTCCTCTACCACTGTATGCAAAGCATACAATCCACGTCTTCGGTATTACGTTTAGCCCCGTTACATTTTCCACGCAAGATCTCTTGACTAGTGAGCTGTTACGCACTCTTTAAATGAATGGCTGCTTCTAAGCCAACATCCTAGCTGTTTAAGAAATCTCACCTTGTTTCCCACTTAACGTAAATTTAGGGACCTTAGACGATGGTCTGGGCTGTTTCCCTTTTGAGCGACGAACTTAGCTCCGCCGTTCTAACTGCCATGATTCCACAATCGGTATTCGTAGTTTGTTAAGGGTGGGTACCGTTGCCAGCCCCAGTCCTTTACAGAGCTCTACCCCCGACTGCTACTACATGACGCCAGTCCTAAAACTGTTTCGAGGAGAACCAGCTATCTCCGAGTTCGATTGGCATTTCACCGCTAACCACAAGTCATCCAAGCACTTTGCAGCGTACCCTGGTTCGGCCCTCCACGACGTGTTACCGTCGCTTCAGCCTGCTCATGGTTAGGTCACCCGGTTTCGGGTCTAATCCCGTGCACTCATTCGCCCTATTCAGGCTCGCTTTCACTGTGGCTCCGCCAATTGGCTTAACCTTGCGCACGAAATTAACTCGCTGGATCGTTCTACAAAAAGCACGCCGTCACCGGACAAGCCGGCTCCGACTCCTTGTAGGCACACAATTTCAGGATCTATTTCACTCCCCTCCCGGGGTTCTTTTCACCTTTCCATCACTGTACTAGTTCGCTATCGATCGTATATTATATTTAGCCTTGGCTGGTGGTCCAGCCGGATTCAATCAGGGTTTCTCGTGCCCCGACCTACTCGAAACACCATACATAAGGTCAGCGTTGTTTTCGCATACGCGGCTTTCACGCTCTTTGACCAAGTATTCAAACTTGTTCTGCTAACCACGCCGATTTTTTACCTTACCTACCGTTGATAGCCAGTAGTCGCAAACCAGATAGCTCGATTCAAAAGAATCAAGTGCTCTGGCTTGGTCATATGATATTTCACAACCCCTTCTAAGTATTCGTCTATCAACTTATTTGCCTAAATAAATAGGCAAAAACTTAAAAGGTTTGGGCTGTTGCGATTTCGCTCGCCACTACTTTCGCAATAGTTATTTACTCTCTTTTCCTCATCCTACTAAGATGTTTCAGTTCAGATGGTTCCCGCTCGCGTGCCTATGTATTCAGCACGTGGCAACATGACATGACTCATGCTAGGTTTCCCCATTCGGAAATCTTCGGATCACAGCTTGTTGACAGCTACCCGAAGCTTATCGCAGTCTTCCACGTCCTTCATCGGTAATATACGTCTAGGCATCCATTGTGTGCCCTTGAGTACCTTTTTATGCATTGACTTAACTAGCAATTGGTATAGACCAACTGATAGTGCCGTCAATCGTTATTTTCTTACATCACTAAATTGTTAAACTGCATGTGTCTCGTTGTAAGCACACACCTGCGAACACCATTGGTATGATGTTTGTCTGCCTGTGCTCAAACTCGCAACTTTGTCTATTCTACCACTTGGGCTACCCTGTGTAAAGTAGCTTTTCGTTGTAGTTTTGGCAATGATTATTGTACCCACTCCATCATTACCCTCTTGCCAGAGGTTCGTTGCCGAACATGCGCTCACTGGACTTAAGTTTACACGAATCATCGGCATTTGGCAAGGCTTTTTTGAGCAATTTTTGTAGAAAATATTATTCTTGATGAGCGCTCGCTCCATTGCATCTTGCGATCAGAGGTGGAGGCGTTGGCAGTGGCTTTTTGCGATGCAGCGCGGAGGGCTGCTACTCACAAGCCATATCGCCATTGCTCGCTACTATGCCTCTCTTGCTAGCGCTGAGCGCTCAGCCAGCAGCTGTTTTTAGCGCAACAATAGCTTAAGTGACATATCTCGATTACCTCTCGCGCCCTTCTCTACATCTCACTCAATAGTTCAATAAAGCGCGAATGCCTGTTAGTATACTTAGCCACTTCTCTACGCTAGGAGCTAATATTTAGTGAATATTCGGTTGCTTATCATACTCCAGAGAATACCGCACACAAAATACCCATCAACAATATTGCTCATAAAAAACACCCGTTCATACGATGAACGGGTAATCAACTGCAAGATGATAGTGTGTGACATGCTCCAGGGTTCGTATACGGAGCTTGTGGTGGGCGCTGAGGGACTCGAACCCCCGACCCTCTCGGTGTAAACGAGATGCTCTAGCCAACTGAGCTAAGCGCCCGCATGCTGTGATGTCACATTGCTTATCTGGTGGGCGATGGAGGACTTGAACCACCGACCTCGTCATTATCAGTGACGCGCTCTAACCAGCTGAGCTAATCGCCCCTACACCATCAAGCAAAAAAATTGGTGGAGTGGGATGGACGTAAGCCCATACCACCCCATGCGAATGGTGGAGATACAGGGACTCAAACCCTGGACCCCCTGCTTGCAAAGCAGGTGCTCTAATCAACTGAGCTATATCCCCGTGTTCGTTCGCGCACTCTGTCGCTGAACCTGTTCTATATTAGCATAGATTTTTCGCCAGTACAAGAGTATACTAGATATTATGCAATATACATTTAGTTGGGGATCGTTCTTCATCGGTACACTCATCTTGATCGTTGGTGGCTGCATTGTCGTATGGCACCGCCAGTTGTCTGATATGTTTAGCGATGACATTGGCAGCTACAGCCGCTACCAGATGTGGGGGTTGATCGGCTGCGGGCTGGGCCTGCTTGTCATGACCAACCTGCATGATATGATCCTGCGAGCGTTTCTTGGGCTGTTCTTTCACTTTAGCTAGAGAACCTCACTGAGAGGCGATGAGGAGCGCTATAGCGCTCCTTTTTTTGATTACTAGTGTTTGTCCTACCCTATCGTAGAATAATATTCGTTTAGCCTATTCGTAGCCAGATATCCGAGGAAGTATACTCATAGTAATCATCTTTTATCTATAACAGATCGAGAGATCATACAAAAAGTAATCAACAACGACTCAACCATTATAACACCTCGCGAAAGTAACCAACCACATAAGACAGCCCCCACTATCAGTAATGAGCGTTGTTAATCCCGCATCATCCACTCTTGTCGAAGCATCATTGTACTATTTTTCTCATACAAAAAATAGCCCAGCAATCTGGGCTATTTCTTAACAACTTAGTTGTGCAATCCTCATCGTGTCTTTTGGTGTAAGCTTTGTCTCACCCCGAAGGGTTAGTGTAAATATGTAAGCTTAGCATATTTACGAGACCGACCTAGCTCTGATAGTGATTACTCAGCTATCAGGCATTCATACTCCCTAGAAAGGAGGTAATCCATCCGCACCTTCCGGTACGGATACCTTGTTACGACTTAACCCCAATCATGCCCCCCACCTTAGGCCGACGAATCGGACTTCGGGTGTTGGTCACTTTCATGGTTTGACGGGCGGTGTGTACAAGACCCGGGAACGTATTCACCGCAGCTTGCTGATCTGCGATTACTAGCGATTCCGACTTCATGGAGGCGAGTTTCAGCCTCCAATCCGAACTGGGACTAGCTTTGATGCGATTTGCTCCACCTCGCGGCTTCGCTGCGCATTGTACTAGCCATTGTATCGTGTTTCTAGCCCAGGACGTAAGGGCAATACTGACCTGACATCATCCCCTCCTTCCTCCCCGTTACCGGGGCAGTCCAACTAGAAAAATCCAACTAGTTGCAAGGGTTGCGCTCGTTGATGGACTTAACCAAACATCTCACGACACGAGCTGACGACGGCCATGCAGCACCTGTCACAGGGTTCCAAAAGGCACAGTCCGCTTTCGCAGACCTTCCCTGGATGTCAAGCCCTGGTAAGGTTCTTCGTTTATCATCGAATTAAAGAACACGATCCACCGCTTGTGCGGGTCCCCGTCAATTCCTTTATGTTTTAGCCTTGCGGCCGTACTCCACAGGCGGGATACTTAACGCGTTAGCTTCGCTACTGAAGGGGTCGATACCTCCAACAGCTAGTATCCATCGTTTACGGCGTGGACTACCCGGGTATCTAATCCGGTTCGCTCCCCACGCTTTCGTGCCTTAGCGTCAGAAATGGTCTAGTCACCTGCCTACGCCATCGGTGTTCCTTCTTATATCTACGGATTTCACTCCTACACAAGAAATTCCAGTGACCTCTACCACTCTCGAGTTTGCCAGTTCGAATAATAGTCTGTATGGTTGAGCCACCAGGTTTCACTATTCGCTTAACAAACCGCCTACGCAACTCTTTACGCCCAGTCACTCCGGATAACGCTCGGATCCTACGTATGACCGCGGCTGCTGGCACGTAGTTAGCCGATCCTTATTCATAAGTTACCGTCATATTCCTCACTTATAAAAGCAGTTTACAACCCGAAGGCCTTCATCCTGCACGCGGCGTTGCTCCATCAGGCTTTCGCCCATTGTGGAAGATTCCTCACTGCTGCCTCCCGTAGGAGTCTGGGCCGTGTCTCAGTCCCAGTCTGGCTGATCATCCTCTCAGACCAGCTACGGATCGTCGGCTTGGTGAGCCTTTACCTCACCAACTACCTAATCCGACGCGGGCCACTCCCAAAGCGGATAAATCCTTTAATCCGAAGATCATATGCGGTATTAGCTACCCTTTCGGGCAGTTATCCCTCACTTTGGGGCATGTTCCCACGCGTTACTCAGCCGTCCGCCGCTCGCCGCCAAGTAGTAAACTACTCGCGCTGCCGCTCGACTTGCATGTGTTAGGCACGCCGCCAGCGTTCATCCTGAGCCAGGATCAAAC
>CAUUSZ010000005.1:0-62416 GCA_963548065.1 uncultured Candidatus Saccharibacteria bacterium
ACGTCTGTATCATAAAAAATGGCTCCAACAAGCCATCATAATAAATCCGTGGTGAGCCAACCAATATAAATGTGGAACTCCTTTTTTGCGATTTGTTTGCACTGCGCGATCGTTTCAAAGAGCTCGGTATGGTAATGAAAAATGGCAAGGTATATTTGCCGGATTTAGAGGAGAGTGATGCTTAATCTACGGAAATCAAACTCAAAACTCTACGACCAAAATACTTTTGACGACCAGTTTATGCACGACCTGCGAAAAGCCCGAAGAAGCGTTATTATCGAAAGCCCGTTTCTCAGAACTGCCCGAGCTGAAAGATTCATCTCGATATTTCATCGGCTCAAAAAGCGTGGCGTGGCAATATTACTTAACACCAAACCGCTTGAAGAACACTCTAAAATATACAAATTGCAAGTCCAAAAATCTCTAAGTTTACTACAATCTGCGGGTGTCGACGTTCTTTTTACAGTCAAACATCACCGTAAATTAGCCATCATTGATAGGCAGGTTATTTACGAAGGCAGCTTAAATATTCTCTCATATCACGATAGTTGTGAGATAATGAGGAGGACGACATCTGCACTCGAAGCGGAAATGTTGATACATTTTATCGGCTTAAATAAATTTATGGAGGTGAAATAATTATGAACGACGAGGACACGATCAAAAATCTTCATCTGTACGAAGACGAAGAAACGATTCAGAAAACGATCCACTATCTGGAGCTTCACGACCCAGACAACGCTAATCGCGAATACGCGGTCGGATTCTTGAAGTTTATGCAGCGATTTGCACATGTCGCGAGTAAGAGCGAGGGGTTTGATTTTGAGGGGTCTCTAGAGAAATATAAGACAAAACGCAAGAACGATTAATAAAGCAACTCTAGTTTAGCTAGCGATATATTCTATAGCGTTTTGTTTTCAAAGCACTAATCGTAGACTCTATTTGACTGAAGGCGCCTAGATAGTCGCTTTCGGATAATCGCGCCCCCTTCTGAAACTTATCAGTTAAAGCTGGGTATACGTCCTTACTGAATGGTAGCTGTATCTTCTCTTTAAAGTCGACTAGTAGAGTACCTGATTCACTTGATATAGTATCCATTCTATTTTGTATTTTACGTATTAATCTACGTAGTTGCTTTACGCTTTCTTCATTTATACTATCACTGGCGTATGTTTCGCCGTAAAGACTCTCTACAGCCTCTAACAGCTTAATAATTTCCTCAAGCTCTCCACAAACCATTGCCTCATAACTTCGTTGATTATTTAACTTTCTATCTATAATAAAAGGTGTTATGGAGACTGATATCGCCAACGCTAATAGGGCAACCAGAGATCCTAGATCTATCTTTGTATCGATAGATAGGAGCTCGTGATTGAATAAAAAATGGTATCCTATAGCTCCAATTAGAATTCCTATGAGGATCCACACAGGCGCTAAAGAGACGTGCTTAACTGTTGATATCGATGCTTTCATCAATATAGCCCCAGAACCTCTCTGTTAATCCAGGCTCGTCATCGCTTTTGATTTTTATCTTTTCTCGTACATCCAGACCGTCTTGTTTACACTGTTGCGATATTTCCAACGCAAGCTCTGACAGGAATGAAGACGCATACCCCCAAGTGTTATCAAAATCAATGAGTATAGATTCTTTATCTTTGAGGTGTTGCTTTATGTACTCATCAAAAAATTCTTCAGCAGAACCGTCACCATCTTTTTTGTATCTGGCACCCGGTAGGGTTGTGAAGTCGCTAACGCTTATTTTTATTCTACTACTCAACACAAACCTCCCAGTAGTATATTGTTGCTGACAGGTTTTCAGAGGAATCCTTCTCAATACTACCAAGACTAACTAGGTTAACCTTGGCTTTGTTTGTAATTATCTCAAATCTTTTATACATATCATCACCGCTTACTGTATCGTATATATATTTTATACCTTTACCTCTCTGTCGTAAAGCCGTGCGGCTTTGTAGACCTTTTGGTATAGCTTGTCTAAAGAACTCGCCTTGAGAGTTTTCTCGCTTGATTATTGTGCGCCACGGAAATTTTCCTTGCTTCTGGCTATTAGCCTTATCGATTAAAGTTTCGTAAATACCAACGCCCATATCTATTATGCAGTATTGTTTAACTTTATTTCCGTTGCTGTCCTCAGTTTCATACGTGTTAATAATCCAAGGAAGAGTGTGGCCGCTATTCGGGCTGGCGTGGTCTGCGGTATTTGTGACGATCTCTATAATTATCGGGTGAATATCTCGCAATTTTTGTCTATTCTTTTCTCCGAAATAATTGACCGTTTTCGTTAATATATCACCAATCGCCTTATTATCCACCTCATCTTCACTTCGAGACAGGAACGCTCCGCTGTTAAAATTTGGCCTTCTCTCATTAATAATCATATTTTCAAACTGCGCTTCCTCGAAAAATCTGTACGCCGCAGAATTTGAAAGGGGGCTTGTTACCTCTAGGTATTTTGATTTTGTATTTCTATCTAGCATAAACGCGCCCAGCAAGCATAGCGTAGGAAGGTCGATAGAGGCTATCTTGCGCAGGTTCATCTGTGTATATTCTTTTTGATTCAGCATGCGCTTTATGGTATTGAAGTATTTAATCACACTGTCTCTGTTATCTAGTATGGAGAAATTAGTCGGAGCATCCATTGACGTGTAGGATATATTCCTTGTAACTTTTTCACGTAACCGATGATACCTCAAAAGCCTATTGTCATGAGAGTATCTAGCCCTTAACTCTCGGCGATGCCTCTTGCGAGCTATTCTTTGCAGCTTTTCTCTGTCTTTAATTTTTCGCATAGATGTACTTATTATAGCGTATAGCGCGTACGCTTAGATTATTGTGTTCAATTACATCTCATCTATCATCGGCTCCGTCATAACCTGCGATTTTTTCTTTGCCTGTTTGTTGGTTTTGGTGCCTTTTCTTGGCACATCCCCGCTAGAACTTTTTCGCCCAGAAATCTCTTCTCGCTTCCTGGCAAACTCCTTTCGTGAATGTTTAACAATTTCATCTCGTACCGTCTCATTACCTTCGGTTTCTAGCAGCAAAGTTTGCCCAGACAGCGGCTCTTGCGCGTGCACCGCTGCCAGTCGAGCGTAGTAATTATATACTGGCAGGTTGCTGATCTCGCCCGGCTCAATGTATGGACTAAACATCGGCAGCAAGCGCTGTTCATCCTGCGGGTTTCCAGTTCGGAAGCAGATAATTGTGCCGACATTTGCCAAAATTATATTCACCGTTTGCTGGTCGCTTTGCTGCGAAGTGGACTGCTCAGCCATAATCATAAAGACGTGATATTTGCGGCTCTCGGATAGCATTTGCACAAATGACGTCGTGGCGAAATTCTGAAACTCATCGACATACAAGTAGAACGTCCGCCGCTCCGCCTGTTTGATGCGGGCGCGACGGAGACTTGCGAGCTGGAGCTTCGCAAGTACGGTGATTCCAAATAGCTCAGATGTGTCTTCGCCGAGCAAACCTTTGGACAAATTGCAAATAAGTATTTTCCCCGAGTTGATAATATCGTCAAAGTCAATCGTCGATTTTGGCTGCTCGAGAATTTGCCGCGCTGACGCCGAAAATAAAAATCGTCCAATCTTCGCCGTAATTCCCGCCGACATTTTTACTTTCTGCATGTCGCCAGCTTTACCGAACTCGTTCTTCCAGAAGTTTATCAAGTTTGTATCGTCAAGATTTTTGACAACACTGCGGCGATACTTAGGATCATTTAGCAAATCAAACACAGTGAAAAGCGTGGGATTTTCCTGCGTGAGTGCGGTTTGAATGGTGTTGCGCAAAATGTATTCGATACGATGCCCACCCGAGTCCTCGTCGCTAAAGATTTTCCGAAAAATCGACACGACCGACTCAGTGATAATATCTTTTTCGCGCATCAACTCGCTGCCATCTAGCCCGGGCGTTAGCTCCAATAAATTCAAACCAATCGGATAATCCAAATCATCGGGATTGAAATAAATCACGTCGCCGAGATGCTCCGGAGGAACCTGCCGCAAAACCGTCTCTGCCATATCGCCATGCGGGTCAATTACAGCCACGCCTTTGCCGTTACAAATATCTTGCACAATTTGATATTGCAACATCGTAGTTTTGCCGCTACCCGTACCGCCGATGATGTACTGGTGGCGCTCGCGCTCAGCTTCCATCAAGCCAATCGGCGTCACCGTATTGTGATGATTATTTTCACCAATAATCACATCGAAACTTTCTGACTGCTTGAGTGAAATCGGTGCGGGTAGCGTGCGGCTGAGCGAAGTTATCAGATTGTCGGTTTTACTATGATAACTTGAAAGAAAATGAAACAAGCTAGCAAGTTCGCTTGAAGCGAGGATCATGGAGCTATTTTTATGCAGCGATGGCAGGCGCTTTATGGATGCAAGAATTAGCAGGTTATTCAAAATCGGTAGACGATACTTCGCCTTGAGTGATTGGTATGGCGGCGTACTAAAACCGTCCAGCGCGGACTTAAGCGCGGCGATATGTCTCTTCAACTCCGGGCTATTTACCATGACGCGGAGGTTGACGCGAAATAGCGAACGAGTCACTTTTTGGTGCATAGTCTCCATCAATTCCAACTCAAAAGCACTCAATACACGTGCCGGTCGATCGTCTTGTGACACCTTAATCTGTTGCTGTGGAGGTACGGATCTTGAATTGTAATAACCGCGATGGCTAGTTGTGGTGCTAATGTAAACTTCGCTAACGAGGTCGGTTGCGCCAGAAAAAAATTTACCAAATAGGCTGGCCAGCTTACCAAACATTGATAGATTTTTACCGCTAACATATTGCAAAATATTTTCATTGCCGAGAATTTTATGCGACAAAATCTCTGCTTCGCGTAAGCGTGTCGGCGTTACTATAAGTTGCAGAATAATTTCCTCGTCATCGTTTAGTCTAGTCATCGCGCCAATCACATAGCTAAGCGGATCGCGCTGTTCCAGCGCCGAATTTGTAGCTAGCGGCAAAACATAATGCCCAGTTTCTCGAAATTCAATAACTTGGTAATTATCACCATTCTCCCGCTCAACCGCGCGAACTTTTGAGTCAGATATGTACGATGTAATCGCTTTTTGAATATTTGCGGCGTGGCGTCGTTCGACTTGCACCAAATACCGCACTCCGTGCTTTTTAGTCGATGTAATTTCAAAACTCATAACTGGCGACCGACCGAGCAACTTTTCTTTGAGTGAGCGCGCCGCTCTATGTCCATGAATCACCGAAAATAATTGCTCAGTTGCTTCGGGCGTTTTGGCGACTGTGGCGGGTGGTGTGATTTCTAGCCAAACCATTTCTCGCGTTCGTAAATATCGACGATTCAAAACAAAACGAATCGTCAGCCATAAAATGGCCGTGCTAATCGCAAGCACAATTATGCCTAAAACTATCGACCCAAGCCGTAAGGCGGTGGCGAGGTAATCGGCTGTGGATTCCACGGCTGTGCTCCTGGTTTATTATGAATAAATTTATACGATTTGGCGGCCTCTTTAGAAAAAGTACGCTGCGACACCACGTTCAAACCACGTGCGTTCATTTCAGAAATTTTCCAATCGCCGTTGATTTGATTAACTTCTATCACATACGCAACATGACCATAAGGACCTTCATCGGTCTGGAAAACTGCGCCAGCCGCTGGCGTATCGTTGACAATGTAGCCGTCACGCTTGGCGTTGTCATCCCAGGTATTAGCGTTACCCCAAGTGTTCGGAATCGGACTGTTTGCCCACCGGCGCATCGCATACGCCCACCAAGTGCAGTTGCCCCAAGCGTAGGTATTCCCGGGCATCACGCCTCCGTTATAAAAACCACGTTCTTCCGCCGCTTTGGCACTCGGCGTGTTTGCTAAAAAGCTCATTGCCGGCAAGCCAAGCGATGAAATGGCTAAAATCGGAAACATCAAAATAAGCAACAGAGTGGCGATGATTATGGCCAGAATTTTCTTAATGCTGAAGCCAAAATTTGTAAACAAAACTGCCGCGCCGTTCATGATAGATACAACTCCGCAGGGTTAGTCGTGATGAGCGGATGTTCTTTTTCGGCTGCCACAACTTTAACGGCGACATGGTTTTGGTCGGCGATAAGCAAGGCATCGCCTCGTTCGCAAGTGAGCAGAAAACTTTGCTCATATTCACTGAGATTAAATTCGTTAACCACACCCTTGATAGTCGTTGTATCCTGGCGCATTAAAATCCGCAGTGCGCTTTGCGAAGCAATAGCGCGACCATACTCGCTTTTGAGAAAGTCATTAGCTTGTTGCGATATAATTGACACGCCGAGGTAATATTTGCGTGCCCGCCGCACCAGCCCCGCCACAAACCGCGCCGACTCCTCGTGTTGCAATAAAATCCAGCCCTCGTCGATAATCAGCAGCCGCTTTTCTGGCTTAGCCATGACTTGATTTTTCACAAAATTAGAGATAATTAACATCATAATTTGGCGCAGATTTTCTGGTAAATCTTTGATATCGAAAACAACCAAGCGGTTGTCTAATTTAACATTTGTTTGCGCATTGAATACATCCGCCAGCGAGCCGGAAATATATTTTTCTAACTTTTCGCACAATTTTAGCTGACCCAACTTTCGAAGTTCCGCGTATAAATCTTCTAAAAGCGGCGATTTGGTTTTTGACTTTTTGTAGATTTTCAAAACAGCTTTGTCAATGGCGGCTTTTTCGCGCGCCGTTAAACTTTCAGCCATCAAACCGAGCACATCCATTAAGTCCTGTGTATGCTCAGACAAATCACTGATTTCGTGAACGGTCGTTGCTAGGTCGAAAGGATTAATTTTCTGCTTACTTTTGGCGGATAATTTTATATACGTGCCTTTTACTGATTCAGTGAGGCGCTTGTATTCACGTTCTGGGTCGATGACGATGACGCGCGTGCCTTGCATGAGTTGGCGTAAAATTTCGACCTTGGTGGTGTAGCTTTTGCCAGCACCAGACTGCGCAAACGTGATTGAGTTAGCGTTATGCAAACTAAACCTGTCCAAAATAACCAACGAATTATTTGATTTATTGACACCATAAAGGATGCCCGATTCCTGCACTAATTCTGACGACATAAACGGAAAAGTCAAAGCAGCGCTAGAGCTATCAAGGTTGCGCTTTTGCG
This sequence comes from uncultured Candidatus Saccharibacteria bacterium, assembly GCA_963548065.1. Lineage (GTDB taxonomy): Bacteria > Patescibacteriota > Saccharimonadia > Saccharimonadales > Saccharimonadaceae > Saccharimonas. The sequence continues at coordinate 7,140 of CAUUSZ010000005.1, forward strand.
CCAACCGATCTTCGCCGCGTGGCAAAATTGATTGCAGTGCTTCCAGCTGCTGATAGCGTGCTACTTTTGAGTAAAACAACCGTGCCGACAGATTTGCTTCAAGCAACTTAGTGATCTTATCAAGCTCTTCTTTAGTCTCAGAGCGAATGCAAATGTATATTGCCATTTGGAATAGTTTTTCTTGACCACGTTGAATTTTATCACGCAAATCAATCGCTGATTCAAGCGGGTCGGTAATCTCTGAGCCAACAATTCGCCCCTCGCGCATCATCGCTCGGCGTGTGGACTCAAGCTCGGTAATTTTACGATTTAGTTTTGGCAGTGCGGCCCGTGCGTCTACTTCGTACAGATGATAACTAATATCAATATCGTGATTAAAATGAATCAAACTATCCATCCAATCCGAACTCGCTACAAACGGATATCCAGAAATAAACAGCGTACGCATATACACGCCATCAATGCAAAGATAATCAACATTTTCTTCCAGCCCGGCGTAGGATAAAATATCTAGCGCGTCCTGCTCGCCAAATGTGATACTGAGCTCTTTTTGCTGATCTTCGCGCTGACGGTCGCGGTGGCGTTTCGGGGCGCTAATTGCGTCGCTAATTCTTTTGATAAATATTGGTGTGCGTGATTTTCTGGTCATTTAATTTTGCTCCCGTCTTGCACGAGTGCCGTGTGAATTGTTTGCAAAGCACGTTCAGTTAGCGGTTGTATTTTTGCTTGCGTTGGACTGTAAAAACTGTAGAATAAATCAAGCACTTCGAGGCTATCTAGCTGATCAGCGCGCATGCCGAGCCGCGCCATACCTTTGGCGATAATATCAATACGGAGTTTGAGTTGTTCGCGAATTAAATCAAAATCAGCTTTGTTGTCGGTCGGGCGAAAAGGGATGACGATATAAAAATGCCGCGTTAAAATCTTGTTGTCAGTGATCAGCGAACGAATAAATTCATCGTAATTTTTCAGTTGAGTTTTATAGACAGGAATCGTCTCGGCGCTTAATCGATGACTCAAATCCTCTAAATATCCGTCCATATCAATTTCGCGCGTGCGTACTAAAATTTGAATCGGCCAACCAATCGAATTGAGAAAACTTTCGTAGGTATCAATAATTGCGTCTTGTTCATCCTCGCTACGCAGTTCAAAATTCAGCGCCGAAACAGACAAAATTGCCCGATAATTATTCTGTGGCAATAACAAAATTCCGTCACGCATACCCTTTAGCGCAATTTGCCGCCTGGCGCTAGATTTAGCGTTTGATTTTTGTAAACCGAACATGCAAACCTCCTTTCTTGTCAGTTTCAAAACGAACATCAGCGGTTGGATCATCTATAATCTGGCGGGTTTTGATGGTTGATATGTCGTCTAATTTTTCTGGCTTTTGCGGCTTTTCGATTGGTTGGTCTATAGTCTCTTCATCTTCAAGCGAAGTACTTTTATACTCATCACGAAACGCAGTAGTGTTTTTGTCAAACAAATAATATTTTGGTCGTAAATTGTAGCGCAACACCGTCACCAACCAAAGCACGATGATTTTACCTTTAACGCGAATCAACAAAATTCCACAAACGATCAAACTTAACGCCATCAAAACGTATTTATAAAGCGCGCCGTTCATGACCGGCGGCAATAGCGTAAAAATTCCCGCGCTCAAGAAAACAGGAACCATCAAAAGTATGATTTGCGAAAAACCAAGTTTGCCGATAATCCGGTCTTCTACTGTAGTAACTTGCGCGGGAACGACTGTCGTTTTCATGATTTTTTACCTCGCTGTTTAGTCGATTTTGTTTTCGAGCCGGCGCGGTAGGTTGTACCGGTTTTGAGTGGTTTTGACTCGGGTATATTAACAACGGTTGGATTATTTTTGCTGCGCGGATTTACGGCATAGGTTATTTCCGCATCGCCTTTTTTATTCAGATAGCTTACTTTCATCGGCGACTTCGTTTGGCGTGCAACCGTTTCGAGAGTCGAGTGAACCCGGGCTTTTTTGGCGGCGTGAGTGGTATTCTTCATGCGCTGGGTAGTTTTGTGTGCCACTTTCGAGCCGGTACCCGTCATGTAGCTGACGCCGTTCATAAATTGACCGCCCAGTTTCTTTAGATTGCGTGCACCCATACTAACGAAACTAAATTGCATCATCACGCCCTGAACTTTTAACAAAGTTAGAATAGTCGCTATACCTGCTACCATCGCCATCAGAGTATCGGGCAAGGTATTGTCGCCGCCAGTGGTCGCCATGCCAGAAAACAGTGACGACGCTAATTGCAAAATAACCACATGGACAAACAAAACGAAAATCGTTGATAGGAATGTCTTCATCGAAGTTTCGGCAAAATCACGAAACCCTGGTGCCAACCACAGCATACTCACCAGCGGCGACAGGACAGTGCCGATGAACAAAGTGATCAAACGCATAACATAATACACCAACAATATGACCGAGCAAATCAGAAAAGCCACCATGACTAGCAGCGCCGCCACGCCCTGACCAGACGTTTTTTCGACAACTTTGATGAGCGTACTCCAGACGGTCGATGCACCCGAAACTTGGTTGACTGCCGAGATGAGAACGTTAGATAAGCTGATGATGCCGTCAATCAAAAATATCGAGGTGTTCATCAGCAAAAATATCAGTGCTATACGTGGCAGCAAGTGCTTAACCTCAACTTCGTCAAAGCCAAAACTTGACGCGCTCATGACCTGAAACCCGACCAGTGCCACGACTAAAATTAGTAGCACATCAGCGATGCCAACAATTGCCAGCCATAAATTAAACACGGCTTTATTGCTCGCCATCAGCGGTGTTGATTTGGTGAAGAACTCTAATGCGTTCAAAAATGGCGAAGCTATAGCGTTAATGATCGACGACAGCAGCCCCGTTACGGCTTTGATAATCATCTCGATCAAACCGTTGTTTTCTGATTTGGGCGTGACAGCTTGTAGATTCGGTAGGTTTGCATCGTTTGGATTTTGCACCGCTTGATACGAACCATTCAGAATAGAAACTATTGTCACGGCGGCCAGTACGATGACTAACCCAATCACTGCTTTTTTAGCGATGCTTTTTGCGTGCTCCATACGGTCTGGTTTGCCGCTGCTGGTCATGTAAATATAGCCAGCATGCGCCAAAAAGAAAGCACAAGCCAGCGACGCGATGCCCGATAAAATTTTGGCTGTCGGGAAAACATAATCACGCACAGTTTTTATGGCGCCAGCTGTATTGGCAAAGAACACTAAATTACTAGTAAAAATATCGACAAAGTCGAACATGGACAGGTTATCCTCCGAAGGCTTGTCGCGCTAAAGTCGTTACGATGTTCGCTAATACAAACGCCGCAATGACAATCGCCAGACCAATTGCCGACCATGTGATAGTGCGCTTCGCTTTGTCGAGCTGCTCAGGATTTCCCGAGCTAGTGATATAGGTAAAACCGCCAGCAACAAAAAAGCCGGTCGCTACCAGACCAGCTAGTCCCGTCACCACCTGGATGACGCTTCGTATAAAATTCTCGACATTACTGACGCCCGCTGGCACAGCTAGGGCTACATTCGCCAATACAAGTGGCGCTCCAACCACGATAAATATCGCCGCCAAACAATATGTTTTTCTTGACACTATAAACTCCCTTTCACCAGAGCGTAAACTTTGTGTTTACTTCTGTTATTTTTACGTTAGCAGGCATTAATTTACTTGGCAAGACGGCACTTAAAAGTCTGTTGCAGTCATGTTAGTGTGTTAGTTTCTGGGAGGTTTGTTAAATTTATAGAGGTGCAAGCATGTTGTACTTTAAGCTAAAAAATAAATTAATGAACTTGCTAAAAAATATTTAGTCGCTGACTTTACACTAATAAAAATTGCAAGTAAACTAAAAATATGGGCAAGTTAAAATCTGAAAAGATCATCATATCTTCGCCACTATCGTTTATTGGTTCGGTGAAGCGCATTTGGAAAATCACAGACGTGGATAATCCAGCGGTGAAGATGCTGCTTAGTTTGGTCGCTGCCGCGCTCATTTTGTTTGCTTGGGTCTTCGTGGCGTTTTGGTATGTGCTGATTTATGTCGTTTTTGGAATTTTCTTCATTCCGTATCGGATGCTACGGCGAAGTAGTCGTAAGCAAAAGCAGGCAAAATTGCGACACCGCGAAGTATTGGAAGCGATAGAGAAAAACCGTAAATTATAATCATTGCAGCATAGTAGCTGTGTATTTCTTGTCGTAGGCCTTCTGGGATTTGTGCAGAGTTTCAGAATGAGAATCAAACCAAATAGTTATATCATCCGTTAGCTTTGACAACTCGAGACCGGTTTTCGTTAATTTATATTCAACTCGCGGCGGAATCGTCGGATAGAAAAAGCGCCGGACGATGCCGGCGCGTTCTAGCTGCTTGAGGTGCTCGGTGAGCACTTTTTGAGTCACCCCCGGAAGAGAGCGGTGCAGCGCAGAATAACGCTTAGTCTCAGCGCCAAGCGAAAGAATAATTGCGATAGTCCATTTGCGAAACAGCAGGCTTGTCATGAAATCGCGCGAATCGGCGTACTGATTTTTGAATGCAGTAGTTTTTGTCATGGTTGCCTCCCGTTTTGGGGTTTACTTTATATTTAGCGGTCAAGAGCTCCTCAAGCAAATATCTCCGGAGATACCCTCCGGAGACATAGCGCAAAGCTCTCTTCTGCTAATAAATATAAATGGGTAGCTACATTGTGTCAAATAGCGCAATTTATAACCTACCTGTCCTAAAGTGTATCCTTTTGACCGCACGCCACAATTAAAGTAAAATTTATAATATGCCTCATATACACGACCAGCCTGGTCAGCACGATACCTGCGTTAGCGGGTATATTGTGAAAATAACAGAGGGTGCTGAACCTCGGATTATTTTACATAAGCACCGCAAGCTAAACAGGTTATTGCAGTTTGGTGGGCATGTCGAGCTAGACGAGACACCGTGGCAAGCGGTCTTACGGGAAATAGCCGAAGAATCTGGTTACGACAAAAACCAGCTAAGGTTGTTGCAGCCGCGTTATAATAGGCTTGCTTCATTGCCTGGAGTGAAACTGCATCCTCAACCGATCGCGATTCACACATATCCTGCTGGTGGCGGGCATTATCACACGGACATAAGTTATGCGTTTATTACTTCGGAAAATCCGATACATGATATAGCTAGCGGCGAATCCGACAACATTGGCCTCTTTAACTTGAGAGATCTAAAGAAGCTTACATCAAAACAAATGTACGACAATGCGAAAACCATCGCTATGTATACTTTGACCACAGTGGTTGAGGAATGGGACGGGGTGGATTTGTTACTTTATAAACTCTAGGCCGTCCCTAGTTATGAGGTCATACAGATCGTCAACTAGACCATCTACGTACGGTTTGTAGTATGTGTCTATTTTGAGCATAGGTACTTTTTGGCGCACAAAATCATAGACAACCTTAGTTCCTGTGCCTAAATTTGTTCCATTTTTTGACTTGTCACGTAAATCTATGGCCTGTGCCGCCACCATTAATTCTATGGCTAATACGTGCTTGATGTTATCTAATATGTGTCGACCACCTTACGGGCGGAGACCGAGCTCATAGCTACAAAGTCTTCGGTGTTGGCAGATGTTGGCACAGAGTCAACCGACGCTGGATGGGCTAATACTTTATTTTCTGAGACTAGTGAGGTTGTAAGTATACTGCAGAATCATTAGCCCTGTTCTCATTTTTTCTGTCGCCCTAAGGAGCGCACAGACCGTTGTTAAATCTATCATCAAGTAGAGTAGCAATTCTTCTGTCTGAGATATTTGCAAGTTCGCTTACTGCGATAGCTAGAGCGTCCATAGCGATGCCAACAGACTCACCGTGAAAATTTCCGCCAGCCATAACCTCTACTAGGTTTGTTTCTTCGTTTTTTATGAATACCGGATTGTCAGTCACGCTATTGAGTTCAATCTTCGCTATATGTGATGCATACTCAAGAGCCTCACGTATACCTCCGTGCACCTGCGGTACACATCGCACAGAGTAAATATCCTGGATACCGCTCGTATTGACTAGTGATCTTCCGCGCAATAAATGCCTAACGTTATCAGAGACGATTCGCTGCCCCTTAAAAGGCTTCAGGCTGTGTATAGCCGGATCGTAAGCAACTGTACTTTTGCCATTTAGATAAACATGACCCCTACCAATAATTGCCAATGCTATGTGTGACGATAGGGTCAAATCTCCGCTTGACCCTACAGACCCCTTACTGGGCACTTCCGGTATAATGTCGTAATAAAAAATCAACTAATCTTTCAACTACGGATACAGACACCCCAGAAAATCCCTTAGCGAGAGAATTGGCTATGATTAACATCATAGCCTTAATATGTCCTTTCGGCATAGGGGTGCCAACCCCAGTGGCGTGAGATAGTATGATACCCTCCTGAATGTTTTCATGGGAGGTGTTAATTTTTATACCCTTAAGAGCTCCAACTCCAGTGGTAAGACCGTATATGTCTTCTCCTTTATTAAGTAATTCTACAAGCCTCTTATTTGATGTTTCTATTTTTACGCGCGAATGTTCGGATAGCGATACGCTAATTTTATCGTTAGATATCATATGAACCTTTTCAAAGTCTAGCTCTTCCCCTAAAAGAAACGACGATTCATTTAACTTCATTTCATAACACTCCTTGATTATTGGTTTACGTTATAGCTTAAATAGCCATCATACGTTTGATAACCTAGTCAGAAACAATTATAATAAAATTTAAAGAATAAAACATACCGTATGTTTCGGAACCGAGAGGATAATAGATGAGCGAGCTTCATGTTTCATGTATAGGAAATGTTACACAGGACAAGCTACTCCACATTGATAGCATACCTGAATTGGACGATGTAGCGTACGTCAACGGAAGTATAGAGTGTATGGGAGGGAGAGGGGCCATAGTCGCCCTTGCGCTCGGTAGGCTTGGAGTATCTACCAGTTTAATAACATCCATGTCAAACGATAGTGTTGCTCGCGACTACCTTGAGCTTCTTCAAGAGAATAATGTAGACATATCGTCTGTAGCTATTGATAGTAATGCAGAATCATTATTTAAAGTTATAGTTGCGATCTCTAAGGAACAGGAGAACTGTATATCATTCTTTGAACCCAGTAATATCAATTTCTCGGCAACTCCAAGTCAGTTAGATACGGTTAACGACTCTGACATAGTATACTTCTCTACACATAAACGATCTTTTAATGAGACCATACTATCGTCAATAAAAAATGATTCTGCAAAGGTAATCCATAATATCAGTAGCTACTTTTTACAGTCCAAGGAGTATGTATCGCTCATGCTGGATAGGAGCAATATATTGATTGGAAACGAACTAGAGATGAGGGCTCTTCTTGAGAGTACCAACTGTAGCTCACCGCAGGACTTATTTAACTATTCCCCTAATCTTGAGACAATATACGCAACACAGGGAGATGCAGGATCGTGCATCTATAGCAAAGATTCGACACCGTGCTTCGTAGAAGCACAAGATTCCGAGTCAGTTTCACCTGTAGGAGCGGGCGATGCATATGCAGCAGGCGTAATATACGGTATAGCCAACAGATGGAGTAATATACGCTGTGCAGAATTTGCGAGCAAAGTAGCCTCGATATCAGTTGGAAGCGTCACATCCTACCCCGATTTAGACGTGCTTGACAGACTCATAGAGGACACAGGGGGTGAATTATGAAAAAGATATATTTGGCCGCGTCTGTATTCTCTGTATTTGAGCGGGATCTAAATCGACGCATCGCCGAACACCTCAGAAATCACGGTTATGAGGTGCTTCTACCTCAGGATATAGAGCCTCCCTGTAAGGATAGTGCGGAGAATGAATTTGATATGGAGTTTGTATATAAAGGATGCAGAGATGGCATTAAAGTTGCGGATGTAGTTGTGGCTATAGTAGATGGAGCTGATGTAGACTCTGGGGTTGCATGGGAATTGGGATTTGCTCATGCGAGCGGAATACCGTCGCTATGTTTTAGAACAGACATGCGAAAAGCTGAACATAATGGCGTAAATATAATGATTGAGTATGGATCAACAAAGACAATATTTGCCACAAAATATCACCAATCAGAACATGATATTGCGAATACTATTCTAGAAGAGCTGGAGGATATATAGATATGTCTGAAAAAAAGATTTTAATGTCAATTAAGACTAAGTATGCCGACAAGATTCTGGACGGCAGCAAAAAATGGGAATTTCGCAAATCAATCCCAAAACTCGAGCACTCCGATACGCTTGATGTGGTTATATATTCATCGCAGGAAGATAAAGCTATCGTGGGAGAATTTCGTGCTGGACGTATAGCAAGGTGTTCTCTCGAGGAGTTAATGTCCATAACAGGATATGAAGACGACCCTGACGCGGTTAGTTGGTTTACGGCATACTATGCAACGCGAAGCTTATGTAGTGCTCTTGAAGTCACATCGCCTATCAAGTACAACTCACCTATAAGCCTACTTGACATAAGGGGTCGCTTGCACGATTTCCGCCCCCCTCAAAGCTTCCTGTATATTACTCCAGGATCCGACTTAGATAATCTGATTAGCGAAAGGAAGGCAGAGGATAATGCTACTGACACCCCCGAAAGAATGTGAGATAGAATTCAACGATCTTCGCCTAGTCCGCCTTAAATGCGACCCGAAGTATGAAAATATATTTATTGAAAACACGACAATCTCAATAAAGGACACTTATGATGAGATAACGAAAGATTTTGCACGAAACCTAGTGAAGGTTGATCGCCTCGGTTACGATCCCGTGGGGTATTTCACTATCGGAAAAGAGGTGTGGCTTGCGTTTACCAAATCAGGCAGTGATTTTGTCGGCTTTGAGGTTGTAACGAGGAAGCGCGGCGGATGTATAAAAATTGGTCCTACGTATATTGGCCCTAATATGCGAGGGAGAGGATACGCCGAGCAGATGATAAATGCCCTGTGCAGGAGCTACCGCGCTGTGGGCGCTAGAAAGATGTACGTAACAGCCCCCCTGAATAACGCACCGACTGCTGTTCTTGATTTTCAAAAGCTACATCTAAAAATGGAAGCGCTATTGTCTAGGCATTACCACATAAAATCTTCGGAAAGAGTGTGTGGAAAGTTCCTAGAAGACAGCCGAGATGTAGAAAGTTCTACACCCTCAAGGCTTGAATTGTCGCTAGCAAATAATACATCTGCAAATGCATCCATAGAAATAAATAACCTACAAACAGAATTACCCCTTAGTCTACTATCCAATTTCATTAGGACTAACATGTCTCATTATTATGACGATATAGACGATGATTTTGTGAGGGCGCTGGTGCACGGTACCGAGGAGAGCCCGAAAGTATATGAGAAAAAGGCCAAGATTTTATTAACTATCGTCCATGATACAACCAAGCTAGCAGGTGTTGCGGCCCTCACCCCAAAGCGCGGGGGATCTCTAAAGATATCCCCTCTTATCATAGATCATAAAGTTGTTTGCAAAAAGGTGTTGGGTGATTTACTTGATATGATTATGCTACAAGCTAGGAGGATGAGTAGAAGGAAGATAACTATTATTTTGCCAGTATCCTGTATTGCAATGATCGACGTAATACTAGCGCATGGTTATGTATCTGAGGGTATATTGAGAGAACCTTATAAAAGATCCGTTGATATGGTAGTTCTATCGAAATTTCTACAGGAAGATGTTGGAGCTCTAGACTAATTATGAATAAACCACAAAGTTTAGAGGAGTGGCTGGGTGTCATTAATAAAAACTTTGCTTCGTCTGGGGGTGTGGTTTACAGCTCTTCAGGTTCCACAGGAGAAGCTAGGGATATTATATATACCGATTATGTCATCAATGGAGCCGCACGGAGAACCACAGAGCTATTATCGCTTGTCCCGCATCGACTTAAATCTATGAAGGCTGTAGTGCTCTGGGGGTATGGTCTATTTCCACCCGCGCACTTCTACTCGTTATCTATGAGCGGGTTGGGCTGTCAAGTGTACCCTTTTGGGTCGGGTAGGAATTTTCCCACAGATCCTAAGGTAGATAAAATTCACAGAATATCGCCCAACATTCTCGTAGGCATGCCTGGCTATTTGATAAAAATAGCCAATTGCCTGGATGATAAAAGAATGCTGCAGAATGTTCGCAAATCTTTAAAGTTTATTGTGACGGGAGGAGAAGTTCTTACGTCTGATATCCGTAGGCGACTTGAGGATATATATGGGGTAAGAGTTTATGACCATTACGGTATGCTACAAGCCCCTATGGTAGCAGGAGACTGCATATACGGACATAAGCACATATCGAAAGAGTATACTCCTGAAATTTTAACGAATAGTGGCGATATTAAGGACTGGGGCGAAGGAATACTTTTGCTAAGCAGTAATAGTGCATGGGAGGGAGTTTCGATGAAACGACTTAATACACAAGATAGGGCGAGGCTATATAGATGCAGATGTAAGATAAAGACGACTTGCGTTGAAGTTTTAGGCCGCAACAATCTAACCCGTAAGGTTAGGGGTCAGCTGGTAGACTTTGATAAGTTATTCTACCTGTTGGACAATAGCGGTTTTGCTGGCAACTACTACTTTGAAGTGATAAGTGATCCTACAGATTCAATCTATATTCATATCGATAATAATGTCGATGTATCAAACTTCTATTCCCTACTTAATAATACGCTGCCCGTAAAATACGAAGTTCTTATAGAAGACTCACTAAAGGTTCCTAGAGGGCTAACGGAAAAAGAGCAGCGTTTAGTATTCCGACAACAGATCTAGTTTTATCTACTTTAATAGTATACTCATTTCACGTACCTCCCAGGTATACAGCTCATACAAACCTATCAAGGTCGTATTCGCCCATGAAAATTATTTTATCTTTTGGGGTAGCATTTCAGGGGAATCTCCACCTGTGACAGGTTTGCCGTGCGAGCCTGTATGTAGACTCCGTTACGTAAAGTAAGGAGTAAGTGTGTCAATCGTAGCAGAGCAAGCAGCAACTGTAGCCACTTATAGTGGGTAGTAATCGCGAGACGTGGGTGATGAATCTGTGGCTTGCGAACGACGAAACGTACTGCGACGAGGTGCGCCGCATTGTCCAGATGTGCGGTGAATATGAACAAGCCGAGCGACTTGAGCCGTTGATTCGAGACAAGCTTAAAGGCAGTCTAGAATAGTCGAGTTTACTAGGTGACTTACTTGCAACCTCTCTCGGTCGCGTCAGTTGGCAAGAGATTCTAGAGAATAATCGCTAGCTTCACCGTCTCTGGACACAACGAAAAACTGCCCAGGAAAAAAGACAGTTTAGTTATTAATTTCACACTCAATTTACATCACCAACAACGTCCATACTTACCTCGCTCACTCGACATGCACCATGCTGGCGCAGTCAAGATGAGCGGATGTAAGAATGAACGAGCCTAGGGCGGAAGCTGGTAATACTAGTTGATGATCGTTGTCTTATTTCACAAAAAGACAGACCAGCTAGCGTGTACTGCGCTGGCGCACAAAACGCGCCATCTGTCTGTCATTTGTGAAATAAGCCTAGTCCTGAAAGCTACGCGGCGGCTTTCGTGCGACCATTGCAAGCTCGCCGGGGGCCGCGCCCGCAATCATCGCACGGCCGATTGACACATACGTATCCTTAAATTAATTTACAACTCACCTAATGAAAGAAGCTCACCAGACTCATCAATGTTCGACCAAATCGCGGCATCTTCACTCAGCAAATTCTCAGCCGTCGCTGTATATACCTCAATTTCATCATCCAAGTCAAACCGACTCCGCACGGCATGAGCAGCGCGCCGCAAGCGGTTTTCTGCGGCTGGATTTTCCAACAAAAACAGGAGTTTCGGCGAATCGCTGCCAGTCGCATCCCAGCTGCCGTCATCAAAAAATTCCATATAATTTACCAGGCGGCGATTGATGGCGCTAGGCGGCGTGTCTTTGGATACGACATCAAAGAAAAATCGTCGCAATCCATCGTTCGTTTTGAGCGACAAAAAAGTGTCGGGCGGATTAGTCGGAAAGTAGCTATAAAGCGCCATTTCGCGCCGCAAAAATACTTTTAGTGATTGGTGTTTGCGTTGCAGTCTATTGGCATATGCATAGACTTCAACTACATGATTAACGAATAATTGGCTGACACCTTTATCACGGTAGCTTGCTTTGATGATAGCATTGGTAACGCGTTCGCTGCCATGAATCGATTGCAGCTGTTTAAGTCCTTTTGGCGTCAAATAATACGCCGCCGGCAAACCCCGCAATTTATAGCTTTTGTCATATCGTCTAGCCACAAAGCCATGCTTCATCAGCACATTTAGTTTTTCAAACAAATTTGAACCCGACTTAATACCCAGACTATCTGCCAACAATTGACGACTACCGAACCGATATTTGTATAGTGTTTCCAGGATGTCTATCTGTCCCTGCTTAAGCGCTGAACGTTTGTCTATTTTCATTATCAGCCTTTCACGATTCCTTTCTAGTATATTTATATAGAAAGAAGAGAAAAATAGCAATATATAACAGTAGTTTTATAGATGAATTATACTGTATATCGATATTCGGTATATTTTACATCATAAAATTGCTAAAAACTATTGAATATTTGTAGTACAAATAGTACAATTTAAGTAGAGGTTTAATCATAAAACTGGCTCGTTAATAACACGAAAAACTAGGCTTCAAACAGTAGCGCTTTTTGGTTATCATCCCGTGTAGTATACTGGGGTTAATGAGCCAATCAAGAATTCAGCTACAAATCGACACATCAAAAGAAGTGCGCAACCGAGCCAAAGCCGTTGCCTATAGCCAAGGCATGAGCCTGACCGAATTGGTGCTTAAGGCACTAGCGACGGTTGGTGACAAGGAGCTGAAACAGCTGATTGAAAAGGATCTGCAGAAGCGTTCCGGGCGCGGACGTCCGCAGCAGTCCAAGTCTAGTTGATGTTATGACGAGTCGCGACAGGAGGGATTATGGCGCGACCAAAAGGAAGTAAAAATAAACCAAAAGCCCCGCTGATGAAGCAATTTTCGTTCACGACCGAGCAGCGGATTAGATTGGTGGCAAATCTAATCGTCGAGAAAATTATAGAAGACGGCGCGTTTGCTAAAAAGCTAATCACGATACTGGAGGATGATAAAAATGTCTCCAAATAACCAGCCACGAATTGGTTTGTTGGCGATACGGGTTTCTTCTGACAAGCAAGGTCTTGATGGCGACTCGCCCGAGGCCCAGCGCGAACAAGGCGAAGCTTACGCCAAGGCGCACAATATCATAATTACCGAGACGATTATTTTGCTTGAATCGGCGTCACACGAAACGCAGCCGATGCAAAAAGTAATCGACGTTTGCAAGGACAAAAGCAAAGGTTTTCAAGTCGTGCTGATTAAGTCAATCGACCGTTTTACGCGCGGTGGGGGCGATTATTATTCGCCGCTGAAGCGGCAGTTGACGCTGCTAGGCATCGCCCTTGAGGATATGTACGGCGTGATTGGCAAGCAGCAAATCAACACGCTAGAGCACACTGGATTTAAGTATTATTGGAGCGAGTTTAACCCGACACAAAAGTCGGAGTATTTGGAAGCGGAACGCGCCAAAGATGAGATGCGCGACATTATGAGTCGGATGATTGGTGCGGAAATTCGCTACACTCAGCTCGGTTATTGGATGCGCCGTCCACACTATGGTTTTCGCAGCGTCAAGGTGGATACGAAAAATGGTCGGCGTACGATTTTGCAGCCAGATAAGAACGAGGCAAAATTTATCATAAAGCTTTTTGAAATGCGCGCCGCTCATATTTATACCAATCAGCAAATTGCCGACGAGCTAAATTCAATGGGCTTTCGCTCGCGTGTTACGATTGTGCGCGACAAATACGACCGAACGAAAATTAAGCGGCAAATTGGCGGCAAGCAAATGACCGCCAAAATGATCGACCAGTACGCCAGTAAACTGGTTTATTGCGGTATCATTAAAGAAAAATGGACGCACGACCAGCCGGTCAAGGCGCAGTTTGATGGATTAGTTAGCATCGAGCTTTTTAATGAAGCGAATCGCGGACGGATTTTTGTGGAGATTGACAACCGCGACATGATAACCATTAAGCGTAGAGCCGTGCCAGAGCACCTAAAAAATAAACAAATCTATAACCCAGACTATCCATATAAACAAGTTATCGCTTGCCCGAAGTGTGGCAAAACCCTTTCTGGCAGTGCTTCGCGCGGCAAGATGGGTGCGTATTATCCGGCGTACCATTGTAGTCGCAACGGTCATTATTTTCGCGTACCCAAGCCCGAATTCGACAAGACGCTCGAGGATTTTGTACGGACTATTACCGTAAAGCCGGAGTACGTTGACGATATTATCGCTGCTATTGCCGAACTGTGGCGCGAGCGCCAAGCAAAGCAACTAGAAGCCAACCAACAGCGCCTAGAGTACCGCCAGAGCCTGCAAAACCAGATTCGGGTGACCGTGGACAGAATGCGCGTTGTCACGAGCGAAACGGCGCTTACGTACCTGGAAGAGGATATTATTAGCGCCGAAAATGAGCTAGCAAAACTAGACAAAGAAATCGCCAATCAGCCCAACCTACAAGCCGAATTCGACCAAGTCTTGCAATACGCCAAATATATTTTGGAACACCTCCCTGAGCTACTACTTGACCTCTGTAATCCCTTGCGAAAAGCCGCCTTTTTCGCCGCTATCTTCAATAAAGTCCCAACCTATGATGAAATAAAGTTTGGAACTCACAAAAACAGCTCGCTACCAGAGGTAAACGAGCTGTTCCGTATCCGAATGGATGATAAATCCTTTGATGGTGACCTCACCGGGAATCGAACCCGGGTTGCTGGGATGAGAACCCAGTGTCCTAACCGCTAGACGATGAGGCCGCCTAGTCACTATAGCAAAAAAATCGACACTTGTCTAGCAATAATGTTGTAAAAAAGGCTTGACATGCCATAATCATGATGCTAAACTGATCGTGTCATGCACTTGCATGGTGGAGACAACTAATACAAACAGCACTCGATACAGCCATCGCAAGCCACGAGATGCAGGAGAACCCATACTGCGTTTGTCTGGTTTGCTCGCGCTATAACTGTGCAAATTCACACTTGGCACCCGTGCGAGAGGTGCCAAGCAAAGGAGGACTCCTTGGGTATCTTACCCAGCCCAGGAGATGTGCGATTTTCACTTCCCACGCGGGGAGTGATTTTCGTTTGGTGAAGTATTCTGGTGCGGCGTGAGGCGATCGATCGGCAAGCGGAAGCCAAAGGTGCTACCCTGCCCCTCCCGCGAATGAAAAATCAGCTCACCATGGTGCCCCAGCACGATCTTCTTTGCCAAGAATAGCCCAATCCCCGTGCCATCAGGCCGCTGCAGCTGGGCATTATGCGCCCGGAAGAACTTCGTAAAGATCTTGCGCTGCTCACCCTGCGGCACTCCAATGCCATTGTCTTGCACCGTGCACACCACCCAGCCGTCCTTGTGGTAGAGTCGTACCGTAATAACATCAGCACCAGGCGAATAGTAAATGGCATTATCAATATAATTAACGATGACTTGCCGGAGTTTATTCTCGTCGATTAGCAGAGGTGGAATAACCCCACGCTGTTGATAATCCACCCGCAAATGGTGGCGCTCGGCAATGAGCTGGATAGACTCGATACTCTGTGCCACCAGCGCGGCAACATCGCCTAGGCGGAAGTCGATCGTGAAGTTGCCAGTGCGGATGCGCGACACATTAAGGAAGTTGCCAATCAGCTGCACCATCCGCTCGCTACTCGTAAAGGCCTCAGTAAGGAAGGTGCGCTGCGTGGCATTAATCTCACCAGCATCGCCCTCCAGCACCATCGATATATAACCCTTCACACTAGTGAGCGGTGTACGCAGCTGGTGGCTCGCCATACTGACAAACTCATCCTTCGCGGCATCGAGCTCACGCAGACGGCGGTTCGAAGCGCGTAGTTGGCGCGTTGCGTGGTCTACCGCTTGGGTGAGTTGCTGCTGAAACTGCTGCGTGGTATTGTGGCACTGCTGCGCCATCAGTGTCACTGCACACTGCTGGGCTATCATTGCAAGAGTGGCTCGCTGCGCAGTAGCATACGCGGCTCGCTCAGCTGGCGGGCCTAGCACGATATATCCACAGTGATTGCCCTGCCACACTAGCCGCAGCACCACAGCAATGTCGTAACGACGAAGTGCGTGGCGCTTGGGTAGCATGGCGGTCACTGTGCGCTCCGTTGCTTCTTTGCATAGCGGCAAGAGTGCATTAACAGAGGTAGTGCATTCATCTGGCAAGTCAATTAGCGGCGGCGCTCCATCTACTGTCACCATCACCCCGCACCAGGTTGACCGGGCGACTGCTTCCACTGCTGTGCGCACCGCTGCTACCACTTCTGCAAAGTCGGTCGCACGAGCTAGCGCGCTACCCAGTGCTACCAGTGGCTCTGCTGGTGTAGGTGTCATGCTCGATTTTAGGTGATTTTGTTCCATTTTCATGCTACACCTGCTATTATAAAGCAAATGGTTAAAATTGCCATCATCGAAGACGACCAAGCCATCAGCCAAATGTACCGCATGAAGTTCGAAGCGGCTGGCTTTGCGGTGGAAGTTGCAGGCGATGGCAAAGCCGGCATCATGCTCGTGCAACGGACTCACCCCGATATCATCCTGCTCGACCTCCAGATGCCCCACCTCAATGGTGCCGACACGCTCGAGCACATCCGCGCCTACTCATGGGGTAAGGATATCCCAGTTATCGTCCTCACCAACCTTGGCCACGAAGAAGCCCCCAAAAAGCTCCAGCACCTCGGCGTCCACAGCTACATCGTCAAAGCCGAACTCACCCCCAGCCAAGTCGTTAAGCGAGTGGAGGAGGCTTTGGCGGAGCGTGGGGTAACCGTTGCTAATATACACGGGTAGGTATTTATCAACCATCAGCAACACGAGAGTGGCGGCTCTGCCCCACATACAATTACATTGCTCCTTTTAGCCTCTATTACTATCGTATACATCAAATTATTGCTTGCACAATCTCAAGAGTCATAGTCGTCTCAACGACTTTCTCAAATCTCGCAAGGACATTCTAATAAGCCGCTCATCGTATGCCTTTGGTTCCACAATCGACAGTATTTTTGCTTTCTGCTGCTTGCTAGGTTCGAGCTCGTCCGTCAGATCGACTATCCCCTGCAGGACGCGCTGGTCAGTTTGTGTTTCAGCAAGTCGGTAGAGGTCTGGCATGATGGCACGGATCTTCTCGCGGCAGCGGTCGGCTAGGTCGGTATTGCCTCGTTCTTTTTCTGATGGTGCTGACCAGCCGCAGGCGATTTTGACGAGGAGATCGAGGCCGTAACGAAGGCCGATAGTTGTATAGTTGCCGACGTGTATTTCATGGGTAATGACAGTCGTGACTGGTTCGGTTGCTTCATATAGTTCGCGATTGAAGAATGCATTGTTTTCAATTGTCCAGTACACTTCATCAGTGCTGGTATCTTCTGATTGAGCATGGAGTACATGCCAGATTGCTGCGGGAAGGATGCTGCTATCTTTTCTTGCGCGTAGCTGCGTCCAATCTATCTTGTATTCTTTGTACATCTCAAGCTCCTCATTCTTGTTTTTATATAATACCATCCAATCCCTCAGTCTCGCCACTCCCTAGAGTGTATTCTCAGGCAGGCAGTTTGGATTCTCACGTCAGTGGTGATACAATAAGGCAAGTGAGCACCCGTAGCTCAGCGGATTAGAGTACTTGGCTTCGAACCAAGTGGCCGCAGGTTCGAATCCTGCCGGGTGTACCAACTCTGTTCTATACAACCCAGCTTGGTCTGGGTTTCTTTATACGGCACTATTTGCTATTCATTTTGTGGCCGCACCATACAAAAAAGGGTTAGCACACCGCTAGCCCCTTTTGCTATACTACCACCACAATAGCTATTAGCGAGGATAATAGTATGTCGATGACCGCATAGGTCCTGTTGTGTTTGTTGTGTCCCACAGCACAACCACCCCAGCTGCCAGCAAGATCAAGAAGACAACAATCGCCATTGCTGCCAAGACAAGACCAACAATGTAGGCGATCTTAAGCCCCTGCGCCCACGTCTTGTCGCGCTCGGTCGCAACATATGGCGTACCATTTGCATCTGCTGTGGTACTCGTCAGCAAGAAGAAGTCGACGATACCCCAGACAGACAAGACAGACAGCCCCAACATCGAAACAATATTAACATACGGCACAACCGATGTTACCGTACAGCCCACTGCAATCCAAAAGCGGATCTTGCCCAGCTCGTCGCCACGATACCAACGAGCCAAGCCATACTGCCCCATAAACGCAGCGAGGGCGACGACCGCCAAGTAGTTGCGCGGCGAGGTGTCAACCGGTGCAGGCGCAGCGGCTGGTACGACTGGTTGGCTAGCAGCTGGAGCTGTGTGCAATGCTGTCTCAGCTGGTGGTGTTGGTTGTGCTGTAGGTTGTTCGTTTGCCATTGCTATTCTCCCGATTAAACTCTCTCTCCATGGTAATGCGTTTTTGGCAAAAAGACAAGCAAGCGCACACGCCGCAGCAAAAGAGCTTTTTAATTCACCGCGCCGCCTCTTGACAGAACCCCAGGCTATCCGCTATAGTAAAAGGGCTTTGCACGGGTAGTGCAAGCGCGATATGGGCCAGTAGCTCAGCTGGTTAGAGCACCTGCCTCTTAAGCAGGGTGTCGAGGGTTCGAGCCCCTCCTGGCCCTCCATAGTATGTAGTCCTCGGTATTACCAGAGGACTGTTTGCTATAGAGATACCTATCACTAGTATTAACCATATATTTACGAAAGGACTACACCTTATGCCCACTCCATCGCTCAACGGCCGCGAGCTCGCCAGCTTCATCAAGCAGCGCCAAGCCCGCCAAGTACGCCACCTACGCCAAGCGCATAGCATCATCCCCAAGCTGCTTATTATCACTCCGCTCGATGCATCGGGGCCAATCAATGCCTATGTGCGCTACAAGCAAGCCTACGCCGCCGATATTCTCGTTGAGACAGAGGTAGCGCCAACCGCCGAAATAGATATGCCAGCTGCGATCGACCGAGCAAACAACGACCCACACATCCACGGTATTATCGTCCAACTACCGCTCAACGACCCATCACAAACAGATGCCATCGTGCAGCGTATCTCTCCCGCCAAAGACGTCGATGGCCTGAGTGGCCCGCACGCTGCCTATACGCCAGCAACAGCACAAGCAATCGATTGGCTACTGGCAGGTTACAACATTAGCCTCGATAATAAGCAGCTCGCCATCATCGGGCGAGGGCGGTTAGTGGGCGCACCACTGGAGCGGCTGTGGCGCGACCGCGGCTTGACGGTAACAGTGTGCGACCGCCAAACGCCTAATACTACAGAGATCATCGCTGCAAGTGACGTCATCGTCACTGCTACTGGCCAGCCCCACCTCATTACAGCGGATATGGTCAAAGCAGATGCAGTGGTCGTTGATGCTGGCACAGCAAGCGAAGGTGGTGTTATCGTTGGCGATGTCGACCCAAGCTTGCGCGAGCGCAGCGATGTCACCCTCACCCCAGAAAAAGGCGGCGTTGGCCCTCTCACCATCGCCGTGATGATCGACCATGTTATCCAGGCAGCGCAGGCAACGATTGAGTTGAGAGAAGGGTAGCACTAGATTCCATAAGAGTCAGCAGTGCTTGCAGACTTGTTATTATCTAGGTTTAGGTCGACACACCTTGCAGATATATATCATGAGTGATATATTATACCTATGGATATTCGTACTGACGTTTCACTCAAACCATATTTGACGATGCAGCTTGGCGGCAACGCTCATACTATGGTCAACCTCTATACCAACGATGATGTCGTGGCGGCGTGCACGATGGCCCACCAACAGCAGGCTGAACTCTTTGTTCTTGGTGGCGGGAGCAACACTCTAGCCCAAGACAGCGGCTTTGCTGGCATTGTAGCGCGTAACCGTATCCCAGGCTTCTCGGTTATTGCTGAGGATGATGAGTCGACGACGATTACTGTTGGTGCAGGAGAAGTTCTCGATACTATCGTGGCCAAGACAGCGGCCAATGGTCTGAGTGGCATTGAGGCGCTATCGGCTATCCCGGGTACAGCTGGCGCTGCGCCAGTGCAGAATGTTGGTGCATATGGGCAGGAGATTGCCGACACACTCGTCTCGCTCGAGGCATATGATCGCCAGCAAGAGCGGTTTGTGGTGCTGAGCGCCGCCGACTGCGAGTTCTCGTACCGGCACAGCATTTTCCGGGGCCGCGAGATGGGGCGATATATCATCACAAGCATAACGCTCCGCCTGCGCAAGGGTTTGCCGCAGCCACCCTTCTACCAAGCCGTTCAAGATTATCTCACCTCCCACGCTATAGCAGAGCCTACCCCGCAAGACATTCGCCAAGCCGTCATGACGATCCGCGCAGGCAAGTTACCCGACCCAGCCAAGCTCCCCAATACTGGCTCGTTCTTCAAAAACGCGATTATTTCCAGCGAGGCATTCGCCCAGCTCCAGCAGCACTACCCCACGGTGCCACACTATGCCCTGGCCGATGGGCGCGTCAAGGTGCCATCGGGCTGGCTCATTGAGCAAGCGGGGCTCAGAGGCAGCGTTCTCCACGGCATGAAAGTACACGATAAGAATGCAGTCGTGCTCATTAATCAATCGGCCACCAGCTACCACGATCTTGCTGCCGCTCGCGAGGAGATTATTCGCACAGTGGAGGAAAAATTCGGCATCACCATTGTGCAAGAACCGCTCGAAATGCCAGCGGCGTGATGAGTCAAATAGTGTGTAACATCTGCATATAATCTTATCTATTTACCCCTGTTAATCAATAGTTTTTGTGATATAGATGTAGTCAAGCAGGCAAGGTAGATACGTATTCTTGAGTATTTTTTTGGCTGCATTTGCTCTATTCTCTGCCAGCTTCACACTTTCTTTCCTCTCAAACAGTCACGGAATTTCACCTCATTAGGCTAGGAGTTCTGTGCCAAAATACATAATCTAACGAGGTGTTCATTCTCGTATGAGCCAAAGCACTCCTTAGTGTGGTGACGATTAACATTGCACTTGCATAACGAAAGAATGCCAAAGAGTCTTGAATACCGTTCCTTTAGACACCCCTTTCTTATCCTTTCGTCGATAAATCATGGGTGCAATTGGGGCAAAGTAGGCCGCGATTCAGCTCAATTCAGCTTCTCACCTCTTGCACTTTTACCTCAAAACCCTTATGCTAATTGCATGAGGGTACGACGCGGGTATACAATCGTGGAAATTATTATTGTACTGGCAATCATGCTGGTGCTGCTGGTACTGGGTGTGGTAACGCTCAATAATGCGCAGCGCTCCTCGCGTGATACCGCCCGCACCACCACTGTAGAGACGGTGGCGCGCAGCCTTGAATCCTTCTACAACGGCGATGCAACTGGTACGTCGGGCGAGCAAGGCCACCGCTACCCATCGGCCGAGCAGTTTTTGACCTCGCTTAATGACACGGCAATTCGCCATATCCTCCCTGGACTATCTGAGGATAGCTACCAGTACCCATCACGTAGCGGCCAGCAAGCGCTCTTTGTCCAGTCGCCAAGCAATGGTATTAGCAAAGATAGCGCCACAGTCGATCGCTTCGTCTACGAGCCGCGCGCCCGCGATGGTTCGCTCTGCGTCACCACCAGTCAAGAGTGTAGCCGTTTCTTCCTCTACTACCGGCTAGAGCGCGCACCAACAGTAACGATAACCATTACGAGCAACCACCAATGAAGCATAGTCCAGATGCTGGCTTTACCTTAGTAGAGATGTTGGTGACGATGGTGCTGGGCGTGCTCTTTGTTGGGACGCTCTATCAGCTGTATATTGTGACGATCCAGAGCGCAACGGAGGCCAATCGTGATGCCAAGGCGAGTATTGTCGGGTATGAGCTGCTCCGCCGCGAAGTTGGCGATGGCACACCAACGCCGTGCACAAACCGCGCGGCTAATCGCAACCTCACGACTGACCACTCACTGGATACCGATGGCTTACCTCAGCCTGTTAGTGCCACTATCGTCGTTGATTGCCCCTATAGCACTACCGCGCCACAGATAAGCCGTGTATCGGTAACGGTACGCTACGGGCAAGGCTCTAGCCAATCGGAGGTTCGCCATGCGATTCTCAGCAGCCACTAATATCCGCGAGCGGATGCAGCAGCTCATCCGCCGTATCTACCCTGCGCGGCACCAACAGCGTGGCTTTACTGTGGTGGAAATGCTGGTGGTGATTCCGATTATCGTGGTAGTGGTTGGTGTGTTGGTTGCTGCTTTGGTGGGGCTACTGAGCTCTATCGTCATCTCCAACCAGCGTGGTGCACTGACGTATGCTATGGAAGATGCGCTTGACCAAATCGAGCAAGATGTCCGCCTAGCGACAAAAGTCGAGAGCAAGGCCATCGCAGCTAACTGGGCACAGCACTTCGCGGGCGATAACGTCTTGATCCTTACCCAATACGCCACCGACCGCAATCCCTCCGACACCCAGCGTGAACTCATCTATCTCAATAGCCAAGCCAACCCCTGCCGCACTCAAGCCGACCTAGCCGCCAAGCTCTACCGCACAAATAACCCACTTACCGTCAAGGTTGTCTACTTTGTGCAAGGTACTACCCTTTGGCGGCGAACTATCGTGCCAAGCCAATACGAATTCAATGCTACTAACCCCAGCAACAACACGATGTGTGGCCAACCTTGGCAGCAGAGCACTTGCAACTACACTGGTGGCCCCTGCAAAGCGCTCGATACACGCGTCGCGAATAATGTATCGAGCATTCGCTTTGGCTATGCAACGGGTTTTAATCAAGCGGCCAGCACCACACCAAACGATAGCACCACCGTCGTCTCTGCCACAGTGGATATTGCCGCCCTCAGCACTGGCCAGACCATTCACGCCCGGGGGTCGATGCAGGCTCGGCGGATTAATAATTAGCCACAATCGAGAGAAAGGTATTGCACTGCCCGGTTATTCTCACCGTATCACACGATCAACCGAGGTGGCGGTGCGCAGTATATTGTTATTTTGGCAAATACCCTAGCTCTTTTGCCCGTATCACCACCATCATACTATCTAAAAATTTCGTTATACATCTGTGCTCAAAAAGCTTGTGTTTAATGAATGTTCGTAGTATGATCGTAATATAATCAGTAACAAGGAGGGGTAACTCTGTATGACAACAAAAACTCAACGTAACCTGCGCGGTTTCACAATTGTCGAGCTTCTCATCGTGATTGTGATCATCGCCATCCTGGCGGCTATTACCATCGTCGCGTACAACGGTATCCAGCAACGCGCTCGCGACTCTGCAGCCGCTGGCGCTGCATCGCAGCTTTCAACCAAAGTAGAGGCATGGAACAGCCAGAAGGGTGAATATCCAACAGCCGCGCAAGTCAGTAGCAATCTTGTTGACGATAAAGTAACTGAAGCAAAGATCGATCCTGACCTCAAGAAGAAGATCATCACATCTGGCACACCAAGCAACGACACCCCTGTCTTGTACACCCAGTGCAGCAGTGGCAAGGGTGCGAAAATCACCTACAAGAAGGGCGATAAGACTGAGGACATCGTCCGCGGCAACTGCTAGGCTTGCTCTCAATCAACAAAACACCCGCTGTCTGGCGGGTGTTTTTGATGTATGGATGTGCTACTATTACACCTCGTGAAATGTGATTTCAATGGAGCCGACAGGCCCCTAACCTGCTACCCTATTCTGTTGGCACCGGGAAATCCGCCAAGAAGTGTGCAACATCAGCGCGGAGCTCGGCGAGCTTTTGCTCATTGTCGCGATGGTCGATCGCTTGCTTCATCCACTCAGCAATCTGCGGCATATGCTGCGGCTCTAAGCCGCGCGTTGTTGCCGCTGGCGTACCAAGGCGAATGCCACTAGGGCGAAATGGCGGCAGTGGATCATCAGGGATGGCATTGGCATTGAGCGTCAGGCCGATCTTATCCATCGCAATCTCCGCCGTCTTGCCATCAATCCCAAAGCTTGTATGGACATCGGCCAAGATAAGGTGATTACTTGTGCCACCTGTCACGAGCACAAAGCCGCGCTGCTGCAACTCCTGCGCCAAGACAGCGGCATTGGCCACCACCTGCTGAGCATAGGCGCGAAAAGCTGGCTGGAGCGCCTCGCCAAAGGCCACTGCCTTGGCAGCAATCGTATGCATATGCGGCCCACCTTGGATACCAGGAAAGACCGCCCGATCGATGAGTGTCGGAATATTCTCGAGCATCTTGGCTGGGCGCTTGAGTGGGTTGCTCACCACTCCCTTACTAACGATCAGCCCACCACGTGGCCCACGCAGCGTCTTGTGCGTCGTTGTCGTCATAACATGAAAGCCATAATCGAGGGGATTCTCCGCTACCCCACCAGCAATCAACCCCGCGACATGCGCCATATCGGCCATGAGCAAAGCGCCAACCTCGTGGCCAATCGCCGCAAAGCGCGCGAAATCCAGCTGGCGCGGATAGGCACTAAAGCCCGCCAGAATAATCTTTGGTCGATGTTCTTGTGCCATCCGATGTAGCTCATCGTAGTCAATCTCGCCCGTTCTCACATCCTTCATCTTGTAGCGGACGAAATTATACTCGCGAGCACTATGCGTCACGGGCGCACCATGTGTCAGGTGACCACCATGACCTAGATCCATCGCGAGAATGGTATCGCCTGGCTCGCACCATGCAAAATACACTGCTTCATTCGCCTGAGCACCACTGTGCGGCTGGACATTAGCATGGTCAGCCCGGAAGAGCTGCTTGGCACGGTCGATTGCTAGCTGCTCTACTTGGTCGGTATACTGCTGCCCGCCATAGTAACGCCGGCCTGGGTAACCCTCGCTATATTTATTAGTAAAGACACTCCCAAGCGCCCGTAGTACATCACCAGAGACATAATTCTCGCTAGGGATGAGCTCCAAGCCTTCGCGTTGGCGTTGCTGCTCACGGGTGATAAGGGTAGCAATAGTTGTTTCGTGCATGGGTAATACTCCTTGTTTGTTGGTTATATCTTAGGATTCGCTATGCACTTTTCATCAGATCATATGTGTAGTATAGCACAGCTACCTAATGTGGGGAGTTACAGTACTTGACTACGTGCGTCTTGAGCTTGCGATAGCTCTCTTTTTCTCTAGTAGTATTGATGTGCTATCGCATCTCTTTTGATATTGCTCTCTGGTGTGAAGACGAGGCACTTGCTCGTGTAGTAAATATAGAAATATAGGCCTTGCGCATGGCTAGTTGAAATAACAGAGAGGAGCTGATGGAGTTATTAGAAAAACTTCGCAACCTAACCTCCGCATTTCTTTCCGCAACACGAGATGCTTGTGTTTGACAATATATCACCGATGATATATTGTACAGACATGGGAACAGCAAAATATCTCCGTAATATCGGAACACTCATCCAAGAAACCCGCCAAGCACGCGGTATGACGCAAGCCGAGCTCGCTGCAGCACTTGGCACGAGCCAGTCGGCCATTAACCGCATCGAAAAGGGTGGCCAAAACATCAGCCTAGAAATGATCGCTCGCATTGGCGAAGTGCTGAGCAGTGAGATTGTCCGCATCAACAAAGCTGGCAAAACAAACTTCGTCATCAATGGTGGTGGCTCGCTCCATGGCGAGATTGAGGTAAAGACGAGCAAAAATGCCGCTGTCGCTCTGCTCTGCGCAAGCCTCCTTAATAAAGGCAAAACGACACTACGCCGAGTGGCACGGATCGAGGAAGTTAATCGCATCATCGAGGTGCTCGAAAGCATTGGCGTGCGCTGCCGCTGGCTTGAACACAATGATCTCGAGATCACCCCACCACGCACCCTCCATCTAGACGAGATGGACATCGCCGCAGCCAAGCGCACCCGCAGCATTATTATGTTCCTGGGGCCATTGCTCCATCAATATGAGTCATTCCAAATCCCCTTCGCAGGTGGGTGCAACCTTGGCACACGGACGGTCGGGCCACACATGGCGGGCCTCGCACCCTTTGGCCTGACTGTCGAGGCAACGACCGATTACTACCAAGCAACAGCCAACCCGCATATGGTTGAGCACGCCATCGTTCTTACCGAGCGTGGCGACACCGTCACTGAGAATGTTATCATGGCGGCAGCGCTCCACCCAGGTGTCGTAACGATTCGCAATGCCAGCCCCAACTACATGGTGCAAGACCTCTGTTTCTTTTTGCAAAAGCTTGGGGTGCAGATCGACGGCATCGGCACAACAACCCTCACTATCCATGGCGTCAGCGAGATCAACCAAACAGTCGAATATTGTCCGAGCGAAGACCCTATCGAGGCAATGAGCTTCATCGCAGCGGGTGTAGTGACGGACTCTGCTATTACCATCCGCCGGGCACCAATCGAATTCCTCGAGCTCGAGCTAGCAGTGCTGCGCGGTATGGGCTTACAATATGAACTCTCCAGCGAGTACCCAGCGCGCAACGGCCAGACTCGCCTGGTCGATATCAGCCTGCACAAATCGACTCTCACCGCTCCACAAGACAAGCTCCACAGTATGCCCTTCCCAGGCATCAATATGGATAATCTCCCCTTCCTTGGTCTCATCGCCACGGTAGCAACGGGCCGCACTCTAGTGCACGACTGGAGCTACGACAACCGCGCTATTTACTTTACCGACCTCACTCGCCTCGGCGCACAGGTGGAGATGGTCGACCCGCACCGCGTTTACATCAGTGGCCCTACCCGCTGGAAGCCTGCCGATGTCGTTGCACCACCAGCCTTGCGCCCCAGCGTCGTCGTGATGCTGGCAATGCTCGCAGCCCCTGGGCGCTCCATCCTGCGTGATGTATACAACATCAACCGAGGCTACGAAGACTTTGCCAACCGGCTCAACACTCTCGGGGCGGATATCGAGACAACGTGGGAGTATTAGCCGCTTCTTAGCTTGTAGATTGTCTTGCGACGCCAATAGAGAGCCTCTCACAACGAGAGGTTCTCTTGCTGTATGTCGCATTGTGTACAGACTTTGCATACATAGAGCCTAAGTCTTAGAAGGCCTCCTTTCTCGGTATCAGCTCCCGTCCGCTAGCGCTTCGTCCGATAAGTTGCAATAATCAATTGTTACCTCGCATAGCACGAGAAAATGAGTGCAAAAAGTAAGAGCGCACAAACAAACACATCAAGCATATGCTTTGATCCTCTGGTGATAACCAAGTGAAGTCACTACTGAGCAGAATGAGGTGATAATTGCCAAACACCGGCCTCTCACGTTAAGATAATCACCTATCGAGCCTGGTGGGGCACTCCCTTGCCTAAGACAAAGATAAAGATAATGATCGAGCGCAGAAAAAGCAGCTGTGCGCTTCATATTTTCTCATAACAAAATTACCACCATTACAGTGGTAGCAAAGCGGCATTAAACCAAAATAAAACCCCGGAATCATCCGGGAATTTATCTTGGGGTGGATAATGAGACTTGAACTCACGGCCTCCGGTGCCACAAACCAGCGCTCTAACCAAACTGAGCTATATCCACCAGACAATCACACAGCCAACCTGCTGCGCTGCTGACATGCTGTATTGTAGCAGAGATAACGCGGTTTGTCTATTACCTACGGCTATTCATCCTCAATCTCAAAACTTTACTACCTTATACCTCTCTCCTCTCACCAGGTTACTTGCTTCTCCTCAGGCTTATCACCGCTTCTATAGTGAGTCTTCCTATCTATAATAGGGGTCATCACTATATTTCATTGGGTAGAGCAGATGATTAAAAATGCAAATGGATAGGGTAGTAAATAGAAGTTAACTAATTTAGCGCGCTTTTGTGCGCCGCCACAGCGCCTCAACGCACATCACTAGCCATAAGCCAAGCGCAATCGCCCCAACTGCCCCACCAAACCACACATGTCCCACACTATAGCCATGCTGATTAACCATCCGGGTGAGCAAGCTAATCGCCACGACGTCACCAAGCAACGTAAACATATTGAGTGCAGAGAGGAGCGTCGCTTTATATGTATGCTGCAGCTCGCTGAGAATCTTTGACTGCAAAACAATCGGTCGCACCCGCGTATATGCAGTAAATAGCACAACAGCAATGACCGCGATAATCGGGCTTGACGTTACGCCCATCAAGACAATACACAGCGCCATAATCCACGCATCGACCCAATAAAATGCCAGTGGCCGCAGGCGGTCAAACCAATGCACATACCAGCCCAGTAACGCTCCACCCAGGCTCCCGACCGCTGCAATCACCCCAAACCACTCTACCGCAATACCAACATGCTGGAAGAGCAGCTCGCGATATTCTAGCCCCTTATTGGACACACCAGCTAAGAAACCAGCGAAGATGAAGAGAGTAAGATTTTTTGCAGTAATGATTACGCGAGCAGCCTGCCGTGGCCGCTGAGTCTGGGCAGTTGTGCGGCGCGGTGGATGAGCAAAACTCAGCGCCAACCACACCGTCGCAGCAAGCGACAAAAAGCCAATCAAAAATGGGAGTGTATGATGAATACGGTATGTGAGTGGCACTACAATAATGAGCACGGTATTACCAATCAATCCATACGTCTGGGCGCGGCCCATCACCTTGGTATAGTCGCGGGCTCGCCCCAGCGCCGTCAAGGAATCGTGCATAAAGGCCTCGACTGCACCAGACTGAAACGCATAACCACCAAAGAACAAAACTGAGGCAATCAGTCCACCCCAAAAGCTCGGCCACACAGCATACAACAGTGGCGACGCCACAGCAATGCTCGCACCAAGGATGATCGCGCGCCGATTGCCAAACTTATCGGCCACATAACCCGCTGGCATCTGCAGCGCTGCTTGGATAATAGACGAGATGACGACCATCAGCGCCAACTCGTCCAAGCTGACTTTACCAACATTCACCAGTTGCACCGTAATGAGCGGCAAGTAGACACGCTTGGTAAAAATCCGAAACCACGAATATTTGACAATGTTGCGCTTGAGGAGGTCGTGGTTGGTCACATCTTGCATAAATCTCGCTGTACTATAGCATAGCCTCGCGCAGCATGTAAATGCATTTTGTATGTAATAAAAACAACCCCATCGAGATGGGGATATGACAATAAAATGGCGCCCCGAGTAGGATTCGAACCTACGGCCTTAGGCTTAGAAGTCCTCTGCTCTATCCAGCTGAGCTATCGGGGCATGGGTTTATTATAGCAGGTTTCTTGGCAGGTGTGGTATGATAAACGAAGCATGAAACACACGAACGAAAATTATCGATATTTTAGCGTCATACTCGCAGTCTATGTTGCGGCGCTGCTCATCTCCAACATTGCCGCCACCAAGCTGGTGGCACTCGGCCCACTTATCCTCGATGGTGGAGCAGTACTCTTCCCGCTCGTATATATCTTTGATGATGTCATGACAGAGGTCTATGGCTATCGCCGGGCACGCCGCGCTATTTGGACGGCCTTTGGGGTCATGCTGCTAGCAATTGGCTGCTTTACACTAGTGCGCTATCTGCCCGCGGCGGCAGAGTACCACGACCAAGCCGCTTACGAGGCAGTGCTGGGCTTCTTCCCACAGATCGTCGTGGCGAGCTTGCTTGCCTTCCTAACGGGGAGCTTCCTCAACTCGTACATCGTTGCTAAGCTTAAGGTTGCTATGAAGGGTCGGCAGTTATGGCTGCGCCTGCTTGGATCGACAGTGGTGGGGAGCTTATTTGATACCGTTATATTCTGCGTCGTTGCTTTTGGCGGGCAGCTCACGGGGGGGGCACTGCTCAACTATATCGCCGTCGGGCTTGGCTTCAAGCTTGCCGTTGAGGTCGTCTGCCTGCCACTTACCTACCGTGTCATTGCTATGCTTAAGCGACGCGAATCCGTCGATACCTACGACACCACCACTAACTTCACACCATTTCGTTTGCGTGTCTAGCGAGCGAGTTGCTCACTGCAATAGATTTGCACCCCTCTCAGAATATGAAGAACGCAGTACTTTCATCCTGGTAGAACAAAGAGTTGCCCGTGGTGATTATTACAGTATGATCATTGAAGAGCCTCGTGTTTTAGGAAAATACTAAGACCCTTTTAGCATTTTAAAGAAACAGTGGCGAGAGAAAGGGCTGGTGCTGGAGAGAAGGTTGACTGTGCAAACTCTCCTCCCTAGTTGTTATGTGAATGTATGCTATAACCTACGGAGCTCTCATCAGTCGCTACCGGCGATAATACTGCGCCAAGAAATGATCTCGAAAGGCGTAGAATGTGCCATCTTCGAGGCTATGGCGGATGTCGTCGACAAGCTTGATGATAAAGCGCTCGTTGTGGATCGACAGCAGTGTCCCCGCCAGGCTCTCCTTGGCGCGAAGCAGATGACAGATATAGGCCGCAGTGTAGTGCTGGCAGGTGTAGCAATCGCACTCCGCCATAATAGGCGCAAACAGCTCGCGATATTTCGTCCCACGCATATTCACCCGCCCGTGCGGCGTGTAGGCTGCACCATTGCGTGCTACGCGAGTTGGGCTTACGCAATCGAAGGTATCAATACCCTGCTCAATCGCCGCAAAGATGTCATCTGGCTCCGAGATACCAAGCAAATGCCGCGGGCGGCTCTCGGGCAAGATCTCGTTCACCCACTGGATAGTCTGAGCCATTGTTTCCTTCTCCAGCGCCCCACCAATACCATAGCCATCAAAATCCATTGCGCCAAGGCGTGCTGCGGTTTGCTTACGCAGGTCCTCATAATTCGCCCCTTGCAAGACACCAAAGAGCGCTTGATACGGCTTATCTGGCCGAGCGGCCCGCAGGCGCTTGACCTCTGCGAGGCTGCGCTCCGCCCACGCATGGGTACGCGCCAGTGCCTCCACTTGGTATTCATACGGGTCAATCAGCGACGTCAGCTCATCAAAAGCAAAGGTAATATCTGCCCCAATCCCTGCCTGGATTTGCATCGACAGCTCTGGTGTAAACTTATGCAGCGACCCATCGAGGTGCGACTTAAATATCACGCCATTATCATCCACCCAGGCGTGCCGACTCGACTTCTTAGCAATCGCAATCTCTTCATCAACATCAGTGCTCATCGCCAGCACCTTCTTAAAGCCCGAGCCGAGGCTCAGCACCTGGAAGCCACCACTGTCGGTAAAGGTCGGGCCACTCCAGTGCATAAACTTACCCAAATACCCGGCCTTCTCTATTAGCTCATGCCCTGGCTGCAGATAGAGGTGATAGGCATTAGCCAAGACAGCCTGTGCACCCACGCTAGCTACCATCTCGGGCACCATTGCTTTCACATTTGCCTTTGTACCCACGACAATGAAGGCTGGCGTCTTGATATCGCCATGCGGGGTGTGAATCACACCTGTCCGCGCCAACGTCTGCGGCATGCGGTGAGTAATGGTAAATGAGAATGGTGCTGGCATAATATGATTGCGTTCCCTATACCCCTTGGGGTATTTTACATTGAAATAATCGTCTTTGTGTAAGGAGAAAAGCTCCCTCTCGCAAAAATCTCCCTCTATTGTACCATAAGGGCTTAATGGTATGATGCCGTTCTCTCCCCTTCCATCGCTCTAATACATAGAGCATACGCATCTGCTGCGGTCACCGCTCTGCCGCCATCTTAAGAAACCACTACTTTGAGAAAATGGAGGACTTTATGGGTGACATAAACAGAAACATCTCCAAAGTACCTACTATAATACCAGCAATACATCACTGCTTCTCCAGGTAAAATTGTGAGCAAAAATAGCCTATTCTGGCAGAGAAAGTGAAGGCTTTTGGGTTCACGTTACGCAGCGCGCCGTGCAGACTGAGTGTGCGCTTGTTGCAGTGCCACCACAACATCACTCTCCGCACGCTCTTGGCCTGCTGGATGCGGCGCTAAGCCTGTCTTAGCCTGCAACCATTCACGGGCAGACCGCGGCATAAGCTTTTGCACAAGGTCTGTTGCCACCATACCAAGCGTCGCAGCAACAACCATACTATCAAACTTGAGTGAGGCTTTTTCCTTAGCATACATAATATCCTGTTCCATTATGTGGATGATATGAGTCATATCCAGTTTGTAGCCAGGCTCATGCTGTTCTTTGCTATAGGGTGCCATAATGCCTGGGAGAACCGTCTTACGTGCGTCGACCCACTGCTGCTTAAGGCCTTCAGGAATGTTGGGGTTCGCAAGGATATCATTATACACTTCGCCTGTGGCCAGCGGCCTTGGCCCTACGATCGCCATGTTCCCGCGCAATACTTGCAATAACTGAGGTGCCTCATCCACATGCGTCTTGCGCACGAGCTTACCGATTGGCCCCGCACCACTGTGGTTGTAGCCATTGGCCGAGGCGGTGTTGCGCACCGCACCACGCAGCGTCCGCAGCTTTGGCACCTTGACCAGGTCATCAAGGTCACTCCCATACCGCTCCTGAATGAAGAGCGTTGGGCCATCGCCAAGCTCCTTATGCATTGCCGCAGCCGCAACGAGAGCCGCTGAGCCCATGCCAATTAGCAGAGGCGCCGCTACGACTCGGTCAAACCAGCGCTTCTCAGCACTTTTGTTATAGTCTTTGCCGTGTTTTGTTCTATTTTTTTGTGACATCCGTTCGATGGTAGCACAATGTTGCGTATTTGTCAACAGTATCGTGCCTATCCCTTCCTTTTTCACTTGATTTTAGTGTAATTGTTATAAAGTATTACACCCTTTAGGGCCACGCCAAACCAAAGAAGAGGCTACGACCTCTCTTCATCCAATCTGGCTCGCTATACTCTCAACAAAAACATCGCTCCCTTGGCGGAGCAATGCTTATTTCTTGCATCTGTGGTGCGGGTGCGGAGAATCGAACTCCGATCCCAAGTTTGGAAAACTTGTATACTAGCCGCTGTACGACACCCGCATGCGCTATCCATTATACCACTTTTTTGTGTATAATAAAGGTATGACCCGAGGACTCCATCGCTTGCGCGGATCGAGCATACACACCAATGGCGTTGCGCGCAATACCCGCACCATCGTCAATGGCGCTAAGACGTCGTCACTACGCGTCGACCAGCGTCAGCATCAATCCATCCAAGAGCGCCGCGCCAACCACCTGCGCTACCAAAGCTCGCACACTATGATGGGCTGCCGGCCAATTGCAGCTGATAGCGCTGATGATGAAGCACCTTATATGAACAACGAGCGTCTCCGTGGCAGTGGCGAGGGGCCACGTGACCCATCAGGATCGCGGCCAGGTACCGCCACCTATGCCCGTCGGCGCGATAACACAGTACACTCGCCGCGACAGTCACAGCCAGCCTATAGCAAGCCAGCCATGAGGCCAAACTTCCGCCCAGGATTTATGCAATCAAACCAAGGCCAATAATCACGCGGCTTTGGCCTATACCGCTAGGTATACGTCACAAAAGAAATATTATTTCTCGCTCTTAGATTCTTTCAAGGGTAGAAAATATGCGCTTTCAAGCCTACTTGAGAACCCCTTCATACCTTCGTTCTTCTTATCTAATGTGTGACCCGTAATAGAATGGGCAGCTTCTCAATATCATTTCTTCGTAGAGCTAAAGCTAGTTATTCGAAAGTGCCGCACTTTTACCGTTTGTACTCTGGCGGGATGATTTCATCTGCTGTCACAACCTCTGGTGTACCATCGGTCTGGAAAGCTTGGCGGGCTTGCTCAAGTGTGACAGTAATAGTGCTGCCAGGTGTCACACTACCGCTAAGCATCTGGCGCGCCACAGTGTTCTCCACCGCTTTTTGCACCACGCGGCGCATTGGGCGAGCACCAAGCCGTGGATCATAGCCACGTTCGACGAGAAAGAGCTTGGCATCATACTCTACCGCAACCGAGACCTTTTGCTGGGCGAGTGTGGCATTGACCCCCTCGAGGATAAGGTCAAGCACTTGCACCAGCTCTTCCTTAGTAAACGGCCGGAAGAGGACGATTTCGTCAAAACGGTTGAGGAACTCGGGACGGAACTGACCACTGTTGATGAGCTCGTCGGTAAACTGCTGTTCGAATTGCTCAAGCTTATAGCCATGCTCGATGTATTCGCGGATGCGGTCGGCCCCAGCGTTGCTCGTAGCAATGACAATTGCATCACGGAAGCTCACCTCACGATTCTTAATATCGCGCAGGATCCCCTCATCCAGCAGCTGCAGCAAGGTTGCTAATACCTCTGGCGCGGCCTTCTCAATTTCATCCAGCAATACCACGCTAAAGGGCTGTTTCATCACCTGGGCGGTTAAGCTGGCTGGATCATCAGCACCATCAGCAATCAGGCGCGACACATCCTCAGGCCGGACATATTCGTTGAGGTCAATCCGGACAATCTTGCCCTCACCACCAAAGTACACGTCAGCCAGAGCCTTACTTAACTCTGTCTTACCCACCCCTGTTGGCCCAAGAAAGAGAAAGGTGCCAATTGGCCGATTTTGGTTGCGCACACCGGCTCGTGCTCGGCGCAAGGCGTCGCTTACCACGCTGACCGCTCGCGTTTGGTTGACCATTCGCTGGTGGATGAGCGCCTCCATATTGAGTAGCCGCTCACGATCATCAGCAGTACTCGCCACACTTATTTTCACATCCATCGTCTGCTCAATAGCTTGCTGCACCGATTGCTTTGTCACAATACCATCCTCGTGGTAGCTCGCGGCCGACTCGAGCAGCTTGATGGCCTGGCCCGGCATAGCAAGGTCATGAATATAGCGCGCACTGAGCCGATACGCCTCGCGTAGCGCTTGATAACGGTAAGCCACATGGCGCTGCCCCTCAGTGATGACAGCTTGCTCTTGCAGGACGCGCAGTGTCTCGGCTTCATCTGTAGGCACGATGGAGATGCGATTGAGCGCATTAGCAAGCGATGGGTTGCGCCGGCCAATCTGCAAAAACCGCTGCTCGTCCATACTCAGAATAACCCTCAGGCGCCCTGCCTCGAGAATAGGCAGTAATACATTGGTAAGATCCACCGCGCCAATCCCTTCCTCAAAGAACAGCTGAGCATTATCCAGGCAAATGATGATATTCTTGGCAGTATACGCCTCACCAAGGACGCGCATGACGAGGTTCTCGAGCTCGCCCCGGCCTGGCGCCGCAGCGATGAGCGACGATGAGTCGAGAATAAATACCTGTCGAAACTTGAGACTACTCGGCAAATGCGCCGAGGCATCGAGTAGTCGCTCGGCAAAGGCGTGGATGATGGTCGTCTTGCCCGTGCCAGCCTGCCCTACTAGCACGGCATTCTGCCGCCCACGAGTGCCGAAGATGTCGATGAGCTGATCAATCGCTTTGGTGTGCGACGCAACATCAACAGAGAACATCCCGCCACCACGACTAATTTGCTCACTAATATTCTGTCCAAAGCGGCGTAACAGTGGGATATAACCAAACGACCAATCGCGTGCCACCCCACCAGTGCGCCGCGGCTGATGAATCTGTGCCACCAATTGACGTAAGTGGTGCTGCCACTGCACAGCGCCATCGAGATCTTCGTCGTCAAGCTGGAGTTCTGCCAAGATATTTTGGTAGCCAGGCACACTACGCACTAAAGCCACCATAAGCACACTACCAGTGATTTGCTCAAGCTGGTTGTACTGGCGGATGCGATCAGCAAATTGCCAAAACTCGGGCATAATGCTCGGGTCGTCACTCACGAGATCCTGCATAAGCGCCGGGCTGAGACCGAGTCGCAATGCCATAAATAGCCCATCATTAACTGAGCGCAATGCCCATGCAATATCGCGTGGTGTTGGCGCGGCGGGCAACCGACCCAGGACGTCACCAGTGAGCAAACCGTCAGCCGTGCTACCACTGATAGGTAAATGCGCAATCTCACCCTGATACCACCGGTGAAGCCCATATGGTACCACAGCAAGGCTCGCGATAAACCACCCCAGAGGCAGCTCAATCGCCAGCAAGGCTCCTGCCCCTGCTAAGAATAGCAAAAATGGCGCCCACCACCAGTGGTCGAAGCGGCCCATCTGCACACCCAGGCGAGCCTTCTTAGCACGCAAACTATCATAGTGAAAGTCACTTACCATGGCAGCCACCCCACTATCGCAAGCCCCGCCCCCAGCAGCGGCAACACAGGCACAAGCGCCCACGCAACAATAAAGACAAGCCCCACCACAGCGGTTACTGCGAGCGCGACAATGCCAAAAATAATCATAAAGCTCCGCACGATGCCGCCAATCGTCCGCGAGATGAGACGGTCAAAAAATGCCCGAATCTGCACGCCAATCGGCCCATCCACCGCCCCGGCCGATATCTGTCGAAACGGCGCAAACCACGTTCGCACCAAGAGATCGATCGAGAAATAATCAAACACACTCACCAGCTTCCCCCACACTATCGTGATCCGCTGCCACCACCCAGCGCCATACCACCACGCAAAAAATCCAACCACTATCATACTATGCATTGTAGCGCACTAGCGTAATTTGTGCTACTCATATTGTCACAAAGCGACTCTACCTAGGATATACAGATGTCGCACCCTGCAAATCCATATCTTGTTACAAATGAGCAACGAGTCGATCGATTGTCAGATGTGCTTTGTTTGACTCATTACGAATTCTTTTGCATCTATCGATGCAATGCATGAGCGCTTTATGCCTGTCATCGTCAAGCAAGAATAAACTATCACTCGCTTCTATATATGGCTGTAGTAAATTTTCTTGAATCTCCTGCCAGAAAATCTCGTCACTCGATAAGGCCATGAAGCCACTCCGCGCAAAGGGACTCAATTACTGTAGTGATATCCTTCATACAATCATCCTGAAAATCCACTTGCTGCAGAGCACTTTCTTTGTCTGCATGGAAGTAAGCGTTTTCCAAATCAAATGTAACAAACTCACCGGAAGGTATAGTTGCGATATTCTTCAATTGCATATCGCCATGATGCATCCCATTCGCATGCAGATTCCCAATATATTGGCCAATTGACTTCATAACAGGAACAATCTCTGACTCATATGAGGGCTGCCCCGCATAGTACTCAGACCACGCTATGGAGTTCATCGTACCAAGCGATGGAATTCGCCGAGTTACAACATCCACACCCTTCACACCAGAAACCGCTAGTGGTTTGTCAAGCACCGTCTGGAGAGTCTTTAGGCCGCGGCTGGCAGCTTCGTGCAATAGGTCAATCTCTCTCTGTGCTTTTTGACTATTACCAAACCGTTTAATTGCATATGCCTGGGTATTATCTTGGGTATCCAATGCAAAAAATACACCATGCCCACTATCAGATGCACCTATCTCTCCAGCGTAACTTAGTTCAAGCGGTCGACTGATCGCTTTAGCGAGAGCATCAACAGTAAGTACTTTCTCTACCTCTGTAGGCTTGTCGAGTTCAGGATGCACCATCTGCTCTTCATGTTTGCGCATACGGCTCTATCTCTTTTCTATACTTTCAATTATTTGTTTAATCACAGAGGCGCTGTCGGCATCCATATCTCTTCGAGACAGAGTCGACTCTAGCATCTGGACAACAACTCGACTTGTTGTGTCGCTAATAGCGATATCGCGCTGGAGATCTAATTCTTCAGCCGTTAATTCCCTTTCGTCTTCTTGCTGTATTTGTACAGTATCAGTATCGACTACAAACTCCTCTGCATAAAAGGGTGGAGTAAACTCTACACTACCCAGTACCTGGCTGTTACGCTTAATTAGAATATTTTCTATAGAATTCAATTGGGGAATCTTATCAGTCGCTAATATTGTATCAGCAATTTGATGGGCAGCAATGACAACCGAACGTATAAAATCAGTATAGTCACCCTGTGCTCGACACACCGCCAACACCCCATCCAGCCGCGCAGTATCAAGACTCGATGGATATGAAACCTCTACCCCGCCATCATCATACCGTTTGATCGATGCACTACTCAAGTTGTTTTCTATCATTAGGCTGTGGAAATCGGGGTCATATACACCAGACTGGATATCACTCCGTGGGACATATACTTTTCTTACACCATCTTCTCCAACAGTCTCTTTATACTCCTTAGTGATACGATTCTGGATACTAGGTTCACGTGTAGTGGAAGGTTTGCAATCTTCGTAATTACGCATATAGCATATAATAACAAATTAAGTACTATTTTAAAATCCACCTCAATCTCATCATGTCAGGCATGTATGCTCATGCTATAATAAACACCATGATTCGTATTACAACTCTTGTGGGCAAAGGGGTGCAGCGCGCAGCTCGGTTGCGCGGTGGTGGTTCGGCGTTGCCAGGCCTCGTCGTCGAGAAGCTCGATCGGCACTTTCTTGCCCGTACGCTTGATGCTCTACCGCATGGTGTGGTGGTAGTAAGTGGCACTAACGGTAAGACAACTACCACCAAGATGGTTGTAGCTCTACTGGAGAGTCAAGGTCTCCGCGTCTTTACTAATCGCACGGGGAGCAACTTTACCCGCGGCGTGGCAGCAGCACTGCTTGAGGCGGTTGATACCCATGGTGTTTTGCCAGCGGATATTGCCGTGCTCGAGCTTGACGAAGCGCATGCGGTGCACTTCGTCAAGCAAGTTGCCCCACGCTATTGTTTACTACTCAACGTCCTGCGCGACCAACTCGATCGCTTTGGTGAGATTGACTACACGGCGCAGCTGCTTCACACCATCGCCATGCGCACCACAAATGGCATTGTTCTCAATGGCAACGACCCACGGCTGACACGGCAAGAATTTACCGCTGATCTCACAGCACCAATAAGCCGCTATGGCGTCGATCCATCGCTCGCCCACCTCTTCCCAAGCGACGATACCATGCGAAGCGCCTCAGGCCAGGCTACAGCCACCACCGATGCCGATGTGACGCTATGCCACTTATCTGACCAAGCTGCCACTTTCCGCTTCGACAGTTCCGATCATCCTGTCTCACTCAAGCTCAAGGGTAGCTACAATGCCCAAAACGCCGCAGGCGCACTTACCCTCGTTCGTACTATTCTGCAAGATAAACTCGATACGCCCGCCATGCTCGCTGCCCTAGCTCAGGTCGAGCCAGCCTTCGGCCGCGGCGAAGCTCTGACCGTCAACGGCCAGCCCTGCGAGCTTGTCCTCGTCAAGAACCCGAGCGGCTTCCGCCTGAGCCTGGCATCGTTTGACCCTCACAAGACTGCTACAATGATTGCCATCAACGACCAGTACGCCGATGGCCGCGATATGAGTTGGCTATGGGATGTCGACTTCGACACGCTTCGGCCCACTGGCGTGGCAATGGTGAGTGGTGTGCGCGCCTACGATATGGCGCTGCGCCTCCAGTATGACGAGGTAGAAGCTCGGCGCGTTGTACCTGGCCTCAAGCAAGCTCTGGCAGAGTTTGTCCAGGCCAACCGCGGCACCCCCTTGCGCATCTACTGTACTTATACCGCCATGCTTGCCTTGCGGCGCGAATTAGCTCATTACACAGAGGTAAATGCTGTATGAAAGACAACACTATCACCATCCTCCAACTCTACCCTCACGCCATGAATATCTATGGCGACTGGGGTAACACCCTCACACTCAAGCGACGGCTCGAGTGGTATGGCTACAACGTACGGCTCGTTGAGTATAACCCAGGCGACACCTTCCCAGCTGATATCGATATCATTGTAGGTGGCGGTGGCCAAGACTCTGGCCAAGCTACCATTCAGGATGATTTACTAGCGATTGGCCCCACCCTGCAGCGCCTCGCTGATGATGGTGTGCCAATGCTGGTAGTGTGCGGGCTCTACCAGCTATTTGGGCGATTCTTTAAGACCACTCAGGGAGCGATCATTCGTGGAATTGGGCTTTTTGATATCGAGACAGTCGCTGGCGAGCAGCGCCTGATTGGCAATATCGTCACTGCCAGCAGCGACTTTGGCGAAGTCATTGGCTATGAGAACCACAGCGGCCTCACAACCCTTGGGCACAGCGTACCACCCCTGGGTATCGTATCACGTGGGGCGGGCAACAATGGTACCGACCAAACCGAGGGTGCGCGCTACCGCAATGTGATCGGCACCTACCTACATGGCTCAATTCTACCTAAGAATCCACGCATTGCCGACTTCCTGATCGAGCAAGCAGTATCGCGGCGCTATGGTGAATTTGCGCCCTCTGTCCTCATCGATGACACCTTTGCCACCAAGGCACGCACTGTTGCGAGCAAGCGACCACGCTAGCGTGTCGCTATGCCCCTCAGTTTTTTAGACCATAGAGTCATCAGTGTTGGATATCCAGACCTCGGGTCCATATTTCCTCACCACAACATTAGACAATCTTAAGCATACTTTTAGCAAACCTGCTATACTAGATCATTGTGACAACCCAACCAAAAGCCAGCGCGTCCTCTGTTGGGCGCATCGTTAGCCTCGACCTCATGCGCGGGTGGTTTTTGGTTATCATTATTCTCGACCATCTCACCTACTTCCCCAATGGCCTCACTTTCCTCACTGGCGACAGTCGTCTCGCTGTCTCGGCAGCCGAAGGGTTCTTCATTATATCCGGCCTTGTCCTGGGCATTGTGCGTGGTGCCAAGCTCCGCACACAGCCCCTCATGACAGCGACGCGCTTGCTCTGGAAGCGAGCTGGTACGCTCTACCTCACGAGCATCATCGTGACGATACTATCGCTCCTGATTAGTTGGTTCTTTATTGATAATAAAGGTGTCAAGTTGCCCTTGCCGCTGCCCGACGGTAATTGGCTTGGCCTGGTGTGGGATATTATTACCTTACAGCAATTCTACGGCTGGGCGGACTATCTGCGCCTGTATGCACTGTTTATTGCGGTAGCACCAGGCGCGCTCTGGCTACTGCGGCGCGGCAAGTGGTATATCGTGCTAGGGCTCAGCCTACTAGTGTGGGCGCTAACACCACGGCCAGTCAGTGAACTATACCAGCCACTCACCTGGCAGGTGCTGTTCTTTATGGCCTTTGCCCTAGGCTACCACCTACCAGAGATTACTGCACGCTGGCAATCGTGGCCGCTGCGCCGTCGACGCATTATCAAGCGCAGTATTGCAACGCTCTTCGCCCTCACACTCTTTACCGACGCATACGTCACCTTTGTGGCACATGGGCTGGGCGATGGCTTTCATCAAGCGCTTGCCGCGGCCGATACCGCACTCGACAATCAGTTCCTTAAGCTCGACCTACCACTGCCTCGCCTGACCCTATCGTGGCTCTGGTTTGCTGGGTTCTTTATGCTGTTTCGGCGATTCGAAGATCGCATCAAGCGGTGGCTAGGCTGGATTTTGCTGCCATTTGGTCATAATTCACTCTATGTGTACACGGTGCATGCATTCGTTATTCTCGTCATGCATCTCTTTGTGGCACCAGATTATTATATTAGCGATTTTTATTTTACGTCGGTCGATCGTTTCTACGAGATCCCAGCCAACTTCGCCTTATCTGTCAGTGCACTTGCGCTTATCTACCTTGCCGTCAAGACAAAGTTTTTGATGAAGATTATTCCACGCTAACAGGGATCAGCTAGAGAGACAGATCTTCTTTTGTTTAATTGGTTTATCCCATCAATTAGTACGTCTTACTATACATATCCATAAAAAACAGAGGCCGCGCGAGCCTCAATTATCTATGGTATACCCGGCAGGGTTCGAACCTGCGACCTTTGGTTCCGGAAACCAACGCTCTATCCAGCTGAGCTACGGGTACGTATAGTGGTATTGTACCACGGATGATTATGGCTTTGCTAGTGGATTTTTTGCCAACAAATCGGTACTATAAAAGATATGAGTAAACAACTAGCGCGGCAACAATCTGCCGCTCGGGTCAAGAATTCCGCCCTTATTCTCGCTAATCGACTATCTCCCCTCGTCTGCAGGATGCGACGCCATTGGTTTCGCATCGCCATTGTGCTAGCACCACTGGTGGCAATGGCA
The DNA here is from genome assembly GCA_963548065.1 of uncultured Candidatus Saccharibacteria bacterium. GTDB lineage: Bacteria > Patescibacteriota > Saccharimonadia > Saccharimonadales > Saccharimonadaceae > Saccharimonas. Next base: position 49,006 of record CAUUSZ010000005.1, read on the forward strand.
CTGTGCTGGTGGATTGGCAGCCAGCAAAGTGTGTGGTTTGATGAGGCATATTCGGTGTGGCTTGCCAAGCAGCCAATCAGTGAACTCATCCGCCTCACCAGTATCGATACGCACCCGCCGCTCTACTATCTCATCCTCAAGCTCTGGGCCAGCGTGTGGGGTTATAGTGAGTCAGCCCTGCGTGCCTTTAGTATCCTCTGCTATGGCGGCGCGATGGTTGGTATGGGGTGTTTCGTGCGGCGCTGGTTTGGCAAGCGCGCCGCGGGGTATGCACTCCTTACACTGATTGGCACACCCCTACTCATGCGCTACGGCTTTGAGATACGGATGTATGCTTTAGGGTCACTCATCGGTGTAAGCGCCACCGCCGTACTGGCACGCGCTTGGCACGATGATCGCTGGCGCGACTGGATGCTCTATGCGGTGCTTGTCGCTTTCGGTATGGGGACGCTGTATTATAGCGCCTTACTCTGGCTAGCCCAGCTGCTCTGGCTCATGGTTATGACCTACCGTCGCCAAGGCCTACAACAGTGGTGGAAACTGCCGTGGCTCTGGGCGTATGTAGTGAGCTTCATGCTATTCTTACCGTGGCTGCCAACCTTCTTGGGACAAATTGGCAATGGTGCTTTAGCCGAGATTGGCCAGCCAATGAACCTGCAGAATTTGCTTGGCATCGCATCCTTCAACATGATTTATAAGCCATCTTGGTTGCTAGGCGTTGTGTCGTCGCAACTTGTCCTTATTATTATCTGTGCCGTTGCGTGGGCGTGGCCTCGTGCAATGCGTTCGTTGCCACACCCTGAGCTTGCTTGGCTATTGCTTGCTCATATGGGCGTGCCTGTTGCGGCACTAGTCGTCGTGTCGCTATCCGCCCCAATGTATGTCGAGCGCTATCTTGCTCATGTGGCGATTAGTGGCATTGCCGTTGCAAGTGTTGTCCTCTATACAGCCTGCGTAGCCCTACATCGTTCGCCATTGCGCTGGCACAAGGCCGTATCAACCGCTCTCTTGGTACTTCTGCCAGTGGTTATGTTTTATGGCATGGTGCAGTTATCACTGCAGGGCAACTTCAACTTCCAGCGCGATGAGCGACCCAATGTAAAGCAAATTGCCACCCAGCTCGGCACCTGCCGCGATGGGAGTGTCATCCTTGCGGCTGACCCGTACATCGCCATAGAGATAAGCTATTATCTCGAGCAAGCGCAGTCGCATTGCCCCATCTACATGGCCTATGTAGGTGGCCCACTGATGGGCGGCTACGCACCGCTCGAAGGGAGTACCACGTACCACAAGGTAGCCGACACCACTCAGCCCTTTACCAATGCCAAAAAAATCAACGTTCTCTACTATAGCAGCTCGACCGCAACCACCACCCCAACACTACCCAGCGCCTACACTCTGCGCTCCGTCACTGGTGACCCACTCGTGCTGATGCAGTTTGCCCGTGACTAGTGCCTGAGCATTATACCATCTCTACAGTGGTGGATAGTTCATAGTCTCACCTATTAATTGCAGATTACCCCGCCATCATCTACACTAGAAGGATAAGGAGGCATGTATGATCGAACAACTCAAAAGACAGCTTATTGGTGCGTGGTGGGTAATTATTATCATTAGCCTGTCATTGATTATCTTTGGTGGAGTATCGCTTGCGATGCCAGCAGTCACTCTCACTGTTTTGATGACACTCCTCGCTATTTTGATCATCATCTGGGGTCTATCGCAGCTGGTACGTGGGCTGCAGGTAGCGAATGGCCAAGCGAAGACGTTTCTCGTGGTGGCAAGTGCGCTGCTTATTCTGCTTGGTGTAGTGATGCTCGCCAACCCTCGGGTCAGTGTGGCAACACTCAGCTTTGTGCTTGGCTGGGTAGTGATGCTACGCAGCCTCATCGACCTCATACTCAGCCGCATCTTCCCTGCCGGGAGCCGCACGCGAGCGCTCTGGCTAATGTCTGGCGTGATCGGTGTGATCGTGAGCTTCATCCTCTGGCTCTTCCCTGTCGGCAGTGCTCAGCTTTTCGTCCAAATCGTTGGTGGCTATGCACTGGTTAACGGCATCATTCTCCTTACCAATGCCATTGAGCTGCGCCGCACGGTGCGCCATCGTATGCGTGGGCATCGCACAGTTCATAAGCCGATCGACCGGGGTGAAGTGATTGATCTATAAGCACGAGTAGAGATACTTGAGAACACCCCATACTCATTATGTTCAGCATCGCATTTATGTGCGCCATCATCATAGACATTGTGGCGCTAAACTACATTGGAGATGCCCGCCGCTTTGCCATTCATCCTTTTCTCGAGCACTTAAAAAGTGCTAGTAGTGACGATATACTGTGGCCAGACTAAGCTCTTTCCATCTATCACGACAATCGTGGTTTACACTCGCACACCACCATGCTTAAATAGAAGTATGACCGAAAAAGACTTCCAACGCATACAAGAACTACTAACCACTAACCTCAGCGCTGCCGAGGGGAGAATCAATAATCGCATTGACAAACTCGAGCGCGAGATAAAGGACGTACGTGGCGAAATGAAAGACGTGCGCAGCGAAGTTAAAGATCTGCGTACCGCCATGGAAGAAGGATTTGACGCCATCGGCGCTCAGTTTAATGAGATTGATAATCGGTTTGCAGAGCTGGACGAGAAGATTGGTCGCAACCATCAGGAAGTAACCGAGCGAATCGACGCACTCAGCAAAGATATCAAAACTCAGCGGGAAGACGCCCTTCAAGCTCAAGGCGCACTACGGCTGCTCACCACGCAACATGAGGACCTCGCCGGCCGGGTAGCAGTTGTTGAGAGCAGGTTGCAGGCGGCGTAGCGGCCCGTCGCAGTAGGATCTACGCTAGATGTACTCTATTCTGGAGCTGCCTTACCTGCGATGAGACGCTCATAAAAGGCAATTAAGGAGACAGCTGGTTGTGTTTGAATTAATGCTATCTGGAAGTGTGCAGTTGCTGGCTGAAAATTACCTTTGAAGCTCTGGCTCGCACGCCGCTGGCTGGGTTGGTTCAACCACGCGGATCACATGACAGTAGCGCAGTACACCATCGGTCGCTTGCGACTCATTCTCGCCAGATTGCGCATGGTAGGTATCACACCCGCCCTCTTTGGGCTCGCTCTCTGAGCCCTTCACATGATAGACAAGCCCCCGAGTGGTGCGCGTCGTTGCCTCTATGCAGTATGTTGCCGATGCGACGTATTTGAGTGTCGCCGTCACATTCTCACTCTTGTTATAATCGGCTGGGAGCGATGTTGGGTAGCCATTATAGAACGTCCTATAGGCTGTCATTGCCGCGGCAGCAGCTCGCAGATCACTCACGAGCTCCGTCTGGGCTGCACGCTGACGCCACGCACCATACCCCACAATCGACGCCGACACCAAGATCGCTAGTATCGCCACCACTGTCAAAATCTCAACTAGCGTAAACCCTCGCTTATTCATGTCTTCATCATACCATAAGCATCATAGAGAGTACAGATGGTACTGCTGTGGTGCACAAACAAACACACGCCCACCAAACCCCATGGTGTACTCACTATCTACTCTCTGGAGCGTTTTACACCAAGTAGCTGATAATCTCATCTGCCACTGCGATAGCCGATGGATAGGTGCTCGTGTCAATCGGGCCACCGGGTGTTAGGTCGTGACTAGCCAGCACCGCTGGGAATTGCTGCATGCTATCCATGTCGTCCTCGCCATCACGCATAAATTCTTCGAAGCTCTGAATCACCGCTGCATCGCGCCCAGCACGCCGCCTCGCCTCGGCCACCCCCTTGAAGCGCTCGTAGCGCAGCTCATCTGGCGCCGTGAGCACCACTGTCCGGTAGCGATCACCCAGTCGCTCTTTCAAGCGGCAAGCACTGCGGTAGTCACGCAGGCCATCCAGCACCACCAGCTCCACACCAGGCCGCTCAAGCAGCTCTAGTGCCCGGTCGGCCAGTAGGCTCGGTGCAGACTCCGTCATAATCTGCAGCACGCGCAAATAATCGCTTCGTTTGCGCAGTGTAATATGATGGCTCGCGGCATATTCGCGCAAGACATCGCTCGGACGAAACAAAACAACCCCGGCACCCAGCCGCGGCATTAGCTCACGAATTGTTGATGATTTGCCGGCGAGTTCTCGCCCAGTAATATTCACAATTTGGATGGTTCGAGTAGATCTCATACCCTCTATTGTAGCATGGCATCTGCGGCAGAAATACCTCAAAAACAGCAAATTTATGGTATTTGTTCTATTTTTGGCTTATGACCTCTGGTATACTCTCATTGTATGCCCACCGTTTTATTCGATGAGATATGATGATTCGTCTCTATACTAAGCGCCGCGCTCTCGCGCTAAAGGGGTGAATATTCTAGAAAGGCATTCATTTTTATGTAGCCAAGCTAACACCAGAAAGAGTATGAAGTAAGCCACCGGGCTGTAAGATATTGGCGTTTGCGTATGTGTAACAAGATATATTATTGCATTAATATATATAATATTATGTATTATGTGATATTACCCCTGTTTTTGAGCACATTATGCAATATTGTTCGTTATTTTACCATTTTCCTCTTCCCTTTTTGCGACCTCTGTTGTATAGTGAATGAACTATGAGTACACAACAGAGAACAAACAGGGGTGAAAGATCACCACGTTCTTCATCAACACCCTATTATAAAAAATATGACAGCGATAACCACCCTCCCTTGATAGAGGATCCTAGACCACAAGATCCCGAAACTAAGGGTGTTTCGCGGCGAGTTGTCATTGGTGTAGCAGCTCTTGTATTTGGTGCTGTAGCCGGCCTTGCAGCAATGCAGTCAAAAGATAACCACGATCAGCACTCTTCTGCTGCTGAGCACCAACCCACCCCCGAAGAGCAAGCTACCCGGCTAGTCGATGCCTATAGCGATTACCTCAGCCAGCGCCAAGCCTACGAAGCAGGCCAGGTCACTCAGGAGCCCCAGCCACCGGTTGAGCTAAGCAATATTACCACACGACCAGTTGAGGCTGGCGACAGCATCGGTACTGTGGTAGACCGGCACATCGCCACACTCGCCGAAGCAGATGCATTCCATACTAAGCCCGAGCAAGATGGCGTGACTAATGCTACGTCGGCCCGCGTTGCTGAGCTCCACCTGACCGATGGCAACACGCGCTACGAGCTCCAGCCTGGCGACACCGTGACACTCGCGCAATACCAGGGTTTTGTTATACCACTGACAATCAACTCGCACGAGCCAAGCTCCGGCGTGCCACAGCACACTCTCGAGCCATAACTATTCATGCGCTGTAGTAAACCAGCCAGCCGCTCTGGCTGGTTTTTTGGTATGAGCATAGCCAGTTCGCTCTCTCGCATCAAGAGTGGTATAATAACGTATACGATGCAAATGGAGCAGGTGCAAGCACTGATTTTTACGATTCGCCAGGCGGATGCCACGCGGCTCAATGATCTCGCATATGCTGAGAAAACGGTGCGCATGCTTGCCGAGGTAGCTGGCCTACACGCGCTAGAGTCCGTTTCACATCGGTTCTCGCCGCAAGGCGTGAGTGTGTCGCTGCTGCTCGCGGAGTCGCACGCCACCATCCACACCTGGCCCGAGAGCTGCGGAGCGTACCTCAGTATTGCCACGTGCCGGCCCTTAGACGAGGATACGATCGAGACTCTTCGCCAAGCCATTGCAGACGCATTTTATACCAATACTATAACGATCGAAAGCGCTGTATTATGACCAAACGCACCAAAGCTCGCCTCAAAATCAACGACGTCCTGCGCGGCAAGCGAACCAACTTCCGCGCGGTAGGTTGCTTGCTATTTAAAGAAGAAAACTCCGAGACAAAGCAAACCTCCTATTGGGAAGAATGGGAGCTGACGGGCCTCGAAAATTACGATAGCTGGGCGGAGTACGACCACGATAGCAAGGTTGTGTCGCTCTACGAGCCAGTGCGGTTTGCCCAGCGGCTTGAGCCAGAGCACCTCGCTGCGGGCAATGAGTTTAGCATCACGCTTGAAGATGGCACAGTACAGACTATTACCGTTGCCGAGGCCGGCGAAGGCACCATTATGGCTATCCACGGCAAGAACGCCTACCAGGTCTTCGAGGGTGAACCAATGGCCTATGCTAGTCTGCACTACACCGACGCCGAAACCGGCGCTACCACCACCTACACGGTAGAAAAATACAACCGGCGTGAGTACGATGTTTACCGCAAAACACCCTTGTCCGACGCGCAGCAAAAGGAATTATTTGGCCGCCTCATCCGCCCGCGCAACTGGCCGCTATTTTGGCGCTGGGTGATGATCATCAGCTTTGTTGGCGCGCTGCTCTTTGCCATTTACGATGAGTTCTTTGGCCACGATGATTCGCACGGCAGCGGCACCTACCACGGGCGCAGCGTCTATGGCGGCGGCAGTGGCGGCGTAGGCAAATAACCTGGGCGCGAAAGGCACACAGACACTATGGCACATACTCGCGTCACGCCACCGGGCACCAAGCGCATCACCAGCAAGGAAAATATCGCGCTGTTTGCGGCAGCGCTCCTCGTGGCAATTGGCGGGCTCATCTACGAGCTCATCCTGGGCACAGCTGCCTCATACCTAGTGGGTGATTCAATCCTGAGCTTTAGCCTGGCAACTGGTATAACCCTCTTCGGCATGGGGGTGGGGTCGCTGCTGGTGCGGCATATTCGCTGGCACCCCGCCACAAGCTTTGCCGTTAATGAAATCCTGCTGGGGCTGGTGGGTGGTAATTCGGTGCTGCTGCTCTACAGCGCCTTTAGCTTAAGCAAGTTGCACTGGCCGGTATTTGCGCTGATTAGCCTGGTGATTGGTGTGCTGATTGGGCTAGAGATCCCGCTGCTGGTGAAGATGTTTACCCGCTACGGCCGGCCGTCTTCGGTGGAGCTGCTCAGTAAGGTGCTGGCGATCGACTACTTCGGCGCGCTGGTGGCCTCGCTGGTCTTCCCGCTCTTCTTGCTGCCGAGCCTGGGGCTGATGCGCAGCACCTACTTGATTGCTACGCTTAACATCGCCGTGGCAGTGCTGATTCTATTACAGCTCAAGACCTCGCGCAGGCTCCTAGCTGCCAGTGTGGTAGCGACCATTCTGCTGCTGGGGCTGTTCTTTGGCGCCAGCTGGCTGGAGCACCGCATCGATACCAAGGCCTACAAAGACCCGGTTATCCTCTACCAACAGTCGGCTTACCAAAAGATCGTCCTTACCAAGTACAAGCAAGATCTGCGGCTGTATCTGAATAACAACCTGCAGTTTTCCAGCCTGGACGAAGCCCGCTACCACGAAACGCTAGCCGGCGCGGCGATGACAGCTGTCAAGCAGCCCAAAAACGTGTTAATTATGGGCGGTGGCGACGGGCTGCTGGCGCGCGAGATCCTGAAGTACCCCAGTGTAGAGCACATCACCCTGGTGGATATCGATCCGGCCATGACGCAGCTGGCACGCACCAACCCCCTGCTCGCTGAGCAAAACAAGCGCTCGCTTGCTAGCCCCAAGGTGCGCGTCGTCAACGAGGACGCGTTTTTATTTGCCTTCAATACACACCAGGCATATGATGCCATTCTGATCGACCTGGTCGACCCATCGAACGACCGCCTGGCCAAGCTCTACTCGCAGCAATTCTACCGCCAGGCCGCGCGCATCCTCAGCCCCAGCGGTGTGATGATCACCCAAGCGACGTCGTCGTACTTTTCGCCACACACCTTCGCGATGGTGGCTAGCACCGTCGCATCCGCCCAACCCCAGCGGCATATCACACCCTTTAGCATCAATGTACCTTCCTTTGGCGAGTGGGGTTTTGTGCTCTCGACCAAGGATAAAGCCAGCCTGCTGAGCCAGCCGCTGCCGCCTGGGCTCAGCTACACCGATACCAAACTGCTCGACTACGCCCTGCGCCAGCGCCCCGCTAGCCTACCCCCGGCCGGCATTTCTACCCTGCTAACGCCGCGGATCATCGATGTCTATAACCGTGATATGGCGCAGTGGCGGTATTAATAAAGAACGCTCCTCCGTGTAGAGCCTAGTTCCTCCCTAGAATCAATCTGTAATCATAATTCGTTATTTACGGGTATATAGCCTGGCTAAAAACTAACCCGTCAGAGCTACTACGTTCCTCGTTTTACTCATCAACGCCCACCAACCCTCTATACTATTGGGATATTTTGCGTATGTTTGCTCTACAGACTGGTATATCGTATGATATAGTTATGTATCATAAACGACTACGCGAACAAGCCCGCCATTATGACATCCAGTGGTACCGCCAAACAGGTGTGTTTTACCCTGAGCAACTATCAGGTACGCCAACCGCTGGCGTATCTGCCAATACCTGGCACGAGTACATGAATCTGATACGCCAAGCAGCTGCCGATCACCCCGCCCACCGCTTCGTCAGCCCCGAACTCATGACGACGGCAGACATGGAGCTGGCTGAAGTGGTAAATGATCGCCTCGCCGAGCTACAGAAGCTTTCTACCTCTATGCCCACAGCGGAGCTTGTGGTAGGCACACCAGAGTACCACCCGGATGGAATTTACAACTCACTTGTTATTATCCAAAATGGTATACGCCGCATACTTGAGCGCAAACGCACGATTTTTAGCTCAGCCGAGGGAGAGACATTCACCGCAAACGACACATTGCAGCAACGGTATACTCGCACACTATCTGCTGTGTGTGCCGATTTAGTGGGTTACGGCGTACAATATCCTGAGCTTCCCCAAGACACCCGTGCCATCCACGCCAGCTGCTGCTGGGCGACACCGCTCGAGGAGGGAGCTCGCTATGCCGCAGCGCCAGATGAAGAACGCTACACCAGCGCCATGACGCACACGCTTGGTCGTCTCTTCGCACGCTATCCACAGCTACAGCAGGTCATAGTCGTCGATCGCACTCCACCCAGCACAGCCATCCCACCGCTCAACTGCGTGGCGCGGCGGAATACGCATAATGGTATAATAGAGTCATGACACGATACGAAGGAACCAAACTCGCCGACTTTACACCTATAGCCAAAGTCGACGCATTGCAGATTATTGATATTATCCCCGGCACTGGTACCGAGGTACCAGCCGGCGCGACCATCACCGCACACTATACTGGTGCACTGTGCAAGAATGGCGTCATCTTCCAGAGCAGCCACGACTTTGGTCAGCCCGTCACCTTCGGCCTCGACCAAGTCATCCGCGGCTGGACAGAGGGCGTGCCTGGCATGAAGGTTGGTGGTATGCGCCGACTCATCATCCCAAGTGAGATGGCCTACGGCTCCGTTCGCGCTGCCGCTAACATTCCGCCTAATAGTGATCTCGTGTTCGACATTGAGTTGATGGATATTAAATAACAGAAGGTCAGCGCGCAAACAAGAAGCTCATACTAAGTGAGCTTCTTGTTTTCTTTGTAGATTTGCCTAAGGCGTTTGAGGAGTTCGTCGTTATCCATGATATTAACTATTATAGCTTAATGTTGAGATTTTTCAATACGCTGAATAATCTCTACTAGCCGAATTGCACTGGGTAAATAATTCGGATATGCATGTCTCAGATTATTTATATCCCCAGCTGCAACAAGCACAGGATAATACTCAGGGTGTTCATTTTCAAGCTCCTTTAGTTTTTTTGTTGCTTCAGTGAATTTATTTTTTGCAAAACCAAACAAAAGTATCTTTTTCTCTTTCGTGTCTATAGCTAAGATGGCATAGTGAAACTTCCGCCTCTTACTCTGTTCCAAGCCTTCAACTTGACTTATTGTGCTGACCCATGCACTGATCTTATCGACAGCTTCGAGTCTCTTTGCAAGCTCTGTCGTTTGCTTAAACAGATCTTGAGGATTCAAATTTCGGTGCTGCAATAGAGTAGGCTTATTCTCAACGAGTGCAATAATAGACGATATGTATCGAAAGAGTTCCAACCATCCCTTGTCGCCCTGCCCAGCCTTCAAATTCTCTCCTCTCATAACACTTACGATCTCAACACCAGTTGCCCATGCGTGTTGTAACTCTGTGCGAATCTGCATCTCGATCTGAAGACTCTTCCAATACTGATCATTTTCGTTACTTACTGGTACGTTATAAAACTCAAATACTAAGTGTATACCTCTGTAACCACTTTTTTGTGGTTTTTCTATGTAATCTCTAGTTAACTTATTTTTGAGTTTATAAGAAAAAGATCCCTCTTGGTATACTCTTTTCATTCGATAAACTTGTTCAATATTCTGCATAACTATTCGGACACCACCGACGTCTTGCATGCGACTCAGATTCATATCCTGTTGACGATTACTAATCTTATCAATGATTGTCTGTAACCTCTTGAGTCGGCGTGCTACCACTGCATCTTGATAAATCATTTTTCGTTTTTTACGCAATGTGACATTAAACCTTTGCATTGGACGCTCGTGGCTCATACGCCACTGGTCGACAAATGCACGTGCCTCTGCATATTCAAGAGTATTTGTTTTGTGAGAACGGAGAATATTACCCGCCTTATCTATCTGGGTCTTGCTATACTTAATAGGCTTCTTTTGTTTACTCACAGTCTCTATTATATACCTCTAAAAATACAAATAGCCACCCTTTCCAGGTGGCCATTCGCAATGCAGCTGTAACTATAACGCGATGCTACTTTTTGTCGCTGCTTTTGTCGTCGACAACTTCGCCTTCGACGGGTTCGTCTTTGCCAGGCTTCTTGTCTGTAGCTTTTGCCTTAGCGTCAGCTTCTTCTTCGGCTTTTTTGTCCTCAGCTTGCTGCTGATAGAGCTTAGCTCCGATAGACATTGTTACGTCGCCCAGTGCCTTGGTGGCAGCCTCGAGCTCGTCTTTGTCTTCTGCGTTCTTGTGCTTCTCAGCTTCGGCAATGGCATCTTCCAGCGTCTTCTTGTCGTCGCTCGAGATCTTGTCTTTAAACTCATCGGGCATTTTCTTTGCCTGGTAGATGGCATTCTCGAGGCGGTTCTTGGCGTCGATTGCTTCACGCTTCTTCTTATCTTCATCGGCGTGGAGCTCAGCTTCCTTCTGTGCCTTCTCAATGTCTTCCTTGCTCATGTTGCCAGAGTTTTGGATGGTAATCGACTGCTCTTTGCCTGTGCCTTTGTCCTTAGCGGTAACACTGAGGATACCATTGGCGTCAATATTAAAGGTTACTTCAATCTGTGGCACACCGCGCGGTGCTGGTGCAATACCGTCAAGCACGAAGCGGCCTAGGCTCTTGTTGTCGTTGGCAAACTCGCGCTCACCCTGCAAAACATGAATTTCCACCTGTGGCTGATTATCTGCTGCAGTTGAGAATACTTCGCTCTTACTGGTTGGCACAGTGGTGTTGCGCTCAATTAGCTTGGTTGACACACCGCCCATTGTCTCAATGCCGAGGCTTAGCGGTGTTACATCCAGCAGCAGCACATCCTTGACGTCACCAGCTAGCACACCGCCCTGGATGGCCGCGCCAACGGCCACCACTTCGTCTGGGTTGACACCCTGCATTGGGTCTTTACCAAACAGCTTCTTCACCCGCTCGACCACTGCTGGCATACGAGTCATACCACCAACCATGACGATGTTGTTGATATCAGACTTGCTCAGCTTGGCATCTTTGAGCGCTTTTTCTACTGGCCCATCGAGACGGTCGAGTAGATCCTTCACTAAGTCCTCGAGCTTAGCGCGCGTCAGGCTCATCTCAAAGTGCTTTGGCCCATCGGCATCAGCTGTGATGAATGGAATATTGACATCATACTCAGTAACAGTCGAAAGCTCTTTCTTTGCCTTCTCAGCTTCGTCCTTGAGGCGCTGCATGGCGGCGTTATCTTTGCGCAGATCGATACCTTCTTTGGCCTTAAAGTCATCGAGGAAGTAATTGACGATGGCATTGTCGAAGTCCTCACCACCAAGGTGAGTGTCACCGTTGGTCGACTTCACTTGGAAGAACTCATCGGCAATCTCCAGCACCGACACGTCGAAGGTACCACCACCAAGGTCAAAGACAACAATGTTCTCTTCTTTGCCTTTATCGAGACCGTAAGCGAGAGCAGCTGCCGTTGGCTCATTGATAATGCGCTCGACTTCCAGGCCAGCAATCTTACCCGCATCCTTGGTAGCTTGGCGCTGCGAATCGTCGAAGTAGGCTGGCACGGTAATGACCGCCTTTGTTACCTTCTCGCCCAAGAAGGCTTCGGCATCAGCCTTGATCTTGCTTAGGATCATGGCGCTCACTTCTTCTGGCGTGTATTCTTTATCGCCTAGCTTAACTGCGACGGCATTACCCTTCTTGACGATCTCGTATGGCATGATGTCGAGATCTTTCTGGACTTCTTTGTCGGTGAATTTGCGGCCGATCAAGCGCTTGACGCCATAGATTGTATTTTTCGGGTTAGTCACGCGCTGGCGCTGGGCCACCTGCCCCACAAGGCGCTCACCTTTTTTGTTGATTGCTACCACTGATGGCGTTGTGCGATTGCCTTCAGCATTGGCGATAACCTCCGGCTTGCCCGCAAGCAAGTATGCAAAGGCACTGTTGGTCGTACCAAGGTCGATGCCGATAGTTTTACCCATAATGATTCCCCTTTCTCTTATGATCATATCTGGTGTTATGCTTGTATCCATTCTAGCACTCTTTTGTACCGAGTGCCAACTATTTCAGTATAAATAATTAGCACTCTCGTGTCAAGAGTGCTAATTAAATTAATTACGGTCTATACTATATTTTCTTGCGAATCAGCCAAGCTCCAGCCCCAGCACCAACAGCCAATACTGCGACCAATGTGACGGCAACGATACTCGCGCCCGTATCTGCCAGTTGGCTACCATTGTTTGCTGCCCGTGCTTTGTTATTACTGCTACTGGCACTCGAGTTACTGGAGCTGCTAGAACTGCCAGGGTTGCTCGGGTTCGGGTTGCTCGGGTTCGGGTTGCTCGGGTTAACATGCTTCCCTTGCTCATATGCACGAGTGGTTGTGTAGATATTCCCACCGTATGATACCGCAGCTAGTTTTGTACCATCAGCTGCGCCTGCAATTGCTGACCAGTTTGGCACACCTGCAGATGCCTGCGCGACCCACGTTGCGCCAGAATCACTTGAGCTAAAGATATATCCACCGCCACCAGCAGTCGCCGAGATCTTACTCCCGTCGTCAGAAATGGTGGCTGACGTCCAGTTGTGCACTCCATCAGCCGCATGTCCTGTCCAGGTTGCGCCAGAATCAGATGAGGTATAGATATTACCGCCTGTTACCGTTGCTACCAATTTATTGCCGTCAGATGAGCTAGCGACCGAAGACCATTTCCGAGAGCCAGAGCTTTTTCGTTCTGTCCAGGTTGCGCCAGCATCGGTGGAGGTGTAGATGGTACCACCATCAACTATGGCGACCAATTTATTGCCGTCAGATGAGCTAGCGACCGAAGACCATTTCCGAGAGCCAG
>CAUUSZ010000006.1:0-49704 GCA_963548065.1 uncultured Candidatus Saccharibacteria bacterium
ACTGGGGTGGGTTCGGGTAAGAGCTTGTTGGTACGGATGAGAGGACTTGAACCTCCACGCCCCGCAGGGCACTAGCACCTGAAGCTAGCGCGTCTACCAATTCCGCCACATCCGCAGATATACGCACCGCAGGCTCTTACCGTGTATTGTATACGAATTTTGGTCTTGCGTAAAGAGTTTTGTGATACAATCAGGTAAATAAACTGTGGCGGGTCTGCCGCTATTTTACATTATACAAGGAGTAATGACATGACCTCTATCCATTCATCGTCTCAAAAGTTCGACAAACTAAAGTGGATACGACAAAAAACGAAGAAATCCGAAAGCAGTGCGGCACCGCCAACTCGGGCGAAGCTGAAGATGAGCAGTATGCTGAGGTGCGCCGACGGATGGTTGGTGCGCTAGGTTTAATTGCCACACGATCGGGCGAGGATCTTACGCCAGATACTGCAAGCCGCATGCTGTATGGCCTGGCTGTATCATCACGCACAGGCCAGCCAGCGCATGGTGAGCTCACCGAAGATAGTATCCGCATCATTCGCGAGATCAGCGGGATGACGCAGCAATCTGTCGAAGAAAATAATACTGATGCTATAGGAAGAGCAGCATAATATAACTAATGAGCACGATGAAGCGCACCCAACACTCTGCCCCTGCGGCAACCGACCGTCGCAATGTGGTAGACCGCTATAAAGGGCTGTCTCACCAAGCGATCGTTGCCGATCTTGATGAGCATGGCTCGGCACTTCATATTGCGATTGATAATGTTGTGCGCGATTTCAACATGGGGACAATCGTCCGCAGTGCCAATGCCTTTGGGGTGCGGCATGTCCACATTATTGGCCGGCGGCAATGGAATAAACGCGGTGCGATGATGACGGACACGTATCTGCACGTGCATTATCACCAAACGGTTGAAGATTTCTTGCAGGCTATTGCTGACCGGCCACTCATTGCGGTCGATAATGTTGCCGGTTCGCAGCCACTTCACTCGGTTGCGCTGCCGCGTAGTGCCGTGCTTTTGTTTGGGGCAGAGGGGCCTGGTATTCGCCCTGAGCTGCTTGAGCGGGCTACGGGTATTGTTGCAATTGAGCAGTTTGGCAGTACGCGTAGCCTCAATGTCGGCGTAGCAGCGGGTATTGCGATGTATGCTTGGGTGCAGCAGCATCGGCTGCGCTCGGGTGAGAGGTGAGGTGGCATCTTGCATAGACCGCACCGCTCAGATAGAGATCTACGGCCTATAATCTATCTTTCTTCAGCTATCAGGCAAGAGAAGGGCGAGCAGAGCAATATATCGTTTGCAATCAGCGTGGAATGACGCTCTGTAGAGAGGTGAATCCGGCCAAGGGCTTGTTTTTCCATGCCGTTTATGCAAAAATAGCAGTAACTATGACAAAACTTTCATCGGAATCATATCGGGGGGCGCGGGATTGGTATCCGGAAGATCTTCGCGTGCGCAAATACATCTTTCAGACCTGGCGTCATGTCGCCAAGAGCTACGGCTACGAAGAATACGATGCACCACTGCTTGAGCCGGTTGAAGTGTATGCCGCCAAGAGTGGTGACGAATTAGTGAATGACCAGACGTATCAGTTTATTGATCGTGGCGATCGACAGGTAGCGATCCGTCCTGAGATGACGCCGAGCGTAAGCCGGATGATTGCCAAGCACCGCCAAGAGATCGCCTATCCAGCGCGTTGGTTTAGTATTGCCCAGTTTATGCGCTATGAGCGGCCACAACGGGGGCGAGAGCGTGAATTTTGGCAGATGAATGTCGATATATTTGGTGTTGATAATATGCAGGCCGAGGCCGAGATTATCGCACTTGGTAGCCGTATTATGAAGGCCTTTGGCGCGACGGACGACATGTACACTATTCGTATCAACAACCGCCAGTTGATCAATCTCATGATGGCGCAGTTTCTTGAGCTTGATGCCGTGCAGGCTCAGCTGATGATTCGGCTGTTTGATCGTAAGAACAAGATTCCACCACAGGCCTTTCGCGACCAGGCGATTGAGATCTTTGGTGAGGCGGCGGCACCGGTCGGCTTACAACGGATTGCTCAGCTCTTGACGGCACGTACTATGGCCGATCTCCCCGACTCGATTCGCGATAGCGAGGCGGTGCGCGATGTGCAGCGGCTCTTTACACTACTTGAGCGTAGTGGCGTGACGAATGCCATCTTCGATATCACGCTCATGCGCGGGTTAGACTATTACACGGGTACAGTGTTTGAGTTCTTCGACACGCATCCAGATAATAATCGTTCGCTCTTTGGTGGTGGGCGCTATGATGGTCTCGTGGGGATGTTTGGTGCCGAGCCGATTAGTGCGGTCGGCTTCGCACCGGGCCTATCAATGATGCAGCTCTTTCTCGAGGCGCATCAGCTGCTACCAGAGTTTAGCTCCACAACTGATATTTATATGATCGTCCTTGGTGGGGCAATGCGCGGTGCGCTAGAGCTAGCGGACGACCTGCGCGATGAGGACGTCAATGTGGAAGTCGATTTCACTGGTCGCAAGCTTGATAAGCAGCTCAAGGCAGCGATCAAAAAACAGATTCCATACTTCCTCTTTGTTGGGGAGGACGAGCTAGAGAATGAGATTTATACCCTCAAGAATATTGCGACAAGCGAGGAGCAAAAGCTCAGTCTGGAGCGCGTCATCAGCGCCGTTAAGGACTATCGTCGCCAACCATCACGCAGCGAAGATGATGACTTTGATTTATCGTAGTGTCACCATGTGCGTCTCTGTTGCAGCTATAGCTCATCTCTGTTAAACTCTCGTTTTGCTTGCCTTGCGAAACAGCACATATACGCATGCATACTTGGGTCTGTCGCATGCCTATTTCACACCGTCAGCGACATATGATACAATAACCAACTATGAAGACGACACTAGACCACCTATCAGACACCAAAGTACGCGCCACGATTACCGTCGGTGCAGACGAACTGGAGGCAGCTCGCCAGGTTGCTTTGCGTAAACTCGCCAAGACGACTAAAGTTGATGGTTTTCGCAAGGGTCATGCCCCGCTCGAGTTGGTTGCAAAGAATACCAATCCAGAACACCTCGCTGAGGAGACGCTTAATAACGCCCTGAGCAAAGCAGTTGCTGCAGCCTTCCTTAAGAGTGACGTGCAGGTGCTTGAGCGCCCAGAGGTAGAGATTAAGAAGTTTGTGCCTGGCAGCGAGCTGGAATTCACGGCTGAGGCAGAAGTCATGCCCACGATTACTCTCGGTGACTATAAAAAGCTCAAGCTCAAGCCAGCGAAGATAACCGTTGCGCCAGAAGAAGTAACGGAGATCCTTGACCGGATTCGCCACAGCATGGCCGAGCGCACAGACACTGATGAGGCGGCTCAGAATGGTGATGAAGTAACGATTGATTTCGTGGGTAAGCGCGATGGCACACCTTTTGCAGGTGGCACCGGGAAGGATTATCCGCTTGTGCTCGGTAGCAAGTCATTCATTCCAGGCTTCGAAGAGGCATTGATTGGCCTCAAGGCTGGTGAAACGAAGGCAGTTGAACTCACCTTCCCGAAGGACTACCATGCGAGCGAACTAGCTGGGCAAGCAGTTGTCTTTGATACGACCGTCAAGAAGGTCAAGAAAGTGACATTGCCTGAGCTGACTGATGAGTTTGCGGCGAAGGTTGGGCCATTTACTTCTATTGATGACCTCAAGAAAGATATCGAGAAGGAAATTACTGCGCAAAAGCAGCGTGAAGCAGATGACGAGCTACGCGACGTAGCCGTCAAGCAGCTGGCCGATGCCAGCATGGTAGCCATTCCAGAGGTATTGCGAGCTGACCAGCTTCGCTCGATCGAACAAGACTTAGTGCAAAACCTTGCTCACCGCGGTCGCACCCTTGAGCAGTACCTTGCCGAGAAGGAATATAAAGACAAAGACGAGTGGATTGAGAAGGAGGCTAAGCCAGCGGCCGATGAGCGCATTAAGGCTGGGCTTGTCCTGGCTGAGTTGAGCAAGGCCGAGAAGATCGAAGCCACAGCAGAGGAGCTACAAGAGCGCATCAGTGCCTTCAAGCAACAGTACGCCAATGATGCAACTATGGTGGCACGCTTTGATGAGCCAGAGGTGCAGCACGAGATTGCCAACCGCCTCTTAACGGAGAAGACGATTGACTGGCTGGTGGCGCAGAATACTAAGAAGTAGCAGATAATACAGCTCGCATAACGGAAATTAGCACTTTATATTGACGAGTGCTAATTTTCTCGTTACAATAGTACTATGATGAAACCGAATGATTACCTAGTGCCCAACGTCATCGTCCGGACGCGTGATGGTGAGCGTGGCTATGATATATACTCGCGTTTACTCGAGGATCGCATTATCTTCCTCGGTGAAGAAGTGACTGAGATGACAGCCAATGTCGTTGTCGCGCAACTTCTCCATCTTGCCAATGAAAATCCAGACAAAGACATCCAGCTCTATATCAACAGCCCTGGTGGCAGTGTGTATGACGGTCTCGCAATCTACGATACTATGCAATACATCGCGCCAGATGTGCAGACGATTGGTATTGGTCTGCAGGCAAGCATGGGTGCCTTCTTGCTTAGTAGCGGTGCGAAGGGTAAACGCTTCGTCTTGCCTAATGCTCGAGTGATGATCCACCAGCCTAGCAGTGGTACGCGCGGCAAAGTAACAGACCAAGAAATTAGCTTACGCGAGAGTATCGCCCTCAAGGAGCGACTGGCCACCATTATGGCGGACAACACTGGCCAGAAACTCGATAAAATCAAGGCTGACATGGAGCGTGACTACTGGCTGAGTGCCGCAGATGCCGTGGCGTATGGCCTGGCCGATGAAGTGATTGGCCAGCACGCAAAGGCCAAATAGCACAAAGTAGCTACTTTGTGCTATAGTAAGGCTATGACACAACATAGCGACCAATCGACAACCCAGTCTACAAATACTCCATCTCAAGCAAAAAAACCACGACGCTTCCGTCCACGGCGTATGACTGTTGTTATGTCGGTAACGATCGTGTTGATTATTGTCTGTATGGCGGCGCTTGCCTTTTTCTATCAGGCTAAGCGAGACACTAAGGAGCTTATGCGCACCCAAACCGTTATGGGAGATGTATTAGCGCGTGCGGCTGACTATTCATCAGGGAAGGCGATATCCTGGGATAATTATGCAATGGGTAGCGTGTCTGGTGTTATAGTCACGCAGGCTGAGCGTGAGCAACTACTTGCAAAGAATCCATTCGTCAATTGTCCGGGGCAGTGCGATGGTTGGTTGTCGGTGGCTGATGCTAAACGCCGAGATCAGACAATTGACGAAGGATTCTCGCTATCACCGTCAACAGAAGAGGGTGTGTTTCTACAGTATGTTCGTGAGGTGCTGCAAGATCCAAGCACAAAGTGTGCTCTTTGGAATCACGGACCAGTCCAAAAGTTGTGTATATCTCCCAAAACAGGGCGATATGTATACAATGTCAGCGGGCACGCTCGAGGCTTGTATGAGTGAGAATAATTATACGTAGCTCCTAGTATAGATTTTTGAAATTTCAAACAGAAAAATGCTTGACGCACTCGCAGCTCATTCGCTATAATGAGATGTTAATGAAGGTTGTGTAATATGGGTTAGGTGCGGACTACGCCGGTGGCGTGGCGTTTTAGTGTGCGAAAACTTATATTGAGTAAAGCTTCGGTGCCACAACAAATGCACGAGTAGGGTTTGGAGTCCTTACACGTGCGGATAGATAACAATAATTCAAGAGGAGTTTACATGCCTACACCTACCACGGCAACAGCTGCTCCGTCGCGTGTGTTTTTTACCAGCAATGACACCGCGCTGGCAGTACCCGACTTGCTGGCTCACCAAGAAGAATCCTGGAAGGACTTCGTCGAGACGGGCTTGAGCGAAATTTTCGCAGAGCTCAACCCAATCGAAGACTACACTGGCCAGAAGCTCGAGCTGCGCTTTAAGGATTATGCCTTTGGCGAGCCCAAGCATACAGAGCAGTTTGCGAAAGAAAACAACCTGACCTTCGACGCACCACTACAAGCCACCGTCGAGCTTATCAATAAGACGACTGGCGAAGTCAAGGAACAGAGCATCTACATGGGCGATTACCCTTGGATGACCGAACGCGCAACGTTTATCATTAATGGAACAGAGCGCGTAGTGGTAAGCCAGCTGATTCGGAGTGCTGGTGTGCTGTTTAGTGCTGACCGCGTGGCAGGGCGCAACCTCTATGGTGCCAAGATGATCCCAGGTCGTGGGGCATGGCTCGAGTTTGAGACTAGTCCATCAGGCGCAATCTACGTGAAGATCGATCGCCGCCGCAAGATTGCAGCCACCACCTTGCTGCGTGCTCTTGGTATGAGCAAGGTGTCGGCCATTCGTGAGGCCTTTGCCGATATTGACACTGGTGAGATGAAATATATCGAAGCCACGCTTGAGAAGGATCCAGCGCATGGCATCAACGAAGCGTTGATTGAGGTCTATCGTCGCCTGCGCCCAGGTGACCTCGCTACGGTAGAGAACGCTCGCCAGATGATTGAGCGCATGTTCTTCGACTTTAAGCGCTTTGACTACAGCCG
The DNA here is from genome assembly GCA_963548065.1 of uncultured Candidatus Saccharibacteria bacterium. Lineage (GTDB taxonomy): Bacteria > Patescibacteriota > Saccharimonadia > Saccharimonadales > Saccharimonadaceae > Saccharimonas. The sequence continues at coordinate 6,572 of CAUUSZ010000006.1, forward strand.
CGTTGGCCGCTACAAGATCAACCAGCGCCTGGGTGTTGATGTGCCTAATACGACCGAATATCGCACATTGCAGATGAGTGATTTGATTGGTGTCTTGCGTGAAATTATTCGCCTCAACAACACACAAGAGCCAGCTGATGATATCGACTCGCTGAGCAATCGCCGCGTGAAACTGGTTGGCGAGTTGGTGGCGCGTCAGTTCCGTGTTGGTATGCTCCGGATGCAGCGCAATGCAATGGATCGTATGAGCATGAGTGACCTCGAGACAGTTACGCCAAGCCAGCTGATTAATGCTCGCCCGGTAGTGGCAGCAGTGCGCGAGTTCTTCGCCAGTAGCCAGTTGAGCCAGCTGCTCGATGAGGTAAACCCGCTATCCGAGCTGAGCCACAAGCGTCGCCTGAGTTCGATGGGGCCTGGTGGCCTCAGCCGCGAGCGGGCTGGCTTTGAAGTGCGCGATGCTCACCCCACCCATTATGGCCGGATTTGCTCGGTGGAGACACCAGAGGGAGCCAACATTGGCTTGGTGCTGAACCTCGCCACCTATGCACGTATCAACGAGTACGGCTTTATTGAGACACCATACCTCAAGGTAGTTGATGGCCGCGTGACTGATGAAATCGTCTACCTTGATGCCTCGCAAGAAGTAACTGAGGTGATTGCCGATGCTGGTGCTCGCCTTAATGAGGATGGTACATTCGTGCGTGATCGCGTTAGTGCGCGCAAGTTCCTCCAGCCAGGGCAGGTAGATACCAGCGAAGTCACTTTCATGGATGCTGCACACAAGCAGATCCTTGGGTCGACCGCGAGTCTCGTGCCATTTATCGAGAAGAACCGTATTGACCGCAGCTTGACTGGCTCCAACATGCAGCGCCAGGCAGTGCCGCTTTTGCAGCCAGAGTCGCCAACGGTTGGCACTGGCATTGAGCATGAAGTGGCGCGCAACTCAAGCCAGCTTGTGACGGCCGAGGCTGATGGCGAAGTGATTCGGGCTGATGGTGAAGCGGTCGAGGTGCGCTATGCTGATGGCGTCAAGCGCTACGACTTGATTCACTTTGCCAAGAGCAATGACGATCGTTGTATCAACCAAAAAGTCCGGGTTAGCCGTGGCCAAACTGTTGCGAAGGGTGACACCCTCATCGAGGGCGCGTCCATTGCCGATGGTGAGCTCGCCCTCGGTAAGGACTTGCTGGTTGCCTTTATGCCGTGGGGTGGCTACAACATGGACGACGCAGTGATTTTGAGCCGCCGCTTGGTAGAAGATGACACCCTTACCAGCATCAACATCAAGGACTATACTGTCGAGGTACGTGAGACAAAGCTTGGTCCAGAGATCGTGACACGCGATATTCCAAATGTGAGTGAGGACAGCCTTCGCCACTTGGATGAGAGCGGTATTGTACAGATCGGCTCTGAGGTCAAGGCGGGTGATGTCTTGGTTGGGAAGATTACGCCAAAGGGTGAGCAAGAGCTCAGCAGCGAGGAGCGCCTACTGCGTGCAATCTTTGGTGAAAAGGCCAAGGATGTGCGCGACACCAGCCAGCGCATGAACAATGCTGGTGGTGGTAAAGTTGTTGGCGTCAAGGTATTTAGCCGCGAGAATGGCCATGAGCTCAAGACGGGCGTATTGATGCAAATTCAGATCTTTGTCGCTCAGTTGCGCAAGATTGGTGTTGGCGATAAGATGGCTGGCCGCCACGGTAACAAGGGTGTATGCGCCCGCGTTATGGCGGTAGAGGATATGCCATACCTGGCTGATGGTACTCCTGTTGATGTCATCCTCAACCCGCTTGGTGTGCCAAGCCGTATGAACCTTGGCCAGCTCTTTGAGACGCATCTCGGTATGGCTGCACGAGCACTCGGCTACAAGGTTGCCACGCCGCCGTTCAACGGTGTGCCAGCCGATACCATCAAGGATGAGCTCGAAAAGGCTGGCATTGCGCGCGACGGTAAGAGCCAACTCTACGATGGCCTGAGCGGCGAGCCATTCGAGGAGCGTACAACGGTCGGCGTGATGCATATGATCAAACTCCACCACATGGTGAGCGACAAGATCCACGCCCGCAGCACCGGCCCATACACCATGGTGACTCAGCAGCCACTTGGTGGTAAGGCTCAAAATGGTGGTCAGCGCCTCGGAGAGATGGAGGTCTGGGCACTCGAAGCTTACGGTGCAGCAACTACTCTACAGGAGATGCTGACGATCAAATCAGACGACGTGTATGGCCGCGCCAAAGCCTACGAGGCAATCATCAAAGATGAGCCTATTGCCGGGCCAAAACTGCCCGAGAGCTTTAACGTGCTTGTCAAGGAGCTGCAAGGTTTGGGTCTGCGTGTTGACCTACTAGATGAGTCTGACGAGTCGGTCGATGCTGAGCATGTCATTGCTGCTGCGGGCCCTGCCGACAAAACCGTCCCGTCTGACGAGAGTGATGACGAAGCAACCTATCTTGATGAATCCGACGGCATTGGCACGATCGCCGATGACAGCGGCATGTCCGTCCAAGATATTGACACAGTAGAAAACCTAAGCGAGGAGGAAGCCTAAGATGTCCCACGTGGTAACAGATCACGATATCGCCAATTTTGATGCGGTACGCTTGGCCGTCGCCAGCCCCGAGGATATCCTCAAGTGGAGCTACGGCGAAGTCACCAAGCCGGAGACGATTAACTATCGAACCCAGAAGCCTGAGCGCGATGGCCTGTTTTGTGAGCGGATTTTTGGCCCAGTCAAAGATATCAACCCACACGACAGCAAGCTCAAGGGTGTGCGCAGCCGCGAAGCTGCAGTAGACAAGAATGGCGAGCTTGTCACCAAGTCGATCGTGCGTCGCGAGCGGATGGGGCACATTAGCCTAGCAACCCCCGTTGCACACATTTGGTTTATGCGTGGCACACCCAGTGCGATGAGCCTTTTGCTGGGCATTACGGTACGTAATCTCGAGAAGATCGCGTACTTTGCTACCTATGTCATCCTCGACGTTGACGCCGAGACACGCGACGCTTATTTGGCTGACCTTGAGGCTGAGACTGAGGCGGCACGGGCTGCCATTAAGATTCGCTTCCAGCGTGAAGCTGAAGCTGATGGGGCAGATGTGAAGGCTCTTGCCGAGCAGCAAACACGCGAATACGAAGAGCTTGAGGCAACCTACAGCCAAAAGAAAGCTCAGCTCGAGAGCCTACAAAAGCGCGCCCTCCTAAGCGATACCGATTACCGTAACCTCCCCGAAGAGTATGAGGAGCTCGTAAAAGTTGGTATGGGTGGTGATGCCCTCAAGGCGCTCCTTGATGATATCGACCTCAACGCGCTCATCGCCGACCTGCAAGAAGAAGCCGAAGGCGCGCGTGGTCAACGCGAGAAGAAGCTACTGAAGCGCCTTAAGGTGCTCGAGGGTATGCAAGCGGCGGGCATTAAGCCATCAAGCCTGTGTATGACGGTTTTGCCAGTCATTCCACCAGATTTGCGGCCAATGGTGGCCTTGAGTGGTGGACGCTTTGCGACGAGTGACCTCAACGACCTCTACCGCCGCGTTATCAACCGTAATAACCGTCTCAAGAAGCTCATCGAGCTCAACGCACCAGAGGTAATTCAGCGTAACGAGAAGCGTATGCTGCAGGAAGCGGTCGATAGCCTGATTGATAACTCGGCTGCTCGTGGTGGCCGCGCTGTCAATGCAACTGGTGGACGCCGCCGCCTCAAGAGTATTAGCGATATGCTTAAGGGTAAGCAAGGGCGCTTCCGCCAGAACTTGCTGGGTAAGCGCGTCGACTACTCGGGCCGTTCGGTCATCGTGGTAGGACCGAAGCTCAAGATTCACCAGTGTGGTTTGCCAAAGCAGATGGCAATTGAGCTCTTCAAGCCATTTGTCATCAGCTGGCTCATCAAGGGTGATTATGCCCACAATATCCGTAGTGCAACGCGCCTAATTGAGGCAGGTGAAGCGGTTGTGTGGGATGCATTGGATGAGGTAATCAAGGGCAAGTACGTCCTGCTTAACCGTGCACCATCGCTGCACCGCCTGAGTATTCAAGCCTTCCAACCAAAGCTGGTTGAGGGCAAGGCGATCCAGCTTCACCCACTCGTCGCTAACGGCTTCAATGCCGACTACGATGGCGACCAGATGGCTGTCCACTTACCACTTAGTGCCGAGGCGCAGGCCGAAGCACGCGAGCTGATGAGTGCCGTCAATAACCTGCTTAAGCCTGCCGACGGGAGCCCAGTCCTCAGTATCGACCAGGACGTGGTGCTCGGCAACTACTACCTCACATACGAGAAGCCTTCGGCTCAGACTGATACTGTCGCCGTCTTTGCCGACAGTCGGGCTGCTGAGCTCGCCTACGACATGGGCAAGCTCCACCTGCAGAGCCCAATCCGCATTCGAGCCAAGGGTGAGATCCGAACCACGACCCTAGGGCGTGTCTTCTTCAACGAAATCCTACCAGAGGACTTCCCCTACAACAACAATGTCCAGACCAAGAAAGAGCTCAAGCGGGTGCTTGGTCAGATCTTCGAGCGCTATGGCGCTGCTGAGACTGCTATCACTGCTGACCGCATGAAGGGCTTGGCCTTCCGCTTTGCCACCACTGCTGCGGTGTCGACTGGTATGGAAGACTATCTCAGCTTCGACGAAATTGCTGACTTCGTGGCTGAGGGTGACGCACGTTCTGCTGCAATCTCGGAGCAGCTCGATCAAGGGCTCATTACCGAGGACGAGCGCTACACATTGACCGTCAACAACTGGCGCACCGTCGACCGCAAGGTAGAGGACTTCCTGCGCAGCCAGTTGGCCCACATGGACACCTCTGTCGCAACGATGGTGAACTCTGGTGCTCGTGGTAGTGTCAACAATATTAAGCTAGCCAGTGCGATGATTGGTATCCAGGTGGATGCTGCCAACCGCGAAATTGAGCTGCCAGTGCGTAGCAACTTCAAGCGAGGGTTGTCAAGCCTGGAGGCTTTCGTGGCAACGCGTGGTGCTCGCAAGGGGCTTATCGATACCGCCCTCAAGACGGCCGACTCTGGCTATCTCACGCGTCGCTTGGTCGATGTCTCGCAGGATGTCTTTACTGTCGAAGACGAAGAGGGTGACGACGATGGCTTCACTATTTACCGCAATGAGTCTGAGGAGACAATGATCGAGTTTGGCAACCGCTTGTTTGGCCGCTACACCGCCGAGGCAGTGCCGGGCCACCTCGACCGCGACCAGCTCATTACACGTGAGATTGCCAAGGCCATCGAGGCAGACCAGTCGATTGACCAAGTACGTATCCAGTCTGTCCTCTCTACTAAGAACTTGCACGGTATTCCACGCAAGAGTTACGGGATCGATATGGCAACTGGCCAGCTCGTCGATGGTTCGCAGCCAGTTGGTGTCATTGCTGCCCAGTCGGTCGGCGAGCCAGGTACGCAGCTGACGCTTAATACCTTCCACAGCTCTGGTGTTGGTGGATCAGACATCACCCAGGGTCTGCCGCGTGTCGAGGAGCTCTTTGAGGCACGCAACCCGAAAGGTCAGGCCTACGTCACAGAAGTCGCTGGTTTGGTCGATATCTGGGAAGATGGCAAGAAGTACGTTGTACAGGTCACGCCGCAAGCAGGCAAGGTAGAGCGTATGCCGCTTGATGGCCGCATGGTGATGGTACAATCGGGCAGCAAGGTCAAGGTTGGCGATGTCATTGCGTCATTCGACGATGGCACGCAGCCACTTACTGCACCGTTTGATGGAGTGGTTGAGTCCACTGGTGATTCGCTTGTCCTTACAGGGAATGCTACAGCGCCAGTTCGCTACGAAATCCCTGGCACGATGTACCTTGTTGTTAAGCCGGGCGATATGGTTGAGCCAGGCGATCGCCTGACACTTGGTTCGCTCAACCTGCACGACCTCATGCGCCTCAAGGGCACAGAGGCAACCCAGCGCTACATCATTAACGAAGTACTTCGTATCTATGCTGCGCAGGGCCAGGATGTGGCTGGCAAGCACCTTGAGATCATCGTCCGGCAGATGTTTAGCCGGGTGCAGATTGATGATCCAGGCGACAGCACCTTCGTCATGGGCGACATCATCTCCAAGGCATCAGTGGTTGATACTAACAAGGAACTCGTTGCCCAGGGCAAAACGCCAGCCCAGTATGCACAGCTACTGCTTGGTATCACCAAGGTGAGTATCTGGAGTGATAGCTGGCTGTCTGCTGCATCGTTCCAAGACACGACTCGCGTGCTAATCAACGCTGCCACCAGTGGCCGCGCCGACCACCTCAAGGGTCTTAAGGAGAACGTCATCATCGGTAACAAAGTACCGGTTGGTACGGGTGCGCACCCACTGCCGCTCGAGGAGAATGACTCTCCAGAGGATGAGTTTGTCGCCGAAGCCCAGGCTGAAGAGGCTGAGCCGGAAGTGACAATTGCTACTGACGAGCTGTAGGGAATAGCTAGTCTATAGTAGAAGAGCCCCACTTGAGAGAGTGGGGCTCTTTTTGTATAGCAGTAATGCTCTGATGCTAACTATGATTAAAAGTATTACGTACGGTCACTAATATATGCCAACACGCGGGTTGCTGCCTGGACTCCGCTTACTGCAGCACCCTCGAGGTGGGGCGCTTTCATATAGTCTCCGGCCAGAAAGACACCTGGTGGGAGCCCATCTTCAAATCGTGCAGCAGTTGTTCGTGTAACGCTGCCAACATCAAATACTGGAATTGCAGTATCCCATCGCACGACGTCTATCACCTCACCACGACGTGCAGCGTCAGCTACGGATGGCAAGTTCATTCTAGTCAGCTGGTTGACAAGTTCTCGCTGGAGATGCTGGTGTTCTAGGTTACCTTGCGCCCGCCAATAGAATCGAATATATGCATGCTTGCTTTTTGCCTGAATTACCTTAAGTGCGACAAGTGGTGTGACATACTCACTTGAAATGACGATCGTTCGATTGCCGACACCAAGGTCGTCAAAAACGGATGTTTTAATTATGCCGACTGTGATTGAACTATAGTCAATTGCTTTCAGACTTTTGCTGCAATGCAGACCGCCGTCTGTCAGGATACGAATTGCATTTCGTGCAGGTGATGCGACAACAACAGATTTAGCGCTAAATGTACCTTGTGATGTATCGACCCGATAGAGGTGGTGGCTTTCAGCACGGACTGCATCAACCTGTATATTTAATACATGAGGTACCTTATCGCCGATTGCGGATGGCAGACTACTCATTCCAGAAGGTAGGCGATAGAAATGCCGGTCTTCCATGACACCCTTAATAATTGGAGGCACCAATCCGCGTGATGTATGTGCACAATCCCAGAAGAATAGTGCGCGCACCATTGGTTCGAGCACATTTTGGTAGGCCTCTTTCCCAAACGCCTTTTCTCCCCATGTTACAACGGTTTCATTATCAAATCGTTTTAATTCGCGCGTAATAGCTGGTGTTGTCAGCCGCTTCGCATCAAAGAGCATAGAGACGACTCCGCGTAGTGCGCGTAACTTGCCAGTGCGGGATAACGACGGCGAAGCTTTGAGTGCGCTCAACGGCCAAATTGGGCCAAGCGGCTTCGTAGGACGATAGAGCCATGTCTCTTGGCTGTCCTTCTGAGAGGAAGCATCCATACCGCAATCTTTGACGAGTTTGTGGGCAGTCTCATAAAATCCAGCAAGAAATGATGCACCGGTTTCGATAGTGACGTCTTCATCATAGAAAGACCGTATGCGTCCGCCAAGACGATCATTCTTTTCGAGTACTTTGACATGTAACCCACTATCTGTGAGATGTGCTGCGCAGGTTAATCCTGCCATGCCTCCGCCAATGATGATGCAGTCGTAGGGTGTGCTCATATATTTATGATATCACTAAGTTTAAATAAGTTAGTGTAGTGTCAGCTATATGTGCGATCAACACACTAACTACTGATACTTCGGCATCTCTACCGTCACTACTTCGCCTTTGCTGAGGTCGCGGCATTTATCGCCTTCGTAGACTTGCCGTAGGTCGACTTTCTTGGCGTTGCGGAGCTGGACTTTGTAGACATCGCATGTGAGCATATCGTTTTGGCGGATCTGGAAGAATACCCAGCGCCCATCGCTCGATTGATAAAACAGCGCTGTTCCTTGCGAATTAAAGAGGTGCGACTCGGGTTGTACGCCACCCAGTGGTATCTCTGCCAAGCGATAGCCTGCAAGCTTGCTTTCGCGCACTGTCATCGTGCCGACAATGCCGACGTTATAACTCGAACTTGCAGCAGGCGAGTAGGCGTTGTAGAGAGGAGCTTGCTGCTTGGCGAGGTCTTTATAATCTGCAGCATCAAGGCATTTAAACTCAACGAAGCGAGTTTCCTTGTTTTTCGGGTCGTTTGGATCAAGTGGGGTATTGCTAATCTGGCACGTTACGTCGCCATTGCTACGCGTAAAGTCTGCGAGGTACGGACCGTCTTTATCGCCATCTTGCACGACATAGCGCGTGAATTGATCATAGTCGAGCATGTGCTCTAGAGCGGTAACGTTGCGCTTAGCCTCAGCCTTGGGTAGGGTAGCAGCAGCACTCTTGGTTTTGCTTGGGTCGGTGGCGATAGAATAAAAGCGAAAGCCCTCTGCCTTAACTGGCGTTGATAGTGATGACTTAACAGCTTCTGTCCCTTTGAAGTATTTCTTAGCACGCTCCAGTGTCTTGGTGGCAGTGAGCTGCTCGCGTGGACCAGTCTTTGTCTCGGTGTGCTGTTCGGTGTTCTTGGCTTTGTGTGGCCGAGTTGCGATATAAATAATCCCTGCCGCAATAGCAACAACCGCCAAACCAGCCAAAGCAAAGCGAATGGCCAACCCACGCGGTGTTAGGCGTGAGCGTCGATATTGAGGTGAGGAGGATGATCCACTGAATAGCATAGTGTCATTATACACTGCCAGCTAGGTTGGCAGCAATGGCCCTTGCCTAAACGCAAGGTACTTCGTATAATGCAAAGCATGAGCACTATGAAAAATCGGTTAATGCAGAAAAAACACGCTGGCTATACTGTGGTAGAGTTGCTGGTTGTGATCGTTATTATTGCCATCCTTGCTACATTGACACTCGTCTCGTACCAACGTATCCAAGCCGGTGCACAGGGGCGGACTCGTGTGGCCGACCTCACAGCAATGCGTCAAGCGCTTGATCGCTACTACACCAAAAATGGTGCATACCCAGTTGCTCAGACTGCTGGTAGTACCACCCCCACTTACCAGCGCCGCGATAGCGCCACATTCTTGCGTCAATTAGTACCGACCTACATTACCACGCTTCCCAGCGTCACTCAGGGTAGTACCACTGATGCAACCAGCAACACCTACCTGTACGTCACCAATACTCAGCAAACCGAATATAAGCTACTTTATATCAACACAAGCGGCCTACCGCCAGGTGAGTACGATGCTGTGCCTCAAGCAATGCGCACCACCGCGCCAGACCGCTACGGGGTGTGGTCAAAAAACGGCGAACGGCTCCCTGGCTAGCAGGAGCAGATAGACTCATCAGGGGTGATAATTACTCTACCGCCCACATCCAATCCATGCTATAATCAATCGTTGAGAGTTGTATTACTCATGCTAAAAAACACGTAAGGAGAGAAGGAGCCCCCTATGGCAACCCCCAAGAATGTCCCTCTGAAGGACTTTCGTAACATTGGTATTATTGCCCATATCGACGCCGGCAAGACGACGACGACAGAAGGTATTTTGTACCGCACCGGTATTAACCACAAGATTGGTACCGTGCGCGGTGATGATGGTGGTGCCACCACCGACTGGATGAGCCAAGAAAAAGAGCGTGGTATTACCATTACCTCTGCAGCAGTGACCTGCTTTTGGAAGGGCCACAAGATTAACATCATCGACACCCCTGGGCACATCGACTTTACTGCCGAGGTGGAGCGTAGCCTGCGGGTGCTCGACGGCGCAGTGACAGTCTTTGATGGCAAGATGGGGGTAGAAGCCCAGAGTGAGACCGTATGGCGTCAGGCCAACAAATACGGTGTGCCACGTATCTGCTTCGTGAACAAGATCAATCAGACTGGTGGTGACTTCTACAAGTCGATCGAGTCAATCCACAACCGTCTCAGCAAGCAGGCCTTCCCAATCCACCTGCCAATTGGCTTTGAGAAGGATGTTTGTGGTGTGGTTGATCTTATCGACATGAAGGCCTACACCTATGATGACTACACCGATCACGAGCTCAAGGTAGGTGAGATTCCAGCTGATATGCTCGACAAGGCAAAGCGGGCTCGCAGTCTGCTCGTCGAGAACGCTGTTGAGGCCGATGACGACCTGATGATGAAGTTCCTCGACGAAGGTGAGGATGCCATTACTATTGACGAACTCAAGGCAGCGCTGCGCCAACGTGTCTTGGCTGGTGACTTCTTCTTGGTGACAGGTGGCGATGGCCGCGGTGTGATCGTCGAGAAGGTGCTTGACCTAATGGTTGATTACCTGCCAAGCCCGCTCGATGTTGGTGAAATCTGGGGTAAGAACCCCAAGACTGGCGATGAAGTAAGTCGCCAGCCCGATGACAAGCAGCCAATGACCGCACTAGCCTTCAAGCTAGCTGCCGACCCATTTGTTGGTAAGCTGATCTTCATCCGTGTCTACAGTGGTCGCTTGACTGCCGGTAGCTACGTTCTTAACACAACGACAGGTGAAAAGGAGCGTGTGGGGCGCATCGTCCGGATGCATGCCGATAAGCGCGAAGAGATCGACAGCGTGGGCGCTGGTGACATTGCTGCTGTGGTGGGCCTGAAGGGTACCTTTACGGGGCATACCTTGTGCGATCAAGCGCATCCAATTGCTCTTGAAGCAATTAGCTTCCCCGAGCCACCAGTATCGATCGCGGTGGAGCCCAAGACTAAGGCCGACCAAGAAAAAATGGGTATTGCTCTGCAACGCCTGGCTGAAGAAGACCCAACCTTCCGCGTCTACACCGACGAAGAGACAGGCCAGACTATCATGAGCGGTATGGGTGAGCTTCACCTAGAGATTTTGATCGACCGCATGAAGCGCGAGTTTAACGTTGAGGCCAATGTTGGTGAGCCGCAAGTCGCCTACCGCGAGACTATCAAGGGCACGGCTGAGGCGCAGGGTAAGCATGCCAAGCAGTCTGGTGGTCGTGGCCAATACGGTGATGTCTGGGTGCGCTTTGAGCCGAACGAGCCAGGCAAGGGCTATGAATTCTTCGATGAAATCAAGGGTGGTGTGGTGCCACAAGAGTATCGCCCAGCTGTGCAGAAGGGTATTAAGGAGACACTCGATGGTGGTGTGATTGCTGGTTATCCAGTTGTTGACGTCAAGGCGACCTTGTACGACGGAAGCTACCACGATGTCGACTCAAGCGAGCTCGCCTTCAATCTGGCTGCTCACCTAGCTGCCCGCGAGGGTATCAAGAAGGCCAACCCAGTCTTGCTCGAGCCAGTAATGAAGGTTGAGGTGACAACGCCTGAGGAATTCATGGGTGATATCATTGGCGACCTCAATAGCCGCCGTGGCCGCATTGAGGCGATGGAAGACTTGATGGGCGGCGCGAAGCTCGTCAAGGCTATCGTGCCACTGGCAAACATGTTTGGCTACACCAGCGACATCCGCTCGATGTCGCAGGGCCGAGCTGCTAGCACGATGGAGCTTGCCCACTATGAGGAAGTTCCACCAAACGTCGCGCAGGAGATTATCGAGAAGCGCAGTAAGTAAGCCTTCTTGTATTATCTCTATAAAACACCTCTATTACAGGGGTGTTTTATTATCTTGTCTCAGTGCGAGGAATGGTGAGTAGTATGCAAAAGCCAGCATATATGCTGGCTTTTGTTGGTGCAAGGCTATGGCTCGTACTACTTTTTCGTTTTCTTGTCGTGCTTGGCTATTTTCTTGACGGCAATTTTTTGCGGCGCAGGTAGTGGCTTGAGTGGTACCGTTACCCTCAAGATGCCGTCCTCCAGATGGGCCTTAATCTGCTTGGCATCGCTACCATCCGGTACCTGTACACGACGGCAGAAGCTTGTGCTGCTCTCACGAACGACGTAGTTGCGCTGTTTGTCCTCGGTTTTTTCGTGCCGTTCGCCGCGGATGACGAGCGCACCATTGTCAAGGCTTACATCGAGGTCGTCCTCAGCAAAGTTCGGCACATGTGCTTCAACAACCAGTGTATTATCCACTGTGTAGACGTCAGTCGCGACAGCTTGGCTGAGTGTCGTAGTAAAGGGGTTATCAAACAGCTGCCGCTGCAATGCGCGCAATTCCTCAAATGGATTGTATTTTGTAAGACTACTCATAGGGTGCCTCCTTATGTGTTGCTTTTGTATTCTTATCATAACGCGGTAAATAGAACAATACAAGTACTTGCATCCGTCTAGCAAAGCGCTTATACTTATATTCATGGCGCAATCGACTCGTCGGCAACGCAGACTGACACGGCTTACATGGCTGGGCTTCGCTGCTATGGTAGTAATTTTGTTAGGGTATATGTATTGGGATGTCGAGCTGAGCCCAGCAGCCTCTACCACCAAGACTGCCGGTAGCGGTCTGGAAAAAACACTCGTGCTGGGCACCGATCCTGGCTTTAAGCCGTTTGAATATAAGCAGGGGCAGGAGATCGTTGGCTTTGATATTGACCTTGTGCGGGAGATTGCTAAGGACACAAACCGTTCGTTACAAATTGAGGAGATCGCCTTTGATGGCCTCTTGCCAGCACTACAGGCTGGGCGAATCGACCTCATTGCAGCTGGTATGACTGTCACGCCAGATCGGCGTAAGAATGCTGAGTTCTCACACACGTACTATACTGCAGCGCAAAAGATAATTGTACCAAAAACTGGCTCAACAATTGCCACCAGTGATGACCTCATTGGCAGGAGAATCGGTGTGCAGCTTGGCACCACAGCCGATACACTGGCACACAAGATTCGTGGGGCGCACGTGGTACAACTCCAATCGACAGCTAGCGTCGTGCAAGAGCTCAGTAGTCGGCGGATCGACGCTGCTATTATGGATGATGGGCCAGCTCAGCAATACCTCGCCACGAACCCACAGCTCGTTGCCTTGCCGCGCAACCTCTCACGCGAAGACTACGCCATTGCTATCAAAAAGGGTAATAGCAAACTACTCGCTGAGGTAAACGCCAGCATTGCCGCAATGAAGCGTGATGGCCGCTATGAGAAACTCGTCAAAAAACACTTTGGAGTAGCGCGACCATGAATGTGTGGGATATCCTCTTTGGCGACGAGCGCTATCTTTTCTTGTGGCGCGGCCTAGAAGTGACCATCCTGCTCACCGTCTTCTCGACAATCATTGGGCTTGTGATTGGCCTGGTTGTCGCTCTGATGCAGCAGTCTGCTTGGCAGCCATTTCGCACATGCAAGCTACATCGCCTCCAGCGCTGGCGGCCATGGGTGAGCTTGGCTCATACCTATACCACGGTCATTCGCGGTACACCTGCTTTAGTGCAACTGCTTATTATGTATTACGTGGTATTTGGCTCGTACCGTGGGGTGCCAAAACTGTGGATTGCAAGCCTTGCCTTTGGTATCAACAGTGGTGCGTACATTGCTGAGATTATTCGCGGCGGGATCGAAAGTATCGACAACGGACAAGTCGAAGCGGCGCGCTCGCTTGGCTTGAGTCGCTGGCAAACCATGCGTTATATCATCCTGCCTCAAGCGCTCAAGCAGTCATTGCCGTCACTGATCAGCGAAGGGATTTCGCTCCTCAAGGAGACATCAGTCGTTGGTTGGATTGGTATGAACGATCTGATGCGTGGTGCTGATAATATCCGCTTCCAAACGGCCACCGCCTTTGAATCGCTCTTTGCCGCTGCAATGATTTACCTCGCCCTCACCACGCTATTTACGTGGGTGATGAATCGAGTAGAGAGGAGGCTTAAAGCGCATGATTAATATCAAGCAGCTCCGCAAGCACTATGGCAATAACTATGTCTTGCGCGGCATTGACCTGACAATCAAGCGGGGAGAGGTTGTGGTCCTCTTGGGCTCGAGTGGTGGTGGCAAAAGCACGCTGCTTCGCTGTATTAATATGATTGAGACGCCGACAAGCGGGGAAGTATGGGTTGATGGTATTGAGATGACCAATCCAGCGACCGACCTCAACAAAGCCCGGACTGAGCTTGGCATGGTCTTCCAGCAGTTTAACCTCTTTCCGCATATGACCGTACTCGAAAATATCATGCTTGCACCACTCAAGGTACGCAAGCTATCGAGAGCCAAAGCTAAGCGTCAGGCGCTTCAAATGCTCGATCTAGTTGGCCTTCGCGCCAAAGCCCAAGAATACCCGAGTCATCTCTCGGGTGGGCAAAAGCAGCGGGTAGCGATTGCTCGTGCCTTGGCAATGCAGCCAAAAGTCTTGCTCTTTGATGAGCCAACGAGCGCGCTCGACCCTGAGATGGTCGACGAGGTACTAGCGGTTATTAAGCACCTTGCCGAAACAGGGATCACGATGATCGTCGTCACACACGAGATGTCGTTTGCGCGCGATGTCGCATCGCGGATTGTCTTCCTTGACGGGGGTAAGATTATTGAAGATGGTACACCAGCGCAGGTCATTACTCACTCCACGCAACCAAAGGTCCGCACCTTTTTCGCTGCACTCAGTAATAATTGATACATCCCTCTATGCTATAATGCGCCCAAGGAGGAATAGTATGTCAGATACAATACAGCGATTCAAAACACTTTTTGCTGGGAGCGGTGTGGACTACGTAGAATGCGAAGTCGTTAATGCCACGCAGCGCTACCTGCAGCTACGCGAGCAAGGTAAATGCGAGGGATTTACACCAGTGATTGTGACGCTCGATGACCTCATCCTGGATGAGATAACAGAAGGCCTAGAGAACGCTGGCGTCCAGACAGTCCCCGAGCTTGTGCAGCGCACTATGGAAGCAGCTCAAGCAATTGATGTACCAGCCTTTTTTGCTCACGTCGCGCAGGAGCTGCCAGCTGAAACAGCGAAAAAGGCTCAGCGCGCTTCTACTGTGGATGACTATTTTGCGCCGGGCTTCTCGGTATCACCTCATGATGATGACCCTACTACGGTTGACTTCATCAGCCCACTCCAGGCAGATAGCGACAATCCGGTTATTATTATCAAACTACCAACCACAGCACCCTATGAGGCACTAGCCTACCTCTGTATGGGTGGTTGGAATGATTGTCCCGAGCCAGCTATACAGGTGGCGGTATCGCGCTATTGGTATGAGAAGTACGGTGCTGTGCCTGCCGCTATCAGCCATGATACTGTTGAGTATTACGTCGAGCGTCCACCGCAGACCGATGCTGACGCTAAGGCGGTTGCGGTTGAGCTCTTCTATTTTTCATATGGCGACGCAGTCTACCAAGGGTCAGAGACCTTCGAAGCGTTGGCAAATCAAGTGTATGGCAGTCGACAGTGGTATGTTTGGTGGGACTAGCTACTTTACTTTTTTGCCACCGCACCCTATAATAAATCCTAACGCGCGACGCGTTTTGTCGTAGTGTCTCTACTCCGGCAAGTAGCTCGCGTCGTACCAAATATTAACATAAGTAAGGAGTACTTACCTACATGGCAGATTTCGATCGAAGTAAGCCACACATTAACGTTGGTACTATGGGTCACGTCGACCACGGTAAAACAACGTTAACGGCTGCCATCACTCACGTGTTGGCAAAGCGTCTTCCAAGCGATGTGAACAAGCCTCGCAACTACGAAGACATCGACAACGCTCCTGAGGAGAAGCAACGCGGTATTACCATCGCCAGCTCCCACCAGGAATACGAGTCGGAGAAGCGCCACTACGCGCACGTTGACATGCCAGGTCACGCCGACTATGTCAAGAACATGATTACTGGTGCCGCTCAGATTGACGGTGCTGTGCTAGTGGTTGCCGCCAACGACGGTCCATTGCCACAGACACGCGAGCACGTGCTGCTTGCTCACCAGGTTGGTGTGCCAAAGATCGTCGTCTTCCTCAACAAGATGGACTTGGCTGACCCAGAGTTGGTTGAGTTGGTTGAGATGGACGTCCGCGAGCTGCTCACCAAGAACGGCTACGATGGCGACAACGCACCAATCATCAAGGGTTCTGCTACCAAGGCGCTCGAGGGCGACACCGAGGCAGAAGACGCCGTGATGGAGCTGGTGGCTGCTATGGACGACTACTTCGAGTTGCCTCAGCGCGACCTTGACAAGCCATTCTTGATGCCAATCGAGGATGTCTTCTCGATCAAGGGTCGTGGTACAGTTGCAACTGGCCGTATTGAACAGGGCGTCATCAAGATCAACGACCCAGTAGAGATTGTTGGTCTTAAGCCAACTCAGACCTCTGTCGTGACTGGTGTCGAAGCCTTCAAGAAGAGCCTCGACCAAGGTCAGGCAGGTGACAACGCTGGTCTGTTGCTGCGCGGTATCGAGCGCACCCAGATCGAGCGTGGTCAGGTGATTGTTGCTCCAGGCACACTCACCCCACACACCGAGTTTGAGGCGGAAGTCTACATCCTTAAGAAGGAAGAGGGTGGCCGCCACACACCATTTAGCAAGGGCTACAAGCCACAGTTCTACTTCCGCACAACGGACGTGACTGGCGAGATTGAGCTCCCTGCCGACAAGGAAATGGTGATGCCAGGCGACCAAGTGACCTTCAAGGTGACCTTGAACGCCCCAATCGCTATGGATAAGGGTCAAGACTTCGCTATCCGCGAAGGTGGCCGTACAGTCGGTGCCGGTGTTGTGACCAACATCGTCAAGTAGTTTGCACAGTACTCGCAAACTCACAAAATACCTCCCACAGGGGAGGTATTTTTGTTTTTTACACAAAAGATGATATGATACCGCTATGAACTATACTATCACGAAGCATACCACCACGCAGGGTTTGCCTGTCTGGCTGGTCGACACTCCTGACGCAACAACGATTCAAACTACCATTGCCGTGCGGGCAGGGTACGAGTACGCTGGTGATGCCCGCATCTACGAAGTACCGCGTATTGTCCAGCACATCTTGACTCAAACCATGAATGATAACCACATTGGCGCGTCGGCGTGTATCTACCAAGATCGGCTGCAGCATTTTGTGGCTTATTCACTTCAGGCAGAGAGCGCACCGCAGTTTGCTACAAAGCTGGGTCATATGATACACAGCCTCTACCAAACACGTATCACACGCAGTGCCTTCCAGGCTGCTAAAAAGCGTACACTTGCCGAGATCACTGAGGAAGAGCAAAATATTGACATTGCTCTTAAGAGTGACAATGAGCGCCAAATGTTTAGCAGGCCAAAGATTAAGTGGCGAGCAAAGCTCACACCCGACATCTCTTTACAGGATATACAACGATTTTATGGGATGTTTTATACACTAGCTAACAGTGACATTGTTATCACTGCTAATATGCACGCGCCTGATTGGGATGAGACGGTAATTCTACAAGCGATTGAGCAAGCCTGTGATGGTGCCGCGGTCGGGCAGCGATTTCCGCTCTATCAAATGAGCTATCTTAAGACAATGACTCAACAAGATCGCTATGGGACAATTATCGTGCCGCAACTCTCAGCAAAACTTTTTCAGTTTAATGGCGTGTTGCATACGATCGGTTTTCACGGGTTTCGTCTCAACTTTGCGCAAGATCCACTGATGGAGATAAGCGCTCGGATGCTTGCAGAATGTATATTGGTGCTGTTTACCATGCCGAATCGATTGGGTGACTCTTTCAAAGATCACCCCTTATATCAAGCACGGTGTACTGCAAAATACTGCACAATATTTAATGAGAATGATATGGCTGTCCGCGAAACTGGCCAATCATACCGCTTTATTATTCATTACATCGTCGAAGATAGTGATATGCCGCTGTTTGAGGAAAGGCTATGGCAAGGGCTACAAAAGCTTGCAAACGAGGGAGTGCCACTCGAGGTATTTGAGATTGCTCAGCAAGCAGTGTCATGGCGGATTGACGATGAGACAAAGGCAGAGCGCTTTCATCAGTGGGTGACACGACAGATTATTAAACGGTTTAAGGACGAAGCTCCGGTAGTGAGCTATGATGACATCGTTCGTGCATGCTGGGAAATACGACCAGAGACTGTGACACTTGCTGCAAAAACCGCATTGCTTAAGAACCGAGTCTTTAACACTCACATGACGATTGAGAATGACTGCCAATCTATCGCTCAAACAATCTACGACGCTATGGAGCCAGTATTAATTACGTTTGATGATATCCCAGGCAGGCTATCAGCAGAGGAGCTTAAGTAAGTAAGTAATATAAAATTAAAAAGAGTGATAGCAGCTATCACTCTTTTTAATCACTTATAGTAAGTGCTACATCCGGATCTCGACATCCACGCCAGCTGGCAAGCTGAGGTTGTGGAGGTTGTCGATTGTCTTGGGTGTCGCATTGGTGATGTCGATCAAGCGCTTGTGGACACGCATCTCGAATGTCTCACCGCCAGTCTTGTATACGTGTGGGCTCTTCACCACTGTGTAGCTGCTGCGCCGCGTTGGTAGTGGCACAGGACCTGCGACGTTTGCGCCAGTGCGCAGGGCGGTGTCGATGATTTGCTTGGCTGATTGGTCGATCACCTTGTGGTCGTATGCCTTGAGGCGAATCCGAATCTTGAGCCCTTGGTTGTTTTGAGCCATTGCTCCTCCTTGTATGTGCAACTCTGTAACTTTAGCAAGATCGAAACAAGCTAAATTATCAGAGTAAATTAATAATACATCTAGCATTATATCATGAGAATATACATCGTGCGCTATTTATTATGAGCTGCCATGAGTCTGTATCAGAACATCAGCTACAAAAGCACGAATCTCTCGCATATTTTTGAGCTTAAAGCCGGATTGACAGCTGACCCTTTCGCTTCTGAGGCAATTCGTGTATACTGTACTAGATATAGCGTTTAGTAGTTAGTGGCAAAAGGGACAATATATGAACTGGAAGATTATTCTTCGATCGCTCAAAAATAAAGACATGCAAAAACGCCTTGGTATCGTGCTAGGGCTCATCGTCGCCTATCGTTTCTTGGCGCACGTGCCAGTGCCGTTGGCTGAGCCAAGCCGACTCAAGGACATTATCCAGAACGTCGTATCGGCGAGTGACTTTGGTGGCTTCTTAAACATCCTGACTGGTGGAGCGTTGGCACAGCTATCCATCGTTTTGATTGGCCTTGGGCCCTTCATCAATGCCAGCATTATTACCCAGCTCCTTACCAAAGCTATCCCAAGTCTCGAGGAGATGCACAAAGATGGTGAGTCGGGCCGACGCAAGATCAACCAGTGGACGCGTATCGCTAGTGTGCCGCTGGCGATTGCTCAATCGATCGGTATCATCTACTTCTTGCGCCAATCGGTCCTGGCTGGGAGTACGACTGGTACGGTGGCTGGCTCGCTCCACGAGTGGATTGTCGCGGTCACTGCGCTCACTGCTGGCTCGCTGCTCTTGATGTGGCTCGGTGAGCTGATGACAGAGCAGGGCGTTGGTAATGGTATTAGCCTACTCATCTTTGCCAGTGTAATTAGTCAGCTGCCAACCACCTTTGGGTCAATCTACTCATCGCTCTTTAATACTCAGAATGGTTCGCTCAGCGTCTTTGGCTGGTTCTCACTACCCGTTAACCCGACAACCTTCTGGACAGTAGTTGTCCTTGGGACGATCGGCCTCATCCTACTTTATCTCCTCGTTAAGATTAACGAAGCACAGCGCATTGTCACGATCAATTATGCCAAGCGGGTTGGCGGCAATAGCTCGTACGGTGGCATTAAGAGTATCTTGCCTATCAAGCTCATCGCTGCGGGTGTGGTACCAGTTATTTTTGCAGTGGCATTCCTCAGCTTGCCAGCTTTTGTGGGGCAGCTATTACATGCGACACCTGGTGCAAATCAGCAATTAGCAAATAACCTTATCCAATGGTTCCAGGCACCGACCGCTCAAACATACGCCACCGGTGGCCTGACAGTGCTTATCTACCCATCGATCTACTTCTTACTCGTCATTGCCTTTACCTACTTCTACACCGGTATCGTCTTTAATGCGAGCGAAATTACGGAGAGTCTTGAAAACCAAGGTGGCTTCATTGAAGGGATTCGCCCTGGCCCAACCACCGAAAAATATCTGTCACGCACCGTCAATCGGCTCAACCTGTTTGGGTCACTCGCCCTGGGGCTCATTGCCGTCATTCCGTTTGCGATCGACTACGTCTTTGCACAGCTTGGTATTAATGCCAACAACATGGCAATCGGCGGTACGAGCTTACTTATCGTCGTGACGGTTGGCCTCGAGACACTCCGTCAGATTAACTCACGAGCGCTGATGGTAACATATGACGACTTCTCAGTCGATGACCTTGATACTAAGCCAAAGAAGCGTGGCCTACTCGGTTGGCGGCGTACTACCGTAAAGGCATAAGGCTATCACTAGTATATCTCACAAAAATACCGCCACCTCTGTCTGAGGCGGTATTTTTTGATATGATATGGTTCCATATTCCTATAATAATTCGTTCATGAGCCTTTCGAACGTGTGTTATGAGGTATCATTGCAATTCGAATATAGAAAGGGGGAATGGAGAACCGTAGCGGAATAGAGGCTGTGGAATGATGGTGAGCTTTTACGTCTATACATCATGAAAGCCTAGAGGATGATGCTACGTTTAGAAGTTGCTTATCGCAAAAGCTACCTCTCTTACGGCTCCATTCTGATAGAAGAATAGAGCCATCCATAATCTCACAATGAATAATGCAAAAAACTGGCTACTTCTCTTTACTCCTACAGAGAAATAGCGTATAATACGAAGCTGTATATCTATGGCAAGTTCGAAAGAAGTTATCAAATTGCGCGGCAAGGTAGTGGAAGCACTGCCTAATACGCAATTTAAGGTAGAATTAGAGAACGGCCTAAGCATTATCGCTCATATCAGCGGCAAGATGCGCAAGCATCACATCCGTTTGGTCCCAGGCGATACCGTGGAAGTCGAGTTAACCCCATACGATCTCACGAAGGGTAGAATCGTCTTCCGCGCACGCGTTTAATAACGTAGAGCGGCGGCCTGATATCACCGCTGTTCTCAGTAACGGCAGGTTTTTCCTGTAGGGAGATTTGTACGCTCATGAAAGTTCGTGCGAGTGTCAAAAAGATCAGCCCCGATGATCAGCTGGTCCGGCGCAAAGGCCGACTCCGTGTCATCAACAAGAAAAAACCTAAGAATAAGCAAAGGCAGGGTTAAGCATGGCTCGAATTGCTGGGGTAGTTATCCCATCAGACAAGCAAGTACACATTGCTCTTACCTACATCCATGGTATTGGGCGCACGCTTGCTCGAGACATCCTTGCGGCGGCAAAAATTGAGCCGACCACTCGGGTGAAAGATCTCACCGAGGCTGAGGAGCAGAAACTTCGCGACATTATCGACAAAGATTATGTCACTGAAGGCGATCTGCAACGCCTGGTGACCAACAATATCAAACGCCTCAAAGACATTGGTGCATACCGCGGTCTCAGGCACAAAAATGGCTTGCCAACACGCGGTCAGCGCACTCGAACGAACGCACGAACTCGCAAGGGTAAGGCGATCGCCGTCGGCGGAGCACAGCCAAAGGCAGCAAGTAAGACGTAGGAGAAAGGACGAGATATGGCACAAGCAAAATCCACCAAGAAAAAGCAGCGCCGATCAGTCCCATCTGGTCAGCTGCATGTACAGGCAACCTTTAACAACACTATTGTCACATTTGCAGATAGCAAGGGTAACGTCTTGACCGCTGCCAGTGCTGGTGCATGTGGTTTTCGTGGAAGTAAGAAGGGCACAGCCTATGCAGCACAGATTGCTGCAGAAAAAGCCGCAGAAGCTGCCAAGAGTAGCTATGGCGTCCGCACCGTTGATGTATTCGTCAAGGGTGTTGGGCTGGGCCGAGATGCGGCAATTCGCGCAATGAGCAACTTCGACATTGCCGTCAATAGCATCAAAGATGTAACGGGTGTGCCACACGGTGGCGTTCGCCCACGAAAGGCAAGGAGGGCGTAAATGGCACGAGATAGAAGCCCAATCGTGAAGCAGAGCCGCCGCGAAGGCGTAGCGCTTCACCCCAAGGCACACAAGATTTTGGCACGCAAAAGCGGTATTCCGGGCGAGCACGCTCATGGCCGCCAGAGCAAGCCAAGCATGTACGCAACCCAGCTGCGCGAAAAGCAGAAGGTGCGCCGCATGTATGGCCTACTAGAGAAGCAGTTTGCTAAGCTTATGAACGAAGCAACTCGCAAACCAGGCCTAAGCGGTGAAAACCTGCTCCGTTTTCTCGAGCTCCGGCTCGACAACGCTGTGTACCGTGCTGGCTTTGCAACGAGCCGTCGCCAGGCCCGCCAGCTGGTGAGCCACGGTCACTTTGAACTTAATGGTCGCCGCGTCGACATTCCATCAATCCGCCTCAAGGCAGGGGATGTCATTACCGTTCGGCCAAAGAGTGCAAAGTCTGGCTACTTTACTGCAATTGACGACATCTACGGCAACACCTCCCAACCACCTCTGAGTTGGCTCAAGAGCGATATCAAAAAACTCAAGATCGAAGTATCGGGCGAGCCAAAGCGCGAAGAAGCTGAGGCTGGTATCAACGAGCAACTGATTGTTGAGTACTACTCACGCTAACAAGGGTAAGGAGAATTTTGTACATGTCTAAATTAATTCACGATCCAGCGTTGGCGCGCATCGATGACAATGGGCCGCACAGCAGCACGTTTGTCATTGAGCCACTGCACGCCAGCTACGGCAACACGCTGGGCAACAGCTTGCGCCGGGTGCTGCTGAGCAGTATTCGCGGCGGAGCCTTTACGGCTTTCCGAATGCAGGGTGCGACACATGAGTTTACCACCGTGCCTGGCGTCAAAGAAGATGTTGTTGACATCATGCTTAACCTCAAAGGTGTCGACTTGGTTGTGCACAGTGATGAGCCTGTCGAGCTGCGGCTTGAGAAGCAAGGCGCAGGTGCAGTAACCGCTGGGGATATTGCAGCTAATGCTGAGGTTGAGGTTGTTAATCCTGAGCACGTCATCTGCACAATTGACGACCCACAGGCTAATGTCGTTATTGATCTGGTGGCCGAGGCTGGTCGGGGGTACTACCCGATCGAAGAGTCGAGTGCTAACCGGTTGCACAGCGACATGATCGCCATGGACGCGCAGTTTAGCCCTGTGACGCGTGTGCGCTTCAAGGTCGATCCAACTCGTGTTGGCCAAGAAACCAACCTGGAGCGGCTTGAGATGACTGTCGAGACTGACGGTAGCTTGACGCCACGCGATGCCTTCGAGCAGGCTGCGGCGATTTTGGTCAATCAATACACCGCTCTGGCTGGCAGCACGACTGTCGTATCGGCACCAGCGCTCGGTACGCAAACCGCCGAGGAGGACAACGAGCTCAACACCTCGATCGAAGACCTCGGCCTCAGTGCCCGCACCGCAAATGCGCTCATCAACAATGAGATCCGCACCGTCCACGACCTCGTCACTTTGACAGAGCAGGACCTGCGCGAGCTCAAAGGCTTTGGCAGCAAAGCCCTCGACGAAGTAAAAGATAAACTAGCAGAATTGGAGCTCTAAATGCATCGACACGGATACAAAGGGCGCAAGCTCGGCCGCGAACGCGATCAACGTCGAGCCCTGCTCAAAGGCCTGGCAACCAGCTTGGTTGTCGAGGAGCGAATCGAAACGACGCTACCCAAGGCCAAAGAGTTGGTGCGCTACATCGAAAAGCTCATTACTAAAGCTAAGAAGGGTGACCTCGCTCATCGCCGCGCTGTCATTGCCGGGCTCAGCACGCAAGCTGCCGCGATCAAGCTGGTTGACCAGATTGCCCCGCAACTCAGCCATCGGCCAAGCGGTCACGTGCGTGTGTATCGGACACGCCTGCGCCGTGGTGATGGTGCGCAGATGGCAGTGATTGAGTTTGTTGACGAACTCAAACCAATGCCTAAGCCCGAGGCAACCACAAAGGAGGCGAAGTAGTTATGGCTCACAAAACATTTTCGCAGAAGCCAGCCGATGTTAGCCGGCGCTGGATTTTGATCGACGCGAGCCAAGCACCACTTGGCCGCACCGCAACAACCATCGCACAGTACTTGGTCGGCAAATACAAGCCAACCTACACACCACATGTCGATGGGGGCGATTACGTTGTCGTCATCAATGCAGCTAAGGCTGTTGTGACTGGCAAGAAAGAGACGGATAAGATCTACTACCATCACAGTGGTTTCCCTGGTGGTATCAAAGACGCTCAGCTCAAGGAAGTGCGCGAAAACGCACCAGAGCGCATCATTACTGCTGCTGTGAAGGGTATGCTACCCAAAAACAAGCTTGCAGCAGATCGCCTAGCTCGTCTCCGCGTCTTTGCTGGCGAAGAGCACGCCCACACCGCACAGCAACCAGAGAAAGTAGAGGTACAATAAATGGCACAAGCAACCTACGATTATGGTCTTGGCCGGCGCAAAAGCGCTACTGCCCGCGCTCGACTGGTCAAAGGTAAGGGAAATGTGACGATCAATGGCAAGTCAGCGCTCGACTACCTATCAGGCAACAAGACATTGCTAGCTGAAGTGACTGACCCACTGGCCTTGGTTGGCAAGCAAAAAGAGTTTGATGTGACCGTCCTGGTGAAGGGTGGTGGCCTCAGCGGTCAGGTTGATGCTATCAAGATGGCGATCGCTAAAGCGATTACCGTTGGCGCACCAGACCTGCGCGGTACACTCAAGAAGGCCGAATTCTTGCGCCGCGACCCACGCGAAAAAGAGCGCAAAAAATACGGCTTGCGCAGTGCCCGCAAACGCGAGCAATACTCGAAGCGTTAAGCATTTTGCCTGCTTCATAACATACCCTGTCAACATGGCAGGGTATTTGCTATAGTAAAATATTACTAAGGGTAGTGAGATAGAGTGTAGCTTCTAGACACTAGAAGTGTTAACAAGTCCCTTATATGCATTAAGTCATCATTCTTTTGCGGCCAGCCTGCAAAAAATGATACAATATCACACTAGTATGTATGACAAACTCCACGAACTATTTGGCCTGGCGTATCCGCTGCATACCCAGGTGTTTGGCGATTGGCACGACGTATCTCGACCAGTTATTGTGCTTATTCACGGCATTGGAGTAAATCATAATATTTGGCAAGACGTGTTAAACCAGCTTAGTGACCAACCAGTCTTGGCAGTTGATTTGCTAGGCTTTGGCCAATCGCGCAAGCCTGCCTGGCCCGATTATACCCTGACCGATCATGCGCGTGCCCTGCGCAAAACGATTCGCCATGCTGCGCCGCTGCGCCAGGTGATCTTGTGTGGGCACTCACTTGGTACACTAGTCGCAATTGAATACACCAAGCTGTTTCCTCGCCGCGTCCAAAAGCTTGTGCTATGCTCACCACCGATCTATCTACCACGTGATATCGCTAAGCGCCCACTACGCGAGGCATTACTCAAGACAATTGGCAAAGGATTTCTTAAGGCGATCAATGCGTCACCAAAGCTCATCGGCGCAGTCAATCAGTACAAACGGACACAGAAGAATTTTCATGTCAGCCGCGAAGGGTTTTCGCCATACGCCAAGACGGCGCGCAATAGCATTTTACTCCAAACCTCGCTCGGTGATGCCTGTAATCTACCACCGCTACCGATAACGATTCTCTACGGTACACTCGATGCAGTGATGATACCAAAGCACTTCAAGGCAATCCAGCGCCAGCGTCGCAATGTCGTGATTGAGACAGCCATCACTGGCCATGAGATCCGCAAACGCTATGCCAAACTTATTGCCAAACACCTCGAACAATAAGTCCGCTTTCCTATATAGTATGATACAGTGCTGCATACTACTACACCTTTCCTGATATAATAAAGCTCCCTTCTACAACAAGGGAGCTTTATTATCTGTTAGAGAAGAAATTCTTCTTGTGCTATGTTACCGTGTTTTGTTTTGGAAGTCACATAGCGTCGCCGATACGCTATTGTCAGTACTTGACTCCACCGCAACTTGCATGTTTGGATCACTTGATAGTTTCATCAGCGAATAGATCTGCCCATCTGGCATAGCAATCTCAAGGCTCCCTTTGTCGGCAACGAGATAGACAAAGTAGCGCTGGCGATTTTGCCAATCATTATATACTGCATACGCCTTCTCGTACTTATTTTTCGCTTCACCAGTGATCTTCGAGCTATTCCGTTTCACCTCGTAGGTGCCAGTCTCGGTGTTAAGGTCAACACTCACGCGACTGTCGTTTTGATTGATAAAGACCCGAACGTGGCCTTTCGTATTGGCCGTATTGTTTGCAAAGTGAAGACTAATCTCTTGCGAAGCTTTGCGATTGACTTTGAGCAATTCTTTGTGGTAGCCATCAGGTGCAATCTTAGACGTTCGGGCCGATTGCTTTGTGCGGAGGCCGCTGGTGCGCGCATTATTATTGATCAAGCGCGACCGCACGACATACTTCCCATCCTTTTGGGTCATCGAGAGGGAATGGGTTGAGCTCATCGAGCCGATATGCTTCGCCTCTTGACCATCATTCTTCAGAATCTGCCCTTGTGAGTACTCCCAGTTACCCATCCAGCCAATACTCTTAACACGTGTTGGGCTTTCTTGGTAATAATTAGCGCCATAGTAGTCCGTTCCGTGGTCAAGCCGTTCTGGTTGCTGCTCGGCGACAAAGGTACCATTGGCTTCGAGGTGACCAATCATGTAGTAGCTGCCAGTTGTCGAACCATATTGATAGCCATTGGCCCCAAAGAGTAGCGCGTGCTTAGTGATCTTTGTTTGCGGATCATAAAAGCTCTTGAGGTTAGGGCACTCGATAAGGCCAAGATCTTTGCCATCAAGTGTGCTACCGTTGAGTATGGTTGCGCCCTGGTATTCCCACTTTTTTCCGTCAGTACTTGAGTAGATACCAACCTTATCGCCCTCAGCCAGATACATCATTAGCTTCTTGGTAGATTCATTGTACCAGACGTGTGGGTCGCGGAAGTTCTGCTCTTTGGACTTCGCCTTCATAACTGGCTGGCTGTGATTATACGGGTGGTAGGTGCGACCATCATCGAGCGAATATGCGACATATTGGTGTTGACCAGTCTCAGTATAGCTCGTAAAGTAGGCAATTATTGCCGTTTTGGGTAAGTCACGGAAAAATCCATTGCTGTTCTGATACACCGAACCCGAGGCAACTGCCGACCAGCCGTTAACAAATTTAGGAATCGCCACACCAAGATCTTCAAAATGTTCCCAATCCTTGGTGCGAATATGGTACCACTCGGTACCATCGTTGCTCGACTTATAGTTTTTATTGAGCAAGTAGTAAAGGTGATAGTAGTCATCCGTTCCTTTGAAGATCGTCTGGATGTCATTCATGAAGCCTTTTGGCGTATTGTAGTGGTTTGATTGCTGGAATCCATCAGTATTGGTGTTGGCAGTAATGTTAGATAGATTGCTATTGCTAGAGTTCTGTGCAGATCGTGCGTGAATATAACTCGACCCAACGCTCAGCAGCGCAAAGCCCGCCACCAGCGCAACAAGAGTATATTTTGTCGTATTTTTTTTCGTTTTGATAGTTTTTAGCATGGTACTCCTTAGGTTTTTCTTGACATCACTCCTCTCGTATCGATTGCTCGAAACGAATCCTTACTATCTAGCTAACCAGAAACGCTACTCTATGTCAATGATATCATTTCGTATAGTACCTCATATACTGCGTGTTCTGACCTCTTATTCAAACTCGCCACCGAAAATGCTATACTACGTATATGTCCAAAGAAGTTATCCTCACCGGAATTCGTAGCAATGAAGAGCCAACGCTTGGCAATTATCTTGGTGCCTTTGTACCAATGGTACAGCTGCAGCAGCGCTACGCTGGGCGCTACCAGCTCAATATGTTTGTGCCCGACCTCCACAGCTTTACCACACCGATCGATCACACGACACTCTACGAGAATACGCTAACAAACCTCAAGTACTTCATCGCAGCAGGGCTCGACATCACCGACGAACATACGTTTCTCTACCGGCAGAGCTTCATCCCAGCGCACAGTGAACTCACATGGATTTTAGATTGCTTTACTGGCTTTGGCGAGATGAGCCGCATGACGCAGTTTAAAGAAAAATCAGCTGATACCAACAATAATGTCACCGTTGGGCTCTTCAATTATCCTGTCCTAATGGCAGCTGATATCCTTCTTTACAACGCCCGATGGGTGCCAGTCGGTGAGGATCAGTTCCAGCACCTGGAGATTACCCGTGATATTGCACTGCGCATGAATCATAAGTTTGGCGAACTTTTCACTATTCCAGAGCCAACTGCCAAGCAAACCGCCTTCATCCAGCGCGACACCGGTCTACGCATTCGCAGCCTGACGAACCCAGAAAAGAAGATGAGTAAGAGCTCCACCGACCAAAAGTCCAAGATAAACCTTGCTGATACCCCCGCCCAAGCGCGCAAAAAGATCATGGCTGCTACGACAGACTCGCTTGGTGTTATCAACTTCGACTGGCAGCGCCAGCCGGGTATTACCAATCTACTTCAACTGCTTGCAATCTTGACCAATCGCCCGCAAGCCGAGGTGAATGCCGAGTGGGTAGGGCAGACCCAATATGGCCCACTCAAGCGTGCAGTAGCTGAGGCGGTGGCTACCTTCCTCACTGATTTTCAAGCACGGCTCGCAGGCATTTCCGACGAGACACTGCTTGCTACTCTCGAGCGCTCTGAGCGAGCGATGAATGAGGTCGCTAGCATCACGCTCCTCCGCGTACAAAAGGCAGTTGGCCTGCGGAGTACATCATGAGTAGAGCGCGAGATGGAGTCGTTGTATGAAAATAACATCAAGCGACCTCCTTGCCATCTTGCGGCGCTTTAACCAAGCGACTGACGATAATGTCCCACGCCACATCGACCAAATCGCCAGTAGCCACCCACAGCCCATCAACCAGCTGGTGCGCTTTCGCTTCGACCGCCGGCAGTACTTTTTGCTCATCGATGATACGGCGGAAGATCAGGCGTCCTACATCATGCAGCAGATCTACACCGCAAAAAGTGACGCAACAGGGGAAATTCTCCCCAACCCACTTAGTGACATCGCAACCTACGGTTTACCATTCAAGGGCAAGGATGTCTATCTTTTTCAGCAGCGGCGCACCACCCAGCGTCTTGATAGCCTGCTTGCAACGCGCCACCCCGAGACCAGTCGCTCCACTTGGCAAAAACACATCAAGGCTGGCCACGTCGCTGTCAACGATAGAGTCGTCTGTCAGCCACGCCAATTGGTCGCAGAGACCGATAGTATCGCCATCAACCTACCTGATATGGCCGACCATAGCGACAAAACCCTCCCGATCCTCTATATCGATGATGATGTGATTGTTATCAATAAGCCAGCTGGTATCCTCACACACAGCAAAGGTGCGCTCAATGATGAGTTTACGGTAGCAGACTTCTTCCGGCGCTATACTTCGGTTGGACTGGAGACAAATCGGCCAGGGATTGTCCATCGGCTCGACCGCGACACCAGTGGAGTAATGATTGGTGCACGTACGCCTGAGGCCTTCCAGCGGCTTAAGAAGCAATTTGCCGAGCGCCACGCTAAGAAGACATATCTAGCGATTGTGGCAGGGCAACCCCGTCAGCAGCAAGCCAAGATCGATGTCCCGCTGGGGCGTAACCCGGCCGCGCCAAGCACCTTTCGAGCCGATCCACGCGGCAAATCTGCCCAAACAATCTATAAAGTACTCGCCACGCAGTCCAGTATGAGCTTACTCGCTCTGCGCCCCCGCACTGGTCGGACACATCAGCTGCGTGTCCATCTGGCATATATTGGCACGCCGATTGTTGGTGATCGCGTTTATGGATCAGCAGGGGAGCGCCTCCTCCTGCACGCCTATCAGCTCAAAATCACAACTCGTGCTGGTGTGCGCCAGACCTTTATTGCACCGCCGCCAGCCGCCTTTATAGCACTCTTTCCCGAGGGAGCCGATGCCATCGCTCGTTTATAACCCCCGCACCGAGCAGCGTCTTACCCAGCTTGCGCAGCAGCCACCACAGTCATTGCTTCTTGTTGGTGCACCTGGGCTTGGGCTTATGACCGCGGCACGGCAGGTTGCGAGCCGCACCGCACTTATCCTCCGGCCTCATACCAGCCAGGGCCATGATGACCAGCAACGCGGGACAATTCGTGTTGATGACATCCGCTCGCTGCACACACTCACCCAGGGCAAGGCAACGGCTCGGCAATTTGTCATTATCGATGATGCCGACCGGATGACACCTGCCGCCCAAAATGCCTTCCTTAAGCTCCTCGAAGAGCCGCCCCACGCGCTTCATCTCGTCCTCACCAGCCATCGACCCCAACGCTTGCTGGCAACAATTCGCTCACGCGTCCAAACCGTCCACATTATTCCACCTCAGCGAGCTCAAACAGCCAATCAGCTTGATCAACTTGGCATTAGTGATCCGACGCGCCGCGCTCAGCTACAGTTTATTGCGCAGCAGCAACCTGCAACGATCGCACGCTTGGCTGCTAATGATGAGGAGTTTCGCACTATTGCTCTGGCAATGACCGACGCACGCCAATATATCACTGGTGCTACCCGTCAACGCATCGTGATTGGGCAGCGCTATAGCCACGATCGAGCTCGGGCATTGCTCTTACTTGAGTGCGTGTTGCACATTATATGGCATACACTTCGGACGCAACCATCGCAGCAGCTGCTTACCCAGGCAGAACATATCGCACGCGCACACGAGCGCATTACTGCCAATGCCAGCGTGCGGATTCAGCTACTGGCATGTGGTATACTATAACTATGTATGGATTATTATTGGTAGCCTGCGCTGGTGCCTTTGCCTTGTGGCAGCAGCAATCAGTTGCCGAGACCACTTCACAATTGCCAATGCGCCTCTCGGGTAAGCTTGATCGCCTGTGGGAGGTAGCTCAGGAGTCACTCCGCGATCGACGCTATCTCCGTGCCGAGAAGGCACTGCTCACGATTCTGCGGGTAGATGAGCGTAATGCAACCGCGTATAACCGCCTCGGTATTTTATACGCTAAGCAGAAGGCATTTGATGACGCGATTGAGTGTTTTGAGATCGCTCAAAGCCTCGAGCCAAGCGCTTCGAGCTTGCATAACGTTGGCCTCATCTATTACGAAACCAAGCGCTACGACAAAGCTGCTCTCGCCTTTGAACAAGCACTGGCAATGGAGGACAAGCTCGCTGCCAGACATATTGCCTATGCTAAGGTGCAGGAAAAGCTCGGTCATAGTAAGAAAATGTTAGAGTCACTTGAGCGAGCTGCCAAGCTAGAGCCTGGTACCCAAACATATCAGCTCCTGGCCGAAGGTTACGAACGAGCTGGCGACCACAAAAAAGCTCAGCGCATTCGGACCAAGATGCAGCCCCAGCCTACCTCTGCGCAATCACCGCAGCAGCAGCACCGAGCACAACCAGAGCCTCGCCAGCAACCCCAGCAACGCATTACTGTGCCGTCTCAGCAGGTAGAACACCAACCTTCAACGGCGTATTACCATCCACCGGCTGCATTGCCTGCTCCAGCAGCGCCAGCGTATACTCAAGCACCTCCGCAGCCGCAGCCAAATGCCGCATATAGTCGACAGTCCGTTGCTGTTCATCCACCAGCACGAGCCCCAATGCCCGCCAATCGCATCCAGCGCAGCACGCCACGCCGCATTACGATGTAGCGCCAGCGGTATAAGGTAGATAAAGGCTAAGTACAATAATAAGGCAGCAGTATGTATGCTGCCTTATTTACATTCTCAGGGCGGGGGTTCTCGCTGCGTAAGCCTGATATATCACTATCCTCACTACACATACACAGAATTACCACACTTCCAACATTATTCTTTGTGCGTCCATGCAGAGAGTAGGGAATATGTCCTCACCAATTACAGCTACTACGTAATTGCAAAAAACAAAAAAGACCTCCTCCTTAAGAAAGTCTTCGCTATATACGTATGGAGCCGCTTTACGGATTCGAACCGTAGACCTACTGTTTACAAAACAGTTGCTCTGACCAGCTGAGCTAAAGCGGCAGAAATGGTACCGGAGGTAGGACTCGAACCTACGAAGCTAAAAAGCGGGAGATTTACAGTCTCCTGTCATTGCCACTAGACGACTCCGGCAAATAAAATGAACTAACTGTGAATTAGTATAGCAAATTTTTTGCCAATGTCAAAGTGCGAAAAACACAAATCATACAATCTCTTACAATTATGCAGCGTACCTCTGTTAATAAAAGGACTTTTGCGATATACTGCACTCTATGACAAAAAAGTATTTCGATCATATTCTTATTGCTGCTACGCTCGATAGGCCGCCACAGGCTCGTCACGTACGAGAAGATTACCAGCCAACCGAGTGGCCAATATCAGAGGAAGAGCTCCACAGGCATCCTCTTATACCACTTTTTCCATCCCTTGTTGTGCGAAAGGATAGCGAGGTAGACACTAAACGGCGCGACAAAATAGCCAACCACGTCGAGCAACTTGCCCGCGACCTCACACCATTTACCGTGCAATGGGGTCGCGAGATAGGGATGAGCGGGTCTGCAAAAAGCCCTCTCCATGCCAAAGAAATCACTCATGGCCGTGATAAAATCCTCGCTATCCGCAATGCACTTGGTTGTCTAGCTATGGAGTTGGAAATACTCCACAATGCGCCCAGCTCACTGCTATACGCTCAGTATAAGCCAGATAACTCACTAATGTCGTCCACCATAAGGGAAGAGCAAATCGACTTTATTAGCATATTTACTACTCGCTCCTATAATAGATCGAATTCTCTCGGTGGTAGGACTCGGTCAATCACACGGTGTGACTATCCACTTGGCCTATACTGCACTCCACGATCATCAATTGAGTCTTATAGAGACGACTATCCAATAACTACAGCGGCAGCTTATGGCTTAGCCGAAGTTACACCTCCACAGCGAGGCCGTCACCAAGCACCAACCCCAACGGGTCGTGTCTATCGGCTACCACGTCACCGCCGGCCGGTCTAAACTCGTTTCTGATGGTACTCGGCAAGGAAGGGGGCTTCTCGCCATATATTTCAGCGAGCGAAAAAACGTCCTCACTATCCTCACTACCAGTCAACAACAAAGATCACCCCAGCAATGGGGTGATCAACAAATTCAGCCATGGAGCCACGATCGGGGCTTGAACCCGAGACCTCATCCTTACCATGGATGCGCTCTACCAACTGAGCTATCGCGGCATTACTTGGTATTCTACCATACGAGGTACGTACCAGCAAGCCTTACTGATTTGGTTCTTGATACGCTCGTTTCGCTAGCACACTTACCCCTACTCTTCACTGCTTCGTCTAATAGAGCGTGCAAGGTTTTACCAGTGGTCAGCCTACCTCATATAACATCTATAACTAGGCTTTTTTGCGCTATACTCAATGTCGTAATCGGGGAGGTTATAGTACATGTATACATAATTCTCCTAGAATCTATTGACAAATGGGGGTATTCGTGGCTACAATACATATTGTCTATCGTTCGAGCGATCTCTTGTCGATAGAGTGTTTGTACGATAAAGTTTCGTGTTAGAATAAGGATAACCATTAAATAAAGAGGAGTCTATGGCAATGGCTGGTTTTATACAGTGTATGGAAGTAATCGACAGGTATCGTTGGTGGATTGGAGGGGTGATATTTCTCATGATCGTCCTGAGTTGGTGGCTCCGCGTGGCGAGTGCTCGCAAGAATAAAACCTACACTGCAACCCTTCGCAAAAAATACGCAGTCTTAGTCGTTGCTGAGGATGAAGACCCAGAAGTCTTCGAGAGCTGCCTCGCTAGCATCAAAGAGCATAGCAAGCCAACGCAGCTACTCGTCTCGATTAACGACGCTTCGCACGCCCACCAATCTCTTCGAGCAATCGCCAAAGAATATGCAACAACGGTAGTCGAGCAGCCTGAGATGATGAGCTATGATGCGCAGCTTGCCTCGCTAATCGAAAAAGTGCGGCGTGTGAGCCTTGTGATTGTCACAACCCCGCGTGCGCGCTGGACAACATCGACAATTAACCTCCTTTTACCCTTTGCCGAGCCAACTATTGGGCTCGTCAGTGGCCGCCAACAATATACTGGTGGAGCGACGCTCTCTCAGCGAATCGGCAGTTGGCTCCTCGATATGCAGCAGCGTGTTATTTTGCCCATGCAGAGCCGCCGCGGCCAGGCTTATGCTATAACGAGTGACACCTTTGCCATTCGGCTTGAGCTGCTTAAGCACGTTACACAGAGCAGTGTAGAGGTGCAGCCATGTGCCGCGCATCATCCATCAAGTATTGCGCTGTCTCTGCCTCCACAACACCATGCAGCCTACCAGCACAGTGCTCTCACGCAGATCAACCACCCGGCAGAGCTCTACCGGATTGCAAGTAGTTATACCCAGTTGAGTCGCGCCGCCTATTGGCAACTCTGGCATCAGCACGCACGTATCTGGCAAGCAGGGCTACTTGTCTGGCTTACGCACATTGGCTTTTGCTTTGCGAGCTTGCTCTATCTTGGGGCGCTGATCGTGCTTAGTAGCACGCTCGTCAACAACGTATACAGCACTCTGTCTGGAACAGCGACTATTGCAACGCTCTGGAGCAGTGTAACGATCCTTGGGCTTGTGCTTGGCTGGCTTATATGGCAGGCCGTGCGCAATATTCCACACCTTAAGCATCACCCGCGCGATCTATGGCTCCTGCCACTCTATCTTCCGATCGCTGGTAGCCTCGCGCTCACGAGCAAACTATGGGCACTCGTTACACTCACTCGCCATCACGCACCCGCTCCATCGAGCGCACTTCGTCAATATGCAACTGGTCTCGCGGCAATTGTCCTGCTGCTCATTACAGTGCCACTTGCATATGTCGTGGCAATGATCCCAGCTCAGCAACCACAAGAAGCTCCGCACCGCCCTGCGCAAACTGCTCCACAGCCGCAGCGGCAACGTGATAATCGCGGCAATACAGACAAGAAGCAAGCTAACCGCCCAGCAACTATCTCTAGTCAATCGCAAGCGCAGCACACTCCAGCTCATTCTGAGAAGAAGAACCAACAAGCTACCACATTAGAGCAAAAGCCAATTACGCTCACTGCCCAAGATGGCGACTCACAGTCGCTTTTGGCGCGGCGCTTCATCAAGAGTCATCATCAAGCTCAGCAGCTTAACCCTGCGCAGGCTGCATATGCCGAGAATCGCTTGGTAGCCTTAATGGGGCAGCGTGATAACATTGACAGTGGCGAAACCTTCACAGTGAGTAGTTCACAGCTTGCTACGGTTATCGCCGAGGCCCAAGCGCTCAGTGCTGACGAGCAGGCCAACTGGGCAGCCTATACTGCTACTGAATAGCAAATCCTCATCGCCACTAGCATTACACCATGGGCTATGCTATAATCAACCAAGATGTTTTATAAAATCTAACGAGTAAAGAAATGGCAAAGAAGAACAATACCAAGCGAAAGATTATTGCTCTCGTGAGCAATCTCACTAAACACCGTACCTACGTAACACGTAAGAACACGATGAATACTCCAGATAAGCTTGTTCTGCGTAAGTATGACCCAATCGCTCGCCGGCACGCTACCTACACCGAGACGAAGAAATCGCTCGGCCGTAACGAGGTCAAGCCGCGCAAAGGCTAGTCTTATTGCAATAACAACCAAAAACAGCATTCAGTCACGAATGCTGTTTTTTGTGCCAGCAATCAATTGCGAGAGTTAGTGTAGCGACCGGTGCGGTTCTATGATCGATTGTTTCCATGTTACTACCTGTAGTCTCTGTTTTTCTGCGTCAGTTTTTACTCACTATTTTATTGGGGTGACGTTTCTAAAGGATTGCCACTAAACCTAGTAAATTCTTAATCATTTGCGTAGACGGCCGCGTTTTGAGCAGCATTAGCTCTTACTGTATTTTTTAAGGGAAGCAGAAGAGGGGAAGGGGTATGGGAACTATCTATTAGGTTTCATCATCTAAGACTATCTATGGCGATAACCCTGGTGAATGGTGGTATGGCGCTCAGCTTGCGCAGCGGCAAGCTGCTCGGCAAACACGTCGAATGTCGCTGCTAGCCAGAGACCATCAGAAACCATCCGGTCAAGCAGCTCCATCGTCGGCGTTGCCATAGCAGCATAGGTATAGAGGACACCGCTCGAGATCTCAATACTGAGATCATCAAAATGCGATACTATCACCGATGCTACATCAGGCGTAAGGTAGCGTTCTATCTCAACTGCTCGCCCGAGCTCACCATACACCGTATATTTCTGCATAAATTCTTCTGGTTGCGGCCCAAACATCCCGAGCCGGAGTGGTTGCAATTTGTAGCTCGGGTAGCTGGCAATCTTACCCTGCCGACCAATAAACATATACGGTACATCACGGCGTGTGTACATATCTACCGCGGCTATCAGCCACTGTTGAGGCGAAGGCTTGGGACTATTGGCAATGCGCACCATATCTCGCCGCGACACAAGTGTGACATTATAGCCGCGGATATTACCCACGCTATAGTGCCTATCGCGATGGGTCGTCGACATAGTGTAGCCGCGGATTGGGTGGTAGTCGTCATCTCGCGGGTTGATCGTTCCGAAATAAATCAAGCCAGCTTGCTCGGCAAACTGCTGCACTATCTTGCGCGCAGCCGAACGCTCCGCAAAAGCTGCTGGCGAAACCTGCCGCACGGCGCGTGTAACGCGGTGGGTAATGGCATCATGGGCTGACATAACCTATAGTATATCACTCCTTTAGGCAAAAAATACCTCCGTCGGGGAGGTTGAATACTATTGTGGCAGGGGCATGAGGAATCGAACCTCAATCTACGGTTTTGGAGACCGTTATACTAGCCGTTGTACTATGCCCCTCTGTTACTATCTACAGTATATCAAATCTATAGCCAAACCGGAAGAATTTTCTATTGCAAAGTAACTATTGATTCGTTTATGCTAAAAATCCCTCACGCCACGCGGAGTCTGCTATAATAAAATACATGCAACCAACGCCTCCAGTTCGGCCCTTTGCAATACTCATGGTTGGCTTGCCCGGTAGCGGCAAGACATTTTTTGCCGCTCAGTTTGCCAAGGCCTTTGGCTCACCCTTTATTGATATTAACGAGCTCTCGGGCTACTGCCAAGACGATGCAGCCGCAGCAGTAGTAGGGAAGACATTTCTACAAGAGATCGCTAAAACCAAGCAGCCTTTCATATACGAGGGCGATAGCAATACCCGGGCTCGCCGAAGTGAATTTGTCCGCTGGGCACGGAGTGAAGGGTATCGGCCAGTGATTATTTGGGTCCAAACGGATGTAACAACAGCCCGAAGCCGAAGTGTTAAGAATCAGCGGCTCTCACGTGAGGCATTCGATTACTACGTACGGCGCTTTAGTGAACCTACCGCTGGCGAGCTCTATTTTGTCATCAGCGGCAAGCACCCGTATTCATCACAGTCCCATGCTGCCCTTACCTTCTTGAAGCAGATCGATCAACAAACTGAGGACGAAGCTCTGCCGAGCAAAACACCAGCCACAGCTCCACCAGTAACAAAGCAACGCACTCAAGTGCCACCACCGACACCAGCCAGTCACCCAATGCGCGCTATGTCGAGCACCCCACGGCGAGGACAAATTCGCTCGGCACGCTACATTGTGCAATAAAATAACATCTTGGTTAAAAGGAGGGAGGCTTTTATCTATGTCTTCTACGCTCCACGACGATGAGTTTGGCGATATCGCTATTAAGCGCAGCGCCAAGGCGCGTTCCATCACAATACGACTCGCGCCAAATGGCCAGCTCTATGCCAGCGCCCCACGGCACGCACCACTCTTTCTCGTTCGCCACAGCATTGTCACCAACCGCCAAGCACTCCGCCAGCTCCTGCACCAGCACGCGGTACATATTTATCAAGATGGAGAGACAATTGGTAAACATCACTCGATCGCTATCATCCGCACACAAATGGTCAATCGGCCCACTGTGCGCATCGCAAGGCAAAAGCTGCTCGTCTCTCTCCCGCCAGAGCACACCATAGACGAGCCAGCCGTTCAGTGCGCTATCCGACGAGAAGTTGCAACCATCTTGCGCCGCGAGGCCAAAACCTACTTGCCACAGCGCCTCCACGAGCTTGCTGCACACACTAACTCAACCTACCAGCGTATTCGCTTCAGCCATGCAAGTACTCGATGGGGAAGCTGCAGCAGCACAGGCACAATTAGCCTTAATATTGCGCTCATGAAACTCCCCGATGAGCTAATTGATTATGTTTTGATCCACGAGCTCTGCCACACTCACCACATGAATCACTCGTCAGCCTTTTGGGGACTGGTAGAGCGGCATGATCCTCACTACCGATCACACCGGCAGCGGCTTAAGCACGAAACACCAATGATATAGCATAAGCAAATATCACACAAAACGCTTGTGCCTACCGTCATACTCCAGGTATACTAGAAGCGTGTCGCCATACGCTACCAATAGCCAAACTAGTACTGTTGTACGAGTCAGCAGTGTTGTCTTTCCGCTCCTACTTTTCGCGTATAGCAAACTCCTCGGTCTTGATGCAATGCAGCGCATTCCTGGGGCAGGCAAATGGTCTTTCTATGCAGCGGCCAGCGCTTGGCTTGCTCTTGGTCTCTACACCTGTTTCCGTCCGTCGCAGACGAATAAGCAGCGAGCGTGGCAGCTCGTCTTGTATCATGGTCTCGCTGCGAGCTATCTGCTCAGTATCTCTGGTGTGGCAGTGCCGTTTACCTGTGCGTGGTCGTTGTTTATGCTGGCGGCTTTTGCTTATGCTGGCTTTTCTGGGTGGCTGCTCAGTGCACTTGTGCTTTTTATTACAGCAGCACTTGATGCATTTTGGCTGACGCCACAAAGTATTGTTGATATTACCACAACAACGTTGATGGCCTTTATGCTTGGTGTGGTCATTGTTGCCCTCGCATATCGCCACAATCTCTACCGCTCGGCACTGCATACCAGTCGCGAGGCAATGACCTTGCAGCACGATCGGCTTCTAACGATTATCAACAATCTCGCGACCGCTATTATCGCAACCGACCAGCAGGGCATTATCCAACTTTACAACGCTGCAACACTCGATTTGCTTGATACCAACACAAGCCCACATAGCAAGCCAATCGATACCATCCTTCCACTGCGCGATAGTGCCAAGCAACCAGTCTATCTAACCCAGCTACTTCACGCTGCAACTGTTACGCAAACACGCGATGATGTGTGGATGGAAGTATCGGGCGAGATGCTCCGTCTTAGTATCATATTTTCTCCAATACGTGCGATCAATACAATGAGTGATTCAAGTGATGGCTACGTCCTTATCCTGCGCGACATTACGAAAGAGAAATCGCTTGAAGAAGAGCGCGATGAGTTTATTAGCGTGGTGAGCCATGAACTTCGCACTCCCTTGACGGCAGCCGAGGGGGCACTGAGCAATATCCAGCTTATGCTCCACCGGCGCGATATGCCGCAGCGCACACTCAAAGATCACCTTGATGCAGCTCACGAGCAAATCGTCTTCTTAGCAAAGATGGTTAATGACCTCAGCACCCTTGCACAGGCTGAGCGTGGCGCCGCCGACATGCCAGAGCTACTTAATGTCCGTGCGCTCATGGATGACCTCTACCATCAGTATCGTTCCCAGGCTGCCAAAAAGCAGCTTACTCTCACGCTCGAGACATCACCGCGGCTGGGCCATGTCGTCGCAAGCTCATTATATGTACGTGAACTTATCCAAAATCTCCTCTCTAATGCCCTCAAATACACCAAAGAAGGAGAGGTCCACCTCAGTGCGCGCAAGAAGGGTAATCGCATTATCATCGCTGTGCGCGACACGGGCATTGGCATTAGCAAGAGCGACCAAGCACACATCCTCGAACGCTTCTGGCGCAGCGAAGACTACCGCACTCGCGAAACTGGCGGAACTGGCCTTGGTCTCTACATTGCTGCCAAGCTCGCACGCAAGCTCGGTACGCGCATCGAGTTTACCAGTCAGCTTAATCATGGCTCAACCTTCTTCTTTGCACTGCCAGCTGCGCAGCAGACGACGCACGACAAACATACGAGCTCGCAGTAAATGCCCCCTTGGAGAATAAACAGGTATGTATACCCAAATCTGTCATGAGCAGTAGCAGAAGTACAATGCAAAACCACGGTTCACCCTTGACAACCCTCGCTATAGCGCGCTACACTAGGGCTTGACAGCCTGCAAAGACAGGCTATTAAATTTGGGGAGTATGCTGTGGCGAAACCAAGCAAAAAATCATCAACCAACCGCGTGACGCGCATCACCGCGCAAGACACCACGCCCACCAAAACCAAAACGTCAAAAGAAAAGACGACCTCTGTGGCACCAGCCAAAACCGAGGCCAAAAAACCAAAAGCAACCAAGCCAAAGCGTCAGCGCCGTGGCCCATTCTCGGCGATTCGCAATTACTTTGCTGGAGCCTGGTATGAGCTCCGTATGGTGCGCTGGCCCGATCGCGCAACAACATGGAAAATGTCTGGTGCACTACTTGGCTTTATTGCAGTGTTTAGTGCGACGCTTTTGCTGCTCGATGCTGCATTTAAATATCTATTTCAAATTATCCTGGGGAGGTAGACAATGACAAAAAAACGCTACGACAGCACACGGCAATGGTATGCTATCCACACCTACAGCGGTTACGAAGAGAAGGTAGCCGATAGCATCCGCCAGCGCATTCAGGCCGTTGATATGGCCGACAAAATCTTTGATGCAATCGTCCCCAAGGAGAAGCAAATCCAGATCAAAAACGGCAAGCGCAAAGTTGTTGAGGTTAAGATCTTCCAAGGCTATGTCTTAGTTGAGATGAAACTCACCGACGAGACATGGTACATTGTACGCAATACGCCTGGCGTCACGGGCTTTGTGGGGAGTGGCACCGAGCCGACCCCTGTAAGCGAGGCTGAGATTAAGAAGATCAAGAAGCGCATGGGCGTGGAAGATCCCAAGCATCAGATTGACTTTAGCGAAGGGGAAGTGGTCAGCATCATTGATGGGCCATTCAAAGACTTTGATGGCACCGTGAGTGAGATCGACACCACCAAGGGCAAGCTCAAGGTGATGGTGAGCATGTTTGGCCGCGACACGCCAGTTGAGCTTGATGCGCTGCAGGTCAAGAAGGTATAAGCCTCGCACGCGGTTTGCATTTGCATGAGCGATCCACTATAATAACAACGTTACGCACTCAATACCAGTAGTAATTGAGTAAAAGGAAATAATAATGGCAAAAAAAGTTATCGGCAACCTGAAGCTTCGTATTCCAGCTGGCCGTGCCACCGCCGGACCACCCGTTGGTAGCACACTTGGTCAGTGGGGCTTGAATATGATGGACTTCATCAACCCATTCAACGACGCCACTAAGGCAGATATGGGTAAGGATGTTATTGTCCATATCCAAGTGTTTGAGGACCGCACCTTTGCATGGCGCAGCCTCGGCCAGCCCGTCGATGATATGATCCGTGCTGCGATCGGTATCAAGAAGGGCAGTAGCAAGCCACACAGCGACAAGGTTGGGACGATCACCCGAGCACAGCTTGAGGAGATCGCTCAGGCAAAAATGGAGCAACTCAACGCCATCAGTCTCGAAGGAGCTATCAAGACGGTGGCGGGTACTGCTCGCAGCATGGGCGTAGAAGTCACTGACTAATCTACTCGGCGCACATCAAAATACCTCTGCATGCAGAGGTATTTTTGGTATAAATTGACATATTTTGCAATAGTAGTTTACAATAACAGTATGCGTAAACTCCTTCTCGACAAAATCTCTATACCAATCCTTATTCTTGGTGTGTTCGTCGTTGCGGCGATTGGCTGGTGGCTGTATGAGGGGACGATTGGTAGCTTCACAACGACGATCTTCTATGGGCGCTTTGATCACGATGCAATTCGCCATATGGATGTGAGCTATCAGTCGGGGTATGCGATAGACGGCTGGGATGGCAGGAATGGTATGGTTATTGGCACCATCACCGACAAAGCGACGCGTGATCGCTTGCTGACTATTCAGCCTTTTACCGATTGCCCACACGGTTGCTCAGGATGGTATCATTACGGAGACAACCTCCCTCACCATGAGTCGGTATTTCGAGACACCGCTATCCTTGGCAACCATACTATTCCACCAGAGAAGTTTCGTGATCAAGCTCGAGCAGCCATTAGCAGTGACAACCGCTGCGTGGCACGCTATTCGTCGAGCCATCGCACCAACGATGT
The DNA here is from genome assembly GCA_963548065.1 of uncultured Candidatus Saccharibacteria bacterium. Lineage (GTDB taxonomy): Bacteria > Patescibacteriota > Saccharimonadia > Saccharimonadales > Saccharimonadaceae > Saccharimonas. Next base: position 48,809 of record CAUUSZ010000006.1, read on the forward strand.
ATTTTGTTTTTCACCAAGCAGCGGGGCGTTTGTCTATGAATTTGTTGAATTGAATGGAATGTAGGTAAATAGCATGCTAGCGTCAGTAAGAACGAGAGCAATACTGCACCGCCTTCAAGATTAAGAAGATAATTATAGTACAAGAGGAATGATCATGAGCACGTCATCCACCCATGCCCAGCAACTACAAAATATACCAGTGCGCCGCACCAAGCAGATGGTACGGCTATGGCTAATCTTTGTCATTGTTGCTCTGATATCAGAGGCAATATCATATATAGTCAATTACCCTACGACTCACTACACACGAATAGATTCAGTTTGGGCAGCTATCATAATCTTCGGTATGGATGCAACCTGCTTTGCGGCTGGCATGCTATGGCTTGGCCGTGGTAGTAGGCCTATTTCGCGCGTGATCTATGGCTCAGCAGCGTTCTTGATGGGTGCATTCGCCTTCCAAATTGGACATAAATTCATTCCTGCCTCAGCGGCCATAGCATTGGGCTTCCTTATTACAGTGCTTGCCACTATTCCTCGCTTTCATGTGCGACATTACAAGCAGGTAGAGATAACTATGAGTGTATTGATTATCGTTGGCGCACTTGGGCTGGCATGGGCGTTTCGTATTGTTAGTATGTATCATCCGCCTCTGCAGGTTCATTGAAAAATGGCAACGTATCGACCTAAAAGAGCTGTGACCTATAAGCCTGCAGAAGTACTTTCACACTTATAGAATAAAAATATTATCAAGACACACCATACCTCTTAACCTGCGTGAACCATTCCAAGCGTTGAGAGTTAAGTAATTAAATTTTGAGTATTGCTCGACATATCAACGCCTTCCTCGTCGTAGCCACAGGACACCGACCACCAGCACCATTAGCATGATGAACAGC
>CAUUSZ010000007.1:0-48036 GCA_963548065.1 uncultured Candidatus Saccharibacteria bacterium
AAAAGTAGCAGAGCGAAGCGTTACTGCTCTGCCCCTCGTGCCTTTAGTTCGCGTTCGTAGCTTTGGAGACGCTCGATGATGTCGTCGATATCGCCACCGAGGGCAGCGGGGATGTTACTGCGGCTGTAGCGGATGCGGTGGTCGGTGATGCGGTCTTGAGGGAAGTTGTAGGTGCGGATCTTCTCGCTGCGGTCGCCAGTGCCCACTAGAGCGCGGCGCTCGGCGGTAAGCTTAGCGTTTTCTTCATCAATCTTGCGCTGGAGGAGGCGGGAGCGCAGGACGCTCATAGCCTTCTCACGGTTTTTAATCTGTGACTTCTCATCTTGGTTGGTCACGATCATACCAGTCGGGAGGTGGGTGATGCGCACGGCTGAGTCGGTTGTATTGACGCTCTGCCCACCGTGGCCGCTCGAGCGGTAGATGTCGATGCGGAGGTCATTGGGATTGATGGTAATGTCTGTCTCTTCCGCTTCGGGCAGGACTGCTACTGTGGCGGTGCTGGTGTGGATGCGCCCCTGGCTCTCGGTAACGGGTACGCGCTGGACGCGGTGTACACCGCCCTCGAACTTGAGTTTGGCGTAGGGTGCATCGCCTGAAATCTTGAAAATGACTTCTTTGTATCCACCAGAGTCATTGGCAGACTCGCTCAGCAGCTCAGTGCGGTAACCATGTGCCTCGCACCAGCGCAGATACATGCGGTAGAGCTCGGCCGCAAAGAGCGAGGCTTCGTCGCCGCCAGCGCCAGCCCGGATCTCCATGATGATATTCTTCTCGTCATTAGGGTCTTTGGGGGTGAGGAGGATGAAGAGCTCGTCGTCTAATTGGGCAATGGTGGCTTCGTCTTCGGGGATCTCGAGTTTGGCGAGCTCGGCGAGCTCATCGTTGCCCTGAGCGAGCTGACGCGCCTCAGCCAGCTGCTGCTCCACGGTAGCGCGCTTGGTAGCAGTAGCAATGATGGTTTCGAGTTCCGCAAAGCGCTTATTCTTGGCGGTAAAATCGGGTGCGCTATACGCATCGGGCTGGGCAAGAAACTGCTCCAGCGCAGCACGCTCAGCCGTTAGGGTGGCGATATCGAGAGAAATTTTGGGCATATACTAATGATTATACCACGGGGGTGACTCTTGAGCTATTAGATATACTGAAGTTGCAGAGTAACTACCAGATCTACACGAGCGCCCATTACTCCGTCGCTTTGGTAGAAAAGAGAATATGTGTGAGGATTCAGATATTTTTGCTTGTACATGCAATTATTACATAATAGCTTGACAAATTAAGAGAGAGAGAGTACCTTATATGGTATTAGGTAATGTCAACAAAAATCAGGAGCAAAAGCGATGAACAAAGGCGGGCAGTCATCAGTGATGAAATATTATAATACGAAGCATCTCACGGAGCAAGCCTATGATAGGAGTGGGCAAGAACGCATGGCAGGTGAGCTGCAAACAGCGCTTGCTCAGCCAGACAGCACAGAGGTGTATAGTATAGATACATTAGCATTGAATGATGATAATTTTCTTGATCAGTTCAAGATTCGTTTTGACTGGAGCTTTGCAGACTACACGTTAGCTAAGGAAAAGACGTTTCCGTCGCCAGTAGAGGTAACGGCTCAGTTCTTTGCACCACATGACAGTACTATTCATGAAGCAGATGGTATACCAGTAGAAATGCATACGGCTGTAGTAGCGTTTGATACCTTTAATGAGAACCAGACGAATGATAACGGAGAGCGTCAGAAGAACGGTACAGTGCTACTCTTTAAACTCTCAGCAAATATGATTGGCGAAGCGCAGCCAGCGCCTACCATGAAAGACTTTGCGTGGGACAAGAACTGTGCAACTGGTGCAGTAGTGGGAGAGGATGGTGTGAGGTTCTTCCGTTTGACGCACAGCGAGGATGAGCGTGTGGCGGCCGAAGTGCGCCGCAAGGATTCGACTGAGGAGAGTGGCCATACAGTAGACGCGCAAGTGGTCGAGAAAAAACGGTCTCTCCCAACGATTGAAAAAATTGACCCAGCAAGTGATGAAGCACTGCAGCTCAAAATGGAGCTCGAAACATTTATTGCATCACGAAAGGGGATAGACCAACCATCAGAGGATGGAGCGGTATCCACTCAGGAACCTGCGGCTGAAACAACAGAGACAAACGAGGCATCTGAGCTGCACGAAAAAGCACGCAGCGTTATGGCGGCGATCCTGGACAAGATGCAAGAGCATGCCACAGAAGAAGCAGGCGAAATAACTCGACCAAGCATCCTTGAAGATTATCCGCTTGAGGACGCCTACAACCCAGCAATGAGCGTGAAGATTATTCGAGATGGCGGCAACTGCTTTGTTGCAACACGTGAGCAGGGCGAGCCGCAAGTTGGGGTGCGCCGCGAGCACGTCGGTGGTGCAACGAATAACCCGAACCACAGTGATATCAGAACCGTCTTGCAGGGCGGCACCATACGAAGCACCGAGTACGTATGGCAGGGCCCTGATAGGGGTCACTATAAGCATACCTGGACACTAGAGGATAATCCAGAGCGGTTTTATACCGAGCTGTGTAAAATGCACGATATTATAACGGCCGACGTCGCTGAGGTGCAGGCGAAAAAAGGCTTAGTAGGACGATTGGGCGAGGCGGTGTTGCGACTGCGGAAACGGAACTTTCGTGTTGTAAGGTAAAAAGCAACACGATACATGAAAAATCATATAGCAACATAGTAGATCCTTGAGATCATTATCTGTGTTGCTATATGCTAGTGATGGACAAAATCTCTCGCCAAGTTAGAGAGGGAGACGTATGAGTAAACCGGTATATAAAAACACTCACCCTTTTAGAAAGAGGGTGAGTGTCATACCATTGCCTTGCAGGTGTGTTGTTACGCGGCCTTAGCGAAATCCTCTTTGCCAGCACTGGCTTGAGCAGCTTTGGCGGCCTTTTTGGCGTTTTGCTTCTTGGCTTTGTTGGCCAGAGCGGCGCGGCGTGCCTCGGCAGCTTTGCGGCGTGCCTCGAAGCGGTCGACCCGGCCCTCGGTGTCGATAATCTTCTCCTCACCGGTGAAGAATGGGTGAGACTTGCTGGAGATGTGGACCTTGACGAGCGGATACTCGTTGCCATCCTCCCAGGTAATGGTGTCGTCGGTAGCAACCGTCGACTGCGTCAAAAACGCAAAGCCCGCCTGATCATCGCTAAATACGACAGGGCGGTAGGTTTGTGGGTGAATACTGCTTTTCATAACCGCTATATTGTAGCAGAGAGGATGGGGGTTTGTCAAAGCAATGCCTTGATAGCCATAAAACTAAGCTATTCTGTTGAGAAAGTGGTATTATATCAGTATCAGATAAGGAGAATATAGTATATGTCACATGCCTCAGAACATATAACATTACCAGACCATCACGAGCAGAGTGAGCCAAAAAAAGTACTCGCCTATAATGAGCAGAGTGAGCAAAAACACATCCTCAGCGAAGAAATCTATATACAGACTAAACTTAGCAAAGAATATCTTGGTGATGGTATTCGGCCAACGTATGAGGTAGATGGGCTGCGATTCTGCTTTCGCAATAGCGGCGAGGCACCACAGTTGCCGCACGCAGTGTATGCCGACCAAACGTATAAGAATCCACTGCCATCTGCCGATCAAGAAGCTGTTGCGCAACAGATTGAGCAGTATTCTACATGGAAGCTCGATAGAGACAGTTGCTTAGTTGCAACGACAACACCAGAGGGAGTAATGAGACTGTGTGAGAGGATCATTGGTGACATTGATGAGCAATTCTTGATTGGTCGATATGAAGACGATTTGCGCCGAGGCGACATCAGTACACCACGAATACAACGCTTGACAGATGAGATGATTGCTGCGGTTGCCTTCGATGAGGATAACGACCCAGCAGAAGAATCATCCAATACTGATGGATTGGCATTGGTGGTTGCAGCGTATTGTGGTGATACGACGGCTATGCAGTTGCTTGATCAAAAGCTAAATATGTTGTATCAAACACTCGAAGCCCAGCAACGAGAAGTGGAGATCGCGCTTGCTCGAGGATGGGCGACACGTCAGGAGAGTCGAGCCTTTGAGGGTTCTGAGATGCTGGGTGCAAGCGAAGTTGCGCTTGTCCACTCAACATCACATAGGGTTGAGCGCGATGATGAGGGCAATGTCATTTTGCGACCACTTGCTGCACACACTGATAGTGCGCAGCCTTATGCACGTTCTTCGCTACACTTTACGCCAAATGGGCAGGTTGCATCGCATTCGTATGGGGCATGGGATCAGAGCAACAAGCTTATTGTGACCAATATGCAAGAGATGATTGATAGAAATGGCTTGCCTGTATCGATGAATAGTTCAGATACATACTTTACGCGTAGCCCTGGTGAGGTTCTCGTGTTACCTGGTGCGCTCGTTATCGAACCAGTTGAAAATATAGAGGATGGTAGCATTATTGCTGAGGACAGCGAGGGGTGTAAGTATGTCGCGCGAGATGACTATACAGACAAGCAGAAGCAAGTGATTGCCCAGCTCGTTGTTGAATATGGGATCACCCCTGATGGATATAGCGATGAGGCGATTGTCCGCGAAGCGGCACTCCGCATGACAGAAGAACGCCTTGGCGTGCGCGAGTATACAACAATTGGGCAGAATTATGCAATGAATGACGTGTTTGCACAGCGTTATGCTGCTCTTGCGGAGTCTTTGGGTGTCGGTATGATTAGTCATATGAACTCGGCTGACTATGCGATGGAACGTGCAGTGCAAGGTTTTTCGCAGGAGAGTGATTGGCATGATGATCCAACATTACACTTCTCAATGTTCCAAAATGGTAAACTGCCATCACTTGATGCAATGCGTACTGCGGTATGGGCTGGTTATTTGCCAGCAGTCGATATTGCCAAAGCGCATACAAAAGCAGACGCGCACATCAATAGCGGTCTAGAATATTAGCAGCTTTCTTGTATGAGAAAATGCAGCCATACCTATGAGAATGACGCATAGTATGCTATAATCTCCCTGTAACTAACCATAACGACACAGCTCCACACCACTCCATACCGTGTGGGGCAAGGCAAAAGGAGTAATGCGATATGGCCCTGCAGGCAGATATCAAGGCTTTGTTTGAAGCCGGTGCTCATTTTGGGCACAAGACCAGCCGGTGGCATCCGAAGATGGCACCATATATTCATAGTAAGCGGCAAGATAGCCACATCATCGACCTCGCGAAGACGGTCGAGGCGCTGAATGTGGCGCTGCCCATCATTAGCAAAACGGTGGCAAGTGGCAAGCAAGTCCTCTTCGTCGGCACCAAGAAGCAGGCGAAGGACATCACTCGCCAAGCTGCCGAGGCAGTTGGTCAGCCGTATGTTACCAACCGCTGGGTCGGCGGGATGCTCACTAATGTGACGACCACCACAGCGCAGATCAAGAAGCTCAAGGACTTGGAGCGCCGCATGGCCAGTGGTGATCTTGAGAAGCGCTACAACAAGCTGGAGGTCCAGCGCTACCAAGAAGAGATCGACAGCCTCAACTTCAAATACGGTGGTATCAAAGACCTCAATGGCAAGCCTGGCCTAGTGCTAGTGCTCGACATCTTGGCCGACAACAACGCTTTACGCGAGGCGAAGACGCTGGGTGTGCCAGTGATCGGTATTGTTGACACCAACGCCAACCCCGACCTGGTGGATTATCCTATCCCCGCCAACGATGATGCGATTAAGAGCCTGCAGCTGATGCTCGATTACTTCAGTGCAGCAGTTAACGAGGGCAAGGCAACGAAGGAGGAGAACTAACCATGGCTGTGACGATTGATGACATCAAGAAGCTCAAGGAGCTAACTGGCATTGGCCTGACCGATGCCAAGAAGGCGCTGGTGGAGGCCGAAGGTGACTTCGACTCTGCGCTCAATGCTTTGCGCAAAAAGGGCCTGACCAAAGCGGAGAAAAAGGGTGACCGCGAGACCCGCGAAGGGTTGATCGAGAGCTATGTCCACAGTGGTCGGATCGGTGTGGTGGTCGAGGTCAACTGTGAGACAGATTTTGTAGCTCGTCTACCTGAATTTAAGGAGTTTGCGCACCAGATTGCCATGCAAGTCGCTGCGATGAACCCACGCTATGCTACAATGGACGACATCCCAGCTGAGGTGTACGACGCCAAGAAGCAGGAGTTTCTCGCCAGCGATGCTTTGGCAAGCAAGCCTGAGGCAATGCGTGACCAAATCGTCGAAGGGCAGCTCAAGAAGCACTTCGCCGAGCAGGTCTTGGCCGAGCAAGCCTTTGTGCTCGACGACAGCAAAACCGTTGGCCAGCTCATCAAAGAGCAGGTGGCACTGCGTGGCGAGAATGTCCGCGTCAGCCAGTTCAAGCGGATTGAGCTGGGCGTGACAGAGTAGTCGCGAGAGAGTAAGCTTTTGCGTAGCGAGTGGCATGAGATGTGTGTCACTCGCTTTTTTGTGGCTTCATCCGCACCCCCTCCTATCGACTGCGCTATGTGGGTGGAGTATGAAAGAGATGGTGATAACCACTGGTACTTCATAGTTTTTTGTATACCCTCACGGCAAGCTCGCTACACAAGAAAATATATGGAGGCCAGCGAATACACGAACGGGTAAGCTCCTCGCACCATCTGGCCGGAACATTTTCGGTGTAGTGAGTATGCCGTGAAGGTGCTGCACCGATTCTCGAATTATGCATTAAGGCCGAGATGAGCAATGACTGAAAGATGCTTCACTCAAATAGTATTTTATCTGGCAGCGCAAGCAACAATGCCCGCTATTTTTCTGCAAACTCTCCTCACACCCTGGCAAATAATGGTACAATAAAGGAAAACCAAGAAGGAGATCGCGATGTTTGATACCACCCCCTACGAAGAAAAGATGAACCACGTGCTAGAGCACCTGGAGGAGCGCCTGGGGAAGATCCGCACCGGCCGGGCTCACGCCAGTATGCTTGATGGCATTATGGTCGAGGCGTATGGCACCAGTATGCCGCTCAACCAAGTGGCCAATGTGACGGCGCCAGAGGCAACACTGCTGCAGATCACGCCATTTGACCCAGCTAATTTGCAAAAGATTGCCAGCGCCATCCGAGCCGATCAAGCGCTTGGCCTCAACCCCAGCGATGATGGCCACGTCGTCCGAGTGCCAGTGCCACCACTGACGGAGGAGCGCCGTAAGCAACTGGTTAAGCAAGCCAGCGAGAAGGTAGAAGAAGCACGCATTGCGCTGCGCGGGGTACGCCAAGACGCCCTGAAGGATGCCAAGCGCCGCAAAGAAGCCAAGGAACTGAGTGAAGATGACGTGAAGGCGGTGGAGAAGGAGATCGATCGCCTCATGGCACAGCACCAAGCCACAATAGAAGCCGCCTTTGCCGCTAAAGAGAAGGATATTTTGACGATTTAATGACGCGCTCTCTGCCGACGTACGCAACCAACCGTCAACCACGGAGCCAGGCATGAGTGCTACTACGCACTTGCCGCAACATGTGGGCTATATTGTTGATGGCAACCGGCGCTGGGCCAAGCAGCGCGGTCTCTCGGCCCAAGAAGGGCACAGCGCGGGCTACGAGAAGCTGCGCGATATTGCTCTTACTACCATCGAGCGTGGCGTGCCCTATGTCAGCGCCTATATCTTTAGCACCGAGAACTGGCATCGCAGCGGCCCAGAGGTCAAGCACTTGATGAATCTGCTGGTGACGATGCTCGACCAAGACCTGCCGATCTTCATCGAGCATGGGGTGCGCATCCGCGTGGCAGGGACGCGCCTGCGCCTAAGCCGGCGGGTCAAGAAGGCGATCGATGCTGCTGAGGCTGCCACCAAGGATTTGCAGCAGGGCACGATGGTGCTGTCGTTTAATTATGGTGGGCAGCAGGAGATTATCGACGCGGTCAATCGCTTGCGCAAAACGCTTTCTGTCCACAAGAAGGTAACAGCGCAGATCTTTGAGCAATTTTTGTATACACCAGATGTGCCACCGTGTGATTTGATCGTTCGTACCAGTGGTGAGCAGCGACTGAGCAACTTCATGCTGTGGCGCAGTGCCTATAGCGAGCTGCTGTTCTTGGATAAGCCATGGCCGGATATGACGCACGCCGACGTCGATGCTTTGCTGGCTGAGTATGCCCGGCGGCAGCGACGCTTTGGAGGATAACGAAGGAGGAGTATGGAGATAGTAATAGGTATTATTATTGGGGTAATCGCACTGACGCTACTAGTGGCAACGCACGAGCTAGGCCACGGTATTGTGGCGCGGCGCAATGGTGTGGTAGTGGAGGAATTTGGCATTGGCTTTCCACCGCAGGCCTATAGCAAAGTGATCAAAAAAAGTATTCTGGGCGAGAATGTCCGCTTCTCGCTCAACTGGCTGCCGCTGGGTGGCTTTGTTAAGTTGCAGGGCGAGCACGATGCGGCTGATCAGCCTGGTGATTATGGTGCAGCAACCTTTTGGCAAAAGACCAAAATCTTGCTGGCTGGCGTGACCGTCAACTGGTTAACCGCAGTGGTACTCCTTACTGGCCTAGCCTGGGTGGGCCTACCCAAGATGATAGACAACCAATTTTACCTACCAAACGATGCAGTGGTGAGCAACCATCCAGTGCAGCTTGGTATGCTTACTCCTGGTTTGCCCGCCGCCAAGGCAGGCCTCCGCCAGGGTGATGCAATTAACCAGCTGGCTGGGCAAACGGTGCGTAGCACAACCGACCTAGCGCACTTTGCGAGCCAGCATAAGGGCGAAACCGTACCCGTAGTGTACACCCGCGGTGATAAGCAAGCCACTGCCATGGTGGCGCTGCGCAAAGATAATCCCGACCGCAAAGGCTACCTAGGGGCAGAGCTCACCAAGCAGCAAGATACAATCCGCGCCACCTGGTCGGCACCGATTGTGGGTGTGGTGACAACAGCGCAGCTCACTGGGGCGACGCTCCAGGGCCTGGGCGATATGGTGGTAAATCTCGCCACTAGTCTGGTGCAGCAGTTTAGTAGCGACAGCGCGACGAGCCAGCAGGCCAAGCAAAACTTATCGCAAGTGGGTAATGCCGTGGCTGGCCCGGTGGGGATCTTTGCCATTATCTTCCCGGCAGCAGGGCAGGCTGGCGTGGTTCATGTGTTGCTGCTGACGGCGATCATTGCACTATCGCTGGCGGTGATGAATATCTTGCCCATTCCGGCGCTCGATGGTGGTCGCTGGACAGTGATGGCGATCTTCCGCCTGCTGCGCAAGCCACTTAGCAAGCAGATGGAAGAGAACATCCAAGCAGCTGGCTTCTTGTGCTTGCTTGGCTTGATTGTGCTTGTGACGATTGCTGATATCGGGAAGTTGGTGCACTGATGCAGGCTAAGCAGTGTAGCAGGGCAGAGCGTTATCGTGGAGGGTTGCAGCGCAGGGAGGTGTGGTTGCTCAATCACGCAATGGTAATGCATAAGGAACTCACTTCATGATACGTGTTGCTCTCCGACCCAAAGCCGCTCACTCATCTCGGTCCAAAACGCCGCTCACGCCACGCCAGAGCCTGCTGCGCGTTGCCTCGTGGCTCGGTTGGCCGCTGTGGGTCTGGCTGAGCTTTATGGGGGCAGGGTTACTCTGTAGTGCAATACTCTACCTTCTCTTTCATGGCCAGGAGTCGGTGCCGGTCTTGCCGCTTATTATAATGCAAACAGCAGTTTATGTGGTGGCGCTGACGCTGCTGATCGGCCTACCATGGCTGGTGTGGCGCGCACGGCCCAAGGTGCCAGCGAGCTTTCGCACCACCTGGCAGCAGCTTGGGTGGCGGCGCTCGCTGCAATGGCGCGACTTTGGTTGGGCGCTGGTGGGCTTTATTATCTATGTCGTGCTATCGATGATTGCGCTGGCGGCGGCCAAGCAGTGGTTGCCTGGCTTTGATGCGACTCAGGCGCAGAACCTCGGCTACCAGCAGCTCTATGGCGCAGAGCGCTTGCTCGCCTTTGCAATGTTGGTGGTGGTAGCACCAGTGGCCGAGGAGCTGGTGTTTCGTGGTTATTTGTATAGCAAACTCCATGCTGCGCACATGCCAGTGTGGCTTATTGCAGTAGTGGTGAGTGGGCTCTTTGGTTATGTACATGGCCAGCTCAATGTCGGCATTGATGTCGCGATGCTCAGCATCGTGCTGGTGGCGCTGCGTCATACGACTGGTACAATATGGCCCGGCATTCTCATTCATATGCTCAAGAATGCGATTGCATTCCTGGCGATGTTTGTCTTTATGGTGGGGTAGCATTGCACAAAATATGCTACTATAAGAAGGATTATGCGATTATCACACACCTTTACCCGTACCCGCAAACAAGCCCCCGCCGATGAGGTGGCGCACAACGCTCAGCTGCTGATTCGCGCTGGCTACGTGCACAAGACGATGGCTGGCGTCTATTCCTATACGCCGCTGGGCCTCGCCGTGCTGGAGAATATCAAGCAGATTGTCCGCGAGGAAATGAACCGCATCAGCAGCCAAGAACTGCTGATGAGCACCCTGCAGCGCCAGGAGCTCTGGCAGGAGACTGGCCGCTGGAGCGATGAGCTGGTGGACGTGTGGTTCAAGTCGCACCTGCAGGATGGCACCGAGGTCGGCTTTGGCTGGACACACGAGGAGCCGATTATTGAGCTATTGCGCAGCTACCTGAAGAGCTACAAAGACCTGCCTATCAGTGTCTATCAATTCCAGAACAAACTCCGCAACGAGCTGCGCGCCAAGAGTGGCATCATGCGCGGGCGTGAGTTTATCATGAAGGATATGTACAGCGTCCACGCCAGCAAGGAGGATCTCGACGCCTACTACCAAGCGGTTATCGAGGCCTATAAGCGCTGCTACAACCGCTTTGGCCTGGGGGATGACACCTACGTCACCTTTGCCAGCGGCGGGGCCTTTACTAAGTTTAGCCACGAATTCCAGACGATTTGTGAGGCGGGTGAGGATGATATCTTCATCGTGCCAAGGACGAATGTTGCCTATAACGCCGAAGTTGCACCAGTGCGTGCAACGCCAAACCCGGATGCTGGTGCTGCCATGAAACCATTAGGCATGTTAGATGACGAAAATATCATCGGTGCGGAAGCGCTGACGAAAGCGCTGGACATTCCGCGCACAGCTAGCACTAAGTCAATGTTGTACGATTCGCCAGATGGTATGTTGCTGGCGGTAGTACGGAGTGACTATGAAATTAACGAAGATAAGCTTAAGGCGGTGGCGAACGTATCGTGGCTGCGCTTGGCGGATGGTGAACAGATTGAGGCAACAACAGGGGCGAAGCTAGGCTTTGCTGGGCTATATAATCTACCAGAGAATGTGCGGCTGTTTGTCGATGATTCATGTGAAGATATGGTGAACTTTGAAACTGGCGCCAATAAAACTGGCCAGCATGCCTATAATGCTAACTGGGGTCGTGATATACCACGACCAACTGAGTTCGTCGAGATTAAACTCGCGAAAGAAGGTGACATTTCGCCTGAGACTGGCGAAGTCTACCAAAAACGTCGCACGGCCGAGGTGGGCAATATCTTCAACTTTGGTACCCAAAAATCAGAGGAGATGGGCCTTGTTTTTACCGGTGAGGATGGTCGCCAGCACCACGCCTACATGGGCAGCTACGGTATTGGTATTACCCGCGTGATGGGTGTGATTGTGGAGAAACTCGCTGACGACAAAGGCCTAGTGTGGCCCGAGGAAATAGCTCCAGCCCGCGTCCACTTGGTGCAGATTGGCAAGGAGTCGGTAGCGGCAGCAGATAAGCTTTATGATACACTGCAGCAGGCTGGCATTACGGTGCTATACGATGACCGCACCGTTCGTCCCGGGGAAAAATTTGCCGATGCAGAGCTACTCGGTATGCCAACCCGCGTCACGGTGAGCGATCGGCTGCTCGAGGCAGAAGAATGGGAGGTCGTAGATCGCCAGACGGGCAAGCAGCAGCGCTTGACGACAAGCCAATTGCTTGCTACACTGGGTAACCATTGCGGAGCTTGTCGCAAGGTATAGCCATGCCCCTGGCATGCCTCACCGACTTTGCAAGAAAGGAGTATGAAGATAATGAAAAAAACCTACCAGATTACTGATACTGGCCGCCAAGAGCTCGAGGCAGAGCTGGAGGAGCTGAAGGGTCGCCGCGGCGAAATTGCCGAGAAGATCGCTGAGGCTCGCGACTACGGCGACCTGAGTGAAAATGCCGAGTACGACAGCGCACGCGAAGAGCAAGGCGTGGTAGAGACGCGCATTGCTGAGATCGAGGAGATCTTGCTCAATGCTGAGCAAATCACCGCCCCAAGCACTGGTGCCATCCACCTGGGTAGTACTGTCTCCCTCGCCTCAGACGCTGGGCTAGAGAAGACCTATACAGTGGTAGGGCCAGTTGAGGCCGATCCGCTGGAGAACAAGATTAGCGACGAATCGCCCCTTGGCCAAGCTTTGCTGGGCCATCGCGCAGGTGAGCAGGTGACGATCACCACCCCCAAGGGTGAGATTACCTACACTATTCAGCAGGTGCAATAAGCTCATCTCAAGACAAGTCAGAGGCCGAGCAGTGGGAGCTGCTCGGTTTTTAGTAGCATTGGGGGCAGCGGGTGAGGGTTGATCAACAGCGCGTATATTTGGCTCTTGTGATTTATGCGTGGTGCGTTGGTTTTTATCATTACTTCGTGCGATGGCACGAGAAACTCACTGTCATGAGTGATTGGTGTAAGACAGGCTAGGTATGTGAGCGATGTTGCCTTGGGTGGTAGCTAGCCTGCTTGAAATATAGAACGATCATACCAAACCATAAGCAATTCACCATCATTGCGTTATTGTCGATGTTATGCTATGATAGAGACCAACCATAACAGCCCAAGGAGACTGACGATGGCTCGATACACAGCACGACACGCACGTTGCCCTAGCGAAGGGGAAACAGATAAAAAGCCAAACCGTGAGCACAATAGATATCCAGTAGTGCGGCAAATCACTGCACTCGCGGCAGCTGCAGCGGCGCTGATTGGTGGAGGTTATCTTGGCCATCAGCACTACCAGTCTCGCGAGAAAAACTCGACAATTGCAGCACAGCCAACCTCTGGTGAGCTGGCAGCATATACAGAAGTTGATCCCTTTACGATTGACTCCAAGACGGGCGAGCTTCACTGTACTAACCCACAAAGCCAGGAGGTGAAGGTTGCGGTAGAGAACTCACCAGTGGAGATTGCTAATCCTGATGGTACGCTGACACGAGCTTCGTTGTATTCTTATACAACCAACCAAGGCAACCAAAAGCGCACTATAGTAACCGTTGAGTATCCTCGAAAGGATTATACTGAGAAAGAACGGAGAGAAGCAGGCCAGATACCGTTTGCAGTCAAGGTAGATGGTGGGCACATAAACACTACAACAGAGGCGGACACTATTGGCTATACCGGCTCGGCTGTGAGAATATCAGAGGATACAATAGGCATAGGCAGAGAAGCGGTAGCTTGCCTCCCACCGCACAAACCTCAGCCAACACCGCCAAGTAGATAGGCAACCTCATCCCCTAGTCGACAACCATCCCATTCTCCGCTATAATAGCAAGCAATTATGGCGACATTACAAGACTACCGAGACGAACGATTACGAAAATTAACTGCTCTGCGCGAGCTAGGTATAGACCCCTACCCAGCACACACTGAGCGCACACATGACTGTGCGACAGTGGTGACGCAGTACGACGAACTGGCTGGCCAAGAGGTGGCGGTGGCTGGGCGCGTGGTGTCCATTCGCAGTTTTGGCAAATTGGCCTTCATCAAGCTACAAGACGCGAGCGGCGAAGTGCAGCTCTATCTGCAGCGCGACACAATGGCCGAGCTCGACGCTCCGCGCGGCATTCTCGGCATGAAACAGCTCAAGCTGCTTGATACAGGCGACTTTGTAGAGGCGACTGGCACGGTGCTAAAAACAAAGACGGGTGAGATTTCGGTGGGGGTGCGTGAGCTGCGGCTGCTCGCCAAAGCTCTGCGGCCACTGCCAGAAAAGCTCGAGAATAAAGAAGAGCGTTTCCGCCGCCGCTATGTGGATATGAATGTTAACCCAGCGGTGCGCCAGCGCTTTTACCGCCGCAGCACGTTCTGGCAGGCGACGCGCGATTACCTCAATCAACACGGCTTTACTGAGGTCAACGTGCCGGTGCTGGAGCACACCACCGGTGGGGCGGATGCCAACCCGTTTGTGACCCACATGGACGCGCTGGACGGCCAGCAGTTTTACCTGCGGATTAGCCACGAGCTGCCGCTCAAGCGCCTGCTGGGGGCGGGGTTTGAGAAGGTCTACGATATTGGCCCGCGCTTTCGCAACGAGAATTATTCGGACGAGCACCTGCCCGAGCATATCGCCATGGAGTGGTACGCCGCCTATTGGGACTGGCAGCGAGGCATGCGCTTTATGGAAGACATGTACAAGTATGTGCTGGAGCGGACGTTTGGCACGCTGCAGTTTACCCTGGGCGAGTTTGAGGTCGATATGAGCGGCCAGTGGCAGGTGTGGGATTATGCCGAGGTGATCTATAAGCATTATAATATTGATGTGTATAATACCACGATTGAGGAAGTCGCCGCTAAGCTGAAAGAACATGGCCTGGAGGTAGAGAAGACCGATTCCATCCCGCGCGGCATCGATAAACTGTGGAAGAATATCCGCAAGACGGTGGCTGGGCCGGTCTGGCTGGTTAATACGCCCAAGTTTATCAGCCCGCTGTCTAAGACCAACCCGGATAACCCGCAAACGGTGGAGCGTTTCCAGCCGGTGATTGCTGGCAGCGAGCTTGGCAATGGCTTTAGTGAGCTGAACGACCCGATCGACCAGCTAAACCGCTTTGTGGAGCAGCAGCAAATGCGCGACGCCGGCGATGAGGAGGCCATGATGCTGGATATCGACTACGTAGAGATGCTGGAATACGGCATGCCGCCGGCCTGTGGCTGGGGCTTTAGCGAGCGCGTCTTTTGGATCTTCGAAGGTGTGACGGCGCGCGAAGGTGTGCCATTCCCACAGCTCAAAAGCGACATCGACGAGACGACGCGGGCGGTATACCCAGGGGTGAAGCTGGATTAGAGCGGTAGCTGGGGCTATTGGCACCTCGCATACTATATTCGTGCGAGGTGAGTGTGGGATTGCAATAGCGTATAGATATGCTAATTGTGTACTATCGTGCACGATTTGTACAATAAGCGTGTTGATATAAGCACAGAAATAGCAAAACGCTCATTATTTTGGGCTGAATCTGGCTCAAGCAATAATTGGTAAGGTCTGATTGGTAATGCGCGTAATGAATACAAAAACATCCTTGCTGCAATGCAAAAGCTAGCGCGTGCAGTGTGAGCAGAGAAATGCTAGAAGGGGAGACTATAGACTGCCGCAGTATGGTCACGAGAGCCTGTTTACGCAAAACAAAACCACCAGCAAGATCTGGTGGTTTTTGCACGCTCATCGCTGTGAGCTAGCCCGATACACTTGGTGGTCGTGGTGGTGGGCTACTTGGTGCGGGTCGTGGTGATGCATGGTGCGAGACACCACTCTGGACGGCGATGGATGTGCCGCGGCTGGGTGATGCACTAGAGCGGTGTGGCGGTGAAGTAGTGGTGGTGCGCGGTGGGGCACTCATCGCGAGGCCACCCAGGCCGCTGGCTGATGGGCCACTTGGGGCTGACGGACTGCTTGGCGGAGGGGGAGTACTGCTACCACCGCTCGGGCTTGGTGGTCCACCTGGAGGAGTGTTGCTATCTTTGCTACCTAGCTGCGTGGCGGCAGCATTCTTGGCGCGATAACGCCGGATAAGGTAGAGAATAAGCGCGGCAATGCCAACCAAGAGAGCAAGCAGCGAGATAAGGATGAATACCCACAGTGGTTTGTCTTCGCCAGCGAGGAACTTGTCTAGGGTGACCTTGCCAATGTGGCGCACCATTGGTGGCTGCTTCTTCTCATCGGGCTTTTTGTCGGTGCGGCATTCTGACCAAATGGCGTCGGGGTAGGCAGTAGCCAGCAAATACCAAGCAGTAGAGGCTACGGAGTAAGCATTCGTCATTTGGTTGGCCTCGTCGACATTAGTAACGTAGGGCCAGGCACCATTAGCTCCCTGAGATGGATACGTTCGCTGGGCACTGGCAGCAACTTCGTCCTTGTTGCCTGCGACGTTATAGGCCTGGGTGACGCCGAACGTCCCTTCAAACCAGACGGTGGGGGTGTACGTACCAGTCAGGTATGGAGTGTAGCCCTGAGACCCTGCGCGGCTCATAGCAAAGTTGCGCGTGTAGGCAAGTGAGACTTTGGCTTTGTCGTACTCACCAATTGCGTTGAGGAAGATAGAGCCCCAGCTGGAGGTGTCCAGCGCTTTGGCATGGTCGTCAAGCCCTTGGTCGAAGCGATTCTCGGCTTTGTTCCATAGTTTCTCCATAATGACTTTGGCCAGGCTGTCGGCCTCTTGGCGGTAGCTGGCGTCGCCGTAGACTTGCGAGGCCCGCTCGTACACATGCCAGAGGTCGGTATTGTGCTCAGTGGAGTGCCAGGCGATTTCGAACTGCTTGTTGTTATCGTCATCATTAATATTCGTGCCACCACGGTAGAGGCCAGCACCGGGGCCGGATGTACTTTTCTTAGTCTTGACCCAGGCCAGGGCAGAGCGCACCATGCTGCTGACGCCATTGATATCGCCAAACTTCTCTTGGTAACGGATGAGCGCATAGAGGACGAAGGCGACACCGCCAGTATAATAGCGTGCCTGCTGGTTACTGGGGTCGAGCTGGTGGGCGCTGGAGGGGAAGGCCCCGCGCGACCGGCCGGATTTGATCTGGATGGTCTTGAAGCCATTAACAAGCTGGTCTGCCATTGCTTTGTCGCCTGCACCAACCGCTACGAGTAGCGCCAGCGACTGATCGTACATAAATGAATAGTGCACGCGATGAGTGCCATAGCCATCCTGGCCAGGTGAGAACTCGTACGAGCGGATTAGCCCCGCCAGCTGTGGCTGGAAGTACTCAGCGAGGATCTTGTTGCTGCGCGTATCCACCAGACGCAGCATCTTGTGGCCCTTCTCGGTGCCGGGGAAGCTAAAGGTGCGATTGGTGTTGGCAGCTTGCTTGGCCACGAGGTAGGTTTGGTCGGTGATGACGTAGGATTGGATCTCGACATTTTGGTACTCCGTGACGCGTGGCCAGCTCTCGCCGAGAGGTTGGCCGCTACTGGCATCGTAGAGACGGAAGCGCCACTCGCCGCCAATGCTGCCATCGACTGGCGAGAGGTCGAGTGTCCAGCTGCCGTCACCTTGCACCTGGGCAGGGGCGACCTTGCCTTGCTCGTACTCGGCATCGGTAGCGCGAAAGGCTTTGACGACGCGACTCCCACCGGTGGGCGCTTTGCCCGAGACTTTGCCACGGTAGCTGCCCGGCACAGATGATGGCGAAGTAACAGAGAGAGGTGTGGGGTTACCAGTGGCATAGCTACCACTGTTCTTGAGCTGGAATGAGCCCTTTATCTCGCCAGTGTAGTCTGTGCCGTATTGCTTGGCGACGGTGATGGTGCTGCCATCGCCAGCGTTGCGGATGGGCTGCATGAGGCTGCGGAGGTTGGCGAGGGCCTTAGCGGCGCGGGCTTTGTCGGTCGGGGAACTCAGCGCTGTAGTCTTGAAGCGCATCGTGTTAGGGTCGCAGATGTCGGGTTTGTCGTCTTTTTTGGTGGATGAGTTGGAGCCAGAATTCGTGGCGGGCTCGGCCATTGCCACCTGACGTAGCTGCATGAAGCCAACTCCTAGCACTACCACTGCTGCCACACCTGCAAACCGAAAATGCGTCCAATATCGTCTCACTTCTGCTATACTCCTCACCTCGCCGATTAGCCGTTGGGTATTGCCTGTGAGTATAGCATAACCATTTGCAATATCACAGCATAAGCGGTATAGCTTGAACAGAGATTAACAGGGGTGGAAGGAAGTGATTGGTGAGGATATTTGAGGATGAATAGACTAGTTGGTGGCAGCCAATTTTTGGCCTTGGCGCTGGCGGGCCGACACTGACGGGAGGTTGACCCTGGCAAATATTCCATCAGTAGGAGAGCATGATAGGCCGCGATATACTGCGGGGCCTAGGCGATACATAGATTGGCGATCTTTGGGTGATGCTCGCGTTTGACATTCCTCGCTGCATGGCGCACAATCGATATATGAGAATGACACGCGTGATATCTGCGATTGGTGTCTGCTTGGTGCTGCTGGGCACCGCGCTCGGGGCAGTGCCAATGCAGGCCGATACATCGGTACGAGCCTATTCATCATCGAGCAGTAGTAGTAAAGATAATTTCACCATTACCAACTATGCGGCGGATATGGAGCTCGGGCGCGACAGCGAGAAACGCTCCACCCTCAAGACGAAGCTCACCATTACGGCAAACTTCCCACCAGAGCAGAACCATGGCCTCGCACCAGAGTTCGTTACGCAGTACAAGGGGCACCACACGAGCTTTGCGCTTGGCTCGGTGCAGGATGAGAACGGTCATGATTATGAATATAGTTGGTCGGGCAACACCCTGCGCATTGGCAACAAAGACACCTACGTCTCGGGTAGCAAGACATACGTCATTACCTACACCCAGCGTGATGTCACGTGGAACTATGGCGATACGCAAAAGAATGAATTCTACTGGGATGTGATTGGTACGTCGTGGCGAGTACCCATTAGTAATGCTACTGTCAGGCTCAAGCTGAGCCCTGAGCTTGCCGCCATTAGCCGGACGACACCACAGTGTTACATTGGCAGGCAAGGGAGTCGCACCACCTGCACCGTTACGTCACCAAGCGTCGACACCATAACTGCCTCGGTGGGCTACCTCGCGCCATATGCTGGTATGACGCTGGCGCTGGGTTTCCCGCAGGGCACCTTTGCGGAGTATAAGAAGACGCCTGGAGAGGTGTTTCAAGAGCGGCTGGAGGCGTTCCTTCCACTTATATTCTTTGTGAGTATGCTGGTGCTGGGGCTTGTCTCAAGCGTAGTGTATTGGCTCTATCAGCGGGCGATTGGCCGGAGCAAGGAGCTGGGGACGATCGTGCCAGAATACCTGCCACCGCCGAGCACGAGTGTGACAACAGCGGCAGAGATCGTGCGGCCATTCCGGATGGTGAAGGGCTCAGCTATGGCAGCGCAGATGATCGACTGGGCGGTGCGGCACTACATTCGTTTGATTGAGGTCAAGCCCAAGACGTTCTTCTCGCGGGCACAGTACGAGCTTGAAGTCGTCAAGGATGTCAGCAGCCTCTACCCTGAGGAACAAGAGATCCTGGGCGATATCTTTGGTCACCTGCCTGCGGTGGGAGAGCGCATCAACCTTAAGACGCTGCGCAACAATACCTCCTACGCCTTCCGCCTGAGTGATAATGCCAAGAAGCTTGATAATCTCATCGACCACACATACAAGCTGCGCGACACAAGCCGGAAGGGTACACGGGGCTTCCGTATCCTTGCGAGTGTGTTGGGTGCCTTGGTGTTGGTACTGTGTGCAGCCACGATGTTTGTGCCGTTCTTTAGCGGGTTGCAATTCCTCTTCTTCCCAGGGGTCTTTATTGTGATTATCATTGGTAAGCTGGGCTTTGCTAAGCCACTATCGGACGAAGGGCTGGCATTGCGCCGCTACCTGCTGGGGCTCAAGATGTATATCCGCTACGCCGAGGCCGACCGCCTACGCCTGCTGCAGAGCCCTGAGACTGCCGAGAAGGTTGATATTGATGACCACGCCCAGCTCGTCAAACTCTACGAGCGGGTCTTGCCCTATGCGGTGCTCTTTGGCCAAGAGAAGCAGTGGAGCCAGCAGCTGGGGCAGTATTATGAGGAAGTGGGCACCCAGCCCGATTGGTACGCTGGCCACGGTGCCTTCAATGCAGCAATGTTCGTCTCGAGTATGAGTAGCTTGTCGAGCTCTACCTCTGTGGGCTCGAGCGATTTCTCGTCATCGAGTGGTGGCTCGACTGGTGGCGGCTTCTCTGGCGGCGGCGGAGGCGGTGGAGGAGGCGGCGGGTGGTAGAGCCCGCTCGCCCCAGCGCGCAGCTATATCTCAACCCTTCTTTTGCAACAACAAACAAGCGGCCACTCTCTCATAGTGGTCGCTTCTTGATGCAAGAACAGAAAAGCAAATGTGCCAAGAACATAGCCCACCAACCATACTCAAACTGAATCCGGATATATCTCAACCCGAGAGTACACTTAAGGTACTACAATCAGATTGAAGCACGAATTACAGTGAGCTATGTTCGGTGGGCTAGGAGCCCTTCTTTCGCCTCTCGCGTCGCTTTAGCTGTCTGAGCCGTTCTAGGCTAAAGGCTGCAATTCCTCCTAGCCCTACCAGCACGAACATCAAGAATATCTTCGTCGGTGTATTGGGTAGTGAATACCCGATACAGAAGATAGCGACAAGGCAAACAATCGAAGTGGCTAACAGCCATCTCGCGGTGCGTTTACCCATCTTCTCTGTGAACCAGAGCATCATGCAGAGGCACACTATACCAAATGAAAAGCCGATCATTGAGGCGATCTCTTCATTCGGCATCTTTCTCACCTCCTTTCAAGAAGTGAGCTCGAAGCAAAGGGCAACTCCTGCCCTTGTAACCAAACTTCGAGCAAAAGTTAATATATATATATATATATATCAATATATGAATAGCGTGTCAAATTTTGCCAGCTCGAGTCCCAAAATCTCACTGTCAACAATCGTGCGTGGCTTTTAGATACAAGCTAGCGCACTCACCATTTTTCATTTCCGGCTTGGTGCTTTGTGGCGAACTTGGTATACTTGGTACGAGACATAAGGAAAACACATCATGGATTGGCTTCATATTATTATTCTTGGCATTGTCGAGGGGATTACTGAGTTTTTGCCCATCTCGAGTACGGGCCACTTGATGCTGGCCGAGAAGCTGCTGGGCTACTCGGTGAGCGACCCGGGGCTTGTTGCCTTTACGGCGGTGGTGCAGATTGGGGCGATTGCTGCGGCGATTGTTTATTTCTGGCAGGACATTTGGCGCATTGCCTCGGCGTGGTGTGCTGGCGTGGTGAACCCGCGGGCGCGGACGTTTCACTACCGAATGGGGTGGTATGTCATCATTGGTTCGCTGCCGATTGCGGTGGTGGGGCTGCTCCTGAAGGACACGATCGAGACGGTGCTGCGCGGCCTGTGGTTTGTCGCGGCTGGGCTGATGATTTGGAGTATTGTACTGTTTTTGGCCGACCGCCGGGGGCGTGAGACACGCCATGAGCGCAACCTTACCTGGCGCGATGCTATGGCAATGGGCCTGATGCAGTGCTTGTCACTCATCCCGGGAGTGTCGCGTTCGGGGGCGACGATTGCCTCGGGATTGTTCCGCGATATCGACCGCACGACTGCCACACGAATGAGCTTCTTCCTGGGGATTCCGGCATTGATGGCAGCTGGTGGGTTGGAGGCCATCACGCAGTCACACCAGATTGGCCGCTTGATTGGTTGGCCACAGATGATATTGGGGATTATTATATCCTTTGTGGTGGGGTATGTGGCAATCTCGTGGCTGCTGCGCTTTGTTTCGAGCAATTCATTTGATAAGTTTGTTGGCTATCGCTTGGCGCTTGGCACGCTACTCATCATCCTACTCGCGGTAGGCGCGTTGGCACCAGTGTAATTTCTCTGTAGCTTGTTTTCATACTTGCCTCACCCGGATAAAGTAGTGGAGAGTGACAGTTCATGTGCAAGAATTTTTTCGACCTAGCCTTGTTCTGAAGCGTGAGAAAAAGCTCCACGATCGTTGTCCACCTAGTTTGCTCTCGCTGGGTGATTGCGGTATAATTGCTATTAACATTAGCAGCTTATGGAGGCGCAATGATCGAAATAAAAAACATTACAAAAGTCTATGGCAAGAAGAAAAACACCTTCACCGCCCTCAAGGATGTGAGCCTTGCAATTGAGGAGGGATCGAGCGTGGCAGTGTTGGGCAAGTCGGGCTCGGGCAAGTCTACACTGATGCATGCCATCTCTGGCCTGGATAAGCCGCAGCAGGGTGAGGTGATCATCAACGGTGAGGATATCTTGCGGCTCAAGCGTAAGGCGACCGACCGCTTTCGAGCGCGGACGATGGGCTTTATCTTCCAGAGTTTCTTTGTGGAGGGTGGAGAGAGCTGCTATGACAATGTGAGTCTGTCGCTCGAGACCGCAGGTGTGCCGCGCAGTCAGCGCAAGCGGCGTATCGTAGCGGCGCTCGAGGCAGTTGGCTTGGAGGACAAGATCAAAGCGCGGGCTAAAGACCTTAGTGGTGGGCAAAAGCAGCGCTTGGCGATCGCTCGAGCAATTGCTGCCGAGCCACAGATTCTCTTTGCCGACGAGCCGACGGGCAATCTCGACTCAGCAACTTCTGCAGTGGTGGAAGACCTGCTCTTTAATTATGCTAAGGAGCATGGTGCGACGCTCATCATCGTCACACACGACGAGGATCTAGCGCAGCGCTGCCAGCGTATTATTCGTATCAAAGATGGGGTGATTGATCACGACAGCGCTACGGATAAGACTACAGCTTCTCCCAAGGCTAAAAAAGCGCCAGCTCGTCGCAAAACCAAAGCCACAGCACCTACCACGCAGCCTAAGAAAACGGCGAAAAAAGCCACAAGTGCTACTGCAAAAGCCAAATCTACAACCACCAAGCCAACAACAAGGAGGGCAGACTAACCATGAAGACGACTGATATCATTCGCCGCGCTGGCCGCAACCTGCGCCGAGCCAAGATGCGTACCTTGCTTACCAGTATCGCTATCGCGGTTGGCGGCTTTGCCATTATGGCGAGCTTGATGGCGGGCGAGGGTGCACGCCAGTATATTGACCGGCTGATTAGCAGTAATATTGATGCCAAGGCGGTGTTTGTCGTCAAAGATAAGCGACTCATCGGCGCACAATCGGGCCAGCAGGCTGACCTGCGTGAGTATAATCCTGATAGTATCAACCGCTATGGTAATGATTATAAAGCCCTGACCCAAAAAGACATCGACAAGCTTACGGCGCGTACTGACCTCGAGAAAGTGAGGCCAGTCTATCAGCTCCAGCCCAAATATGTAAGCTTTGCAGCCAAGAAAAACAAGAAATACAGCAGTGATGTGAGCGTCTTTGATGGTGCTCTCGCGGCCGAAGTCGTGGCGGGTAAGCAGCTGGGCAAGGGTACTGAGCTCGCGGCTGGCGAAGCCGTTATACCTGAGAGCTATGCCGAGACGCTCGGGCAATCGCCTGCTCAAATGGTGGGTAAGCAGCTGACTGTCACAGTGGTGCAGACGCCGCAGAAGATTGACGAAGCAACGCTTGGCCAGGTCTTTGCTGAGAAGGGGCAGGCTGGGGTGAATGAATTGATCAATGGCAAGGAGCTGCACAAGACCTTTACTATTGCGGCTGTGACACGCAAATCGGCCGACCAAACCCAAGCAATGCGTGGCATTGGTATTAATGCTAAGGTAGCTCGCGAGCTGAGCGACTACAGTACCAAGGGCACGAGCCAATACCAAAAGTACATGTCTGCCACCGCGGTTGCCAAGCAGGATGCTGAGGCTGCCAAGAAATCCCTCGAGCACGATGGTTACGCTGTAGCCACTGCCAAAGATCTGCAGCAGACACTCTTTCGCTTTGTTGATATCTTACAGGCGATTGTGCTGTGCTTTGGTGCGCTGGCGCTAATAGTGAGTATTTTTGGCATCGTCAACACGCAGTATATTTCAGTGCTGGAGCGGACACAGCAGATTGGCCTGATGAAGGCGCTGGGAGCAAGCCGGCGTGATATTGGCCGTTTGTTCCGCTACGAGGCTGCCTGGGTTGGCCTGCTGGGCGGTGCGCTGGGTGTGCTGGGTGCATGGAGTGCTGGCGTGGCACTCAACCCGGTTATCTCAGAGAAGCTCCACTTTGGTGATCATAAACTTCTCGTCTTTGTACCAGAGCATGCTGCTGCGGTAGTGGTTGGCCTGATGCTGGTAGCGATCATTGCTGGCTGGCTGCCAAGCCGCAAGGCTGCGAAGCTTGACCCAATCGAAGCGCTGCGTACCGAGTAATCTAGATAGATACAAAGAGCCAAAACCCGCTGCGCGAGGGTAAGCAAAGCGGGTTTTTTGGCTAGTTAAGAGTACTACTACTGTACACCTAACAGGGGCAGAGCGAGAAAAGAGACCCAAAAATAGCTGAGACTTGAGGGCAGAGTGGCTTGCGCTCTTTAATTTTATAACGCTTGTGCTATAATTGGGCAAAAGGGTATAAATAGGGGTATAGCTATGAATGAACACCGCAAAAAATTTGCAAGCCGTTCGCTTGTATTTGGCTTGTTTGGGATATTATTAATTATCATTATATTGCTTTGGTGGTGGTGGCCATGGGGCTACAATAGTAGCTTCAAGGGTGTGCGGCCAGACCAAGTGAGCTTGCGCCAGCGCGATGGGAAGATCCAGTGGCAATTTATGAATGGCGCGTGGCACGATATTGCCTCGGTGGAGGACTTGCGTGGGGCAAAAGGCGAGCAAGGTGCACGCGGCGAGGCCGGAGCGAGCGGCGCACGAGGTGCAGATGGCACCAATGGCCGTGATGGCGCAGACGGTGCACGCGGCCGCGATGGTGCTACTGGTGCAACTGGCAAAAATGGCGCAAATGGTGCCAATGGCGTCAATGGTAAGGACGGGGCAAACGGAGCCAACGGCAAAGATGGTGCATCGGCCGCTAAGGGCGACAAGGGCGAAAAAGGTGACAAAGGCGAGCCCGGCAAAGATGGTAAAGACGGCAAAAATGGTGAAAAAGGCGAGAAGGGCGATGCTGGCCCGAAAGGTGACACAGGTGCCAAAGGCGAGCAGGGCACACCTGGCACACCTGGCGCACAAGGAGAAAAAGGCGTACCCGGCCCAAAGGGTGACCAAGGAGACACTGGGCCGCAAGGGCAACCAGGCCAGCCCGGTCCACAAGGTCCGCAGGGTCAAACTGGCCCAGCAGGTGCCGATGGCCGAACAATCGAGCTCCAGAAGGGTACGCTCTACATCCAGTGGCGCTACACTGGCGAAACGGCCTGGCAAAACCTCATCGCCTACACCGACCTCAAGGGTGAGAAGGGTGATCCCGGCCAGCCCGGCCCACAAGGTGCCCAAGGTATCCAGGGGCAGCAAGGTGCTACTGGACCCAAAGGCCAGGATGGCACCAACGCAACGATTAATGTTACCAACAGCACTCAGCCATGCTCACCAAATATGACTGTCACAGGCAACGGCACATCGCAGCTCGGCCTTACCTTTGCGGGTAGCACGGTGCCGGCGGGTGGCACGGTTGGCCAAATATTGTCGAAGAAGTCGGCCGCAAACTGCGACATGGAATGGAAGAGCCTCCCTCAGATGACCATCTTTACGGCAACGCTTGGCAATGGCAATGGCGGCGTTACGGCTGCGACAATTGCCAAGGATACCTTTGCGCCAGTGCCGCTCAAGACCGTCGTAACAAACAACGGTGGCGGGTCGTGGGATGCCGGGAGTAAATCGTACATTGCACCAAGTGATGGTGTGTACTTGATCCAATCGCGGATTCGCTTGAACGATACATCGTCACCCCGCGGTGTGTACCAGGCTGTCAACGACACAGCCCGCGACACTCCAGAGGGTGTGTGGAGCAACAACCAACAGGGCTACCGCTTTACCATGCCATACACTCGCCTGATGCGGGTAACGGCCGGGACACCGCTCAAGCTTGTCGTCTACTCGGCTGGCCAAGACGCGAATATCACCGATGCAAGCCTCAGCATCGTCAAGATATCAGACTAAACTAGTCAGCCTACTATCAACCCCTACAGAACCAGCTATCATGGCTGGTTCTGTGCTAGTGATCGACTAGGATTACTAGCCAATAGCGTGCCCGTAGGCAGGGAAGTGAGGCCAAAAATGGCTGGGAATGGTGCCCAATTATACCCCGGCCGGGCAGGCGCAGCACCCGGAAGTTTTATCGAACAAATTGCCATTACGCTTGGCGTGGTATCTGATATAATATAGTTATGTTAGATATTCGTTATATTCGCGCGCATGCCGACGAGGTGCAGGCAGCAGCGCGCCGTAAGGGCTATGAGGTGTCCATCGCTAAGCTTCTCGCGTGCGACGATCAGCGCCGGGAGCTTCAGCAGCGGGTGGATGCTGTGCGCACCACGCGCAACGAGACAGCCGCTCAGATGAAGGGTGGCAAGCCAAGCCAAGAACTCATCGCTACAGGCAAGGCACTCAAAGCCGAGCTCGCAACGCTGGAAGAGGAGCTGCGCACCATAGAGAACAACTTTTTTACTCAGTTAGAGGCAGTGCCAAATATCACCCTGCCAGACGTCCCACTAGGCGGCGAGGCAGACAGTGTGGAGATGAAGCAGTGGGGTGAGCGACGTGAGTCGGCTCAGGATCACCTCGACTTTGCTATGAGCCGGGGCTGGCTCGACTTTGAGCGCGGTGCTAAGGTAGCTGGCACGAAGTTTTACTATGTGCTGGGCGACCTAATGCTGCTCGAGAATGCCATCTACCAATATGCCCTTAACTTCCTTGTCGGCAAAGGCTTCCGCCCCATGACGGTGCCACACATGGTGAGTGGTCGCGTGGCGCGTGGTTCGGGCTTTGCGCCCAAGAGCGATAAGGAGAGTAACGAGTACTTTATTGAGGGCGAAGACACTATGCTTATTGGCACAGCCGAGGCCCCACTGACAGGCTTCCATGCCGATGAGATCCTGAGTGAGAAGGACTTACCGCTCCTCTACACTGGCTACAGCCCCTGCTACCGCAAAGAGGCTGGCGCTGCCGGGAAGTTTAGCCGCGGGCTGTTTCGGGTTCATCAGTTTAACAAATTGGAGATGTATATCTATTGCCTGCCCGAGCAGTCGGCCCAGATGCATGAGAAGATCCTTGCTCTGGAGGAGGAGATTTGGCAGAGCCTGGGCGTGCCATACCACGTGGTCAATATCGCGGCGGGAGACTTAGGTGCACCAGCTGCCAAGAAGTATGACATTGAGTACTGGTCGCCTGTTGATGGTGCTTACCGCGAGCTTACCAGCTGTAGCAACTGCACTGACTTCCAGGCGCGCAACCTTGGCATCCGCGTCCGCCGGGCCGATGGCTCGCTCCAGGTGGTGCATACCCTCAATGGTACCGCAGTGAGCTTGGCTCGCGCACTCGTAGCGATTATCGAGAATTATCAAACAACTGATGGCCAGCTCCGCGTGCCAACGGTGCTGCAGCCATATCTGAACAACAGGGAGGTACTCTAGATGGGGCGCACAATCAGAAAAATGAGTCGCAAGGGCTATGCCAAAGTTGCTAAGCCGCTTCTCTTCCGGCGGCAGCCCGATGCAGCGCACCAGTCGATGCTCTGGACGGCGCGGGCACTGCATGCCATCCGGGGTGAGCAGCTCCTTAGCGGCTGGCGCTATAAGAACCCTCGCCTCGAGCAGACTATTCTTGGCCTCAACTTTGTTAATCCCATCGGCCTGTCTGCTGGACTGGATAAAGATTTTGATCTGCCCCCTGTGGCAAAGAAAATTGGTTGCGGCTTTGAGATTGGCGGTTCGGTAACGGCCATGCCTTGTGAGGGCAACCCCAAGCCGTGGTTTCGTCGCTTGGCTAGTGAGCAGTCGATCGTCGTGAATGTTGGGTTGGCCAATCGCGGCGTGGCGAAGGCGATTGAGCAGATCCGCGGCTACTCACCACGGGTTTGGCGCGACTTTCCGCTGAGCGTATCGGTGGCTAAGACGAACAGCCCTAAGCAAGTCCGCCCCAAGCAAGCGATTGCAGACTACTGCGACAGCCTTCGCCAGCTTGAAGAAGCTGGTTGTGCACCACTGTACGAGATTAACATCTCCTGTCCGAATGCTTATGGCGGTGAGCCCTTTACCACGCCTGCTCGCCTCAAGAAGCTCCTCACTGCGGTGGATGAGCTGAAGCTCTCGCGCCCCGTCTTTATCAAAATGCCAACGGATAAGACCTGGACACAGTTTGCCAAGCTCCTCTCCATCATTGACAAGCATAATGTTGCGGGCCTAACGATTGGCAACCTCGTCAAAGATCGCAGCAAGCTCACCGACCCAAGTGTCTTGCCTGATGATACTCCTGGTAGCCTTAGTGGGCGACCAGCGCAGGCTATTACCACGCGGCTTATCCACAAGACGTATGCACTGTATGGTGACCGCTTTGTCATCATTGGTGTGGGTGGTGTCTTTACGGCGGAGGATGCGTACGAGAAGATTCGGGCTGGCGCGAGCCTGGTGGCGCTGGTGACGGCGCTGATGTTTGAAGGACCACAGGTCGTGGGCGACATCAACGAAGGCTTGGTGGAGCTGCTCGACCGGGACGACTATGTCTCTATTAGCGAAGCAATCGGCGCAGCGCACCGCAAGTAAGGGAGCCAGTGGCGTCCGAAGCAAACGGCCCATGCGTTGAGCATTTTGTCTCTTCCATGCGGTATGCAGCAGCGTGGTTTGGCCAGGCGGTGGTACGGCACATCACCGGTGCAGCATTTGCTCGGGCTGCGCGGTGGGAGGCGGCAGAGACTCATGTCCTTCCTGCGCGGCAGCATAATAGGCCTGCAGTAGAGCACCGAGCCGCCCAATATGTTGGTACACATGCGAGGGAGGATTACCCGCTCCGCGATACAACACTGATCGTTTCTGGCTATGTTGACCGCGCAGCCGACCGCTGTGTGGGCGGCCAAGCGGTTGACGTGTATCGGCTAACGGGCCAAACAAGTGCCTACCGCCTCATGGTCGATCGCCAGACGGCGCAGCCATATGTGGCGCATCTTGCCCCAGCTCATTTTGATGAACTGTCGACCGAGCCACAGGCTGGGGCTGTGCGTAGTTTCGTCCCAGTCGATAGTCTACGACGGGTTGGCTGCCTGATAGAAGCGCTCAATAGCCTTGCAGCACACACCGTTGAGGTAGAGGCGAAGTACCAGACATTGCTTCGCTATCAAAATCAACAAAAGTAAAATGGTGTGACGTCACAGTTTGGCTCACAGCCATTTGACATTACTCACAATATACTGCACTATAGGACGAAAGCATTGCAACAAAGGAGCAAGAATGAACGAAAAACAGCCACCAGCAAACGGAGAGCGGCAAGACCCGTCAAAATTGGCAGACCGGCTGCAAGAAAAGCTCAGCCGTATCTTAACAGAAAGACCCTTCGAGTATGCATGGTGGAGGCAGAGTGCTTTGCAGGAGCGTCGTATCCAAACCAACCCAGAGCTCAGCAAAGATGGTGAAACCAACGCCACCGAGCGTACGATATTCTTGACAGGCCGCGAGGGCGAGTATATAGCGGTATTTGGCGTTGTGCCCTATAGTCTACCAGTTGTTTGGGGCCCGACTGTCGCTATTATGGCGCCTGATGGTAAAGACTGGGTGGTGTATCGCTCGAAGTCTGGTCGTCCAAAAGATGGTCATGATGGTCAGTGGCAAATTGAGCGTATCCATGGCAGCCAGGCAGATCGGTCAGATCAGCTCGACAGTGAGCCGTACACGTTTTTTCAGTCGGTAGATGAAGATGGTGAGCAAGACATGGAGCGCGCAGAGACTGATGCGCAAGAGTTGAAAGATGTCATAAATCTCATCGAAGGAGCGCACTGCCGCATAGAGACCCCACCTAAGAGCAAAGAGACTGAAGCCTTGCTCGACCAGATTAAAAAGCTACGAGAAGAGGTGGCCTATCGGATGAACTTACTAGCTGAAGGTCTCTATCCGCGTCGATAATGTGCCCATAACAACCCCTGTTTTCTCCTCAACCATGCTATACTATAAGCACAAGTTGCTAACACGAAAGGGGTCAGCATGATCGCAAACATCGACATTACCGGTATTGGCAAATACTCGCCAGACGAGCCAACCAAAAAATACATCCGCAAGAAGATCGGTGCGCTCGACCGCATGGTGTCGCGCCACGCTCGCAAGACCGTGAGCGCTATGGTACGCATCGAGGAGATTAATGGCGAGCATGGCAATAAGTATGAGGTAGAGGTGGTCATTACCGTGCCAGACCAAACCATCAAGGCCAAAGACTCCACACTCAACGTCCTGGCTGCTACCGACATCGTCGAGCGCAAACTGGCTGGTCAGCTGCGCAAATATAAGCAGAATCAGCTGCCGCACCTTGGTCGCCGTGGCCTCCTCGCTCGCTTCAAGCGCAGCTTCGAGCGCGAGCAGGATCACCCTGCGGAGTAGATGATAGGCAAGACGCGCGAGCTAAGAGGCCGGTATCGATCGGGTATCGGCCTCTTGCTTATACTTTGTGCGGGCCACCCTTCCCAAACAGCCGCAAACCCGGTATAATGAGGGGAGTTTTTTGAATTGAATGGCCGCTTAGAGAGGAAAGCGAGGGAAGTTTGACACCATGGCAACAACACAGCAAAAAGCACTGACGAAGATTTTTGGCGATCCGCAGAAGCGGATCTTGAAGCGTCTACAAAAGAAGGTAGACGAAATCAACAAGCTTGGGCCGAAATATAAGGCACTCTCGGATGAGGAATTAGCCAAGCAAACAGAGGTCCTTAAGCAGCGCCTGCACAAGAAGGGTACGACGCTCGATACCATCCTGCCTGATGCCTTTGCAGTGGTGCGCGAGATGGCCGACCGGGTGATTGGTGAGCGGCACTATGATGTGCAGCTGATTGGCTCGATGGTGCTACACGAAGGCAACGTGGCCGAGCTCAAGACTGGTGAAGGCAAGACCCTGATGTCTACGCTGGCAGCATACCTCAATGCGCTCGAGGGCAAGGGTGTGCACGTCGTGACTGTCAACGACTACCTAGCCCAGCGCGATGCTGGCTGGATGGGGCAGATTTATAGTGCTCTGGGCATTAGTACCGGTGTGATCATTAACGAAGCATCCTTCCTCTACGATGGTGCGTACACCAACGAGAACCATACCGACCCACGCATGCAAAAGCTCCGCCCCTGTACACGGCGCGAGGCCTATGAGGCAGACATTACCTATGGGACAAACAACGAGTTTGGCTTCGACTACCTGCGCGACAACATGGTCAATGAGATTAGCCTGGTGCGTCAGCGCGAGCTCAACTTTGCCATTGTGGACGAGGTGGATTCCATCTTGATCGACGAAGCGCGTACCCCACTCATCATTAGTGCGCCTGCGGCTGAGAACCCTGATAGCTACTACCAATTTGCCAAGATTGCTGCCAAGCTTGTGCCAGAAGACTACCGCCTCGATGAGAAGCACACCAGTGTAGCGCTGACGGATAGCGGCATCGACAAGGTGCAAAAACTCCTTGGTATAAAAAATTTGTACACCCCCGAGTATGTCCGCAGCGTTTACCACATCAACCAAGCGCTGCGTGCCCAGACGCTCTTCCATCGTGACAAAAACTATGTGGTGACCAATGATGGCGAGGTGATCATCGTCGATGAGCACACTGGCCGCCTCAAGATCGGCAACCGCTACAACGAAGGCCTCCACCAGGCGATCGAAGCCAAAGAAGGCGTGCCCGTCCAGCAAGAGAGCATGACGCTGGCGACCATTTCCTTCCAGAATTTCTTCCGCCTATATAAGAAGCTTAGTGGTATGACCGGTACGGCCTTTACTGAGGCAGAGGAGTTCCAGCAGATCTATAGCCTGGATGTGGTGGTAGTGCCGCCCAACAAGCCAATTACCCGCAAAGACCACCAAGACCTTATTTACAAAACCGAAAAGGCTAAGCTTAAAGCTGTGGCAGCCGCCATCAAGAAGTATCATGAGCAAGGCCGGCCGGTGCTGGTGGGGTCGGGCTCGATTGCTAAGAATGAGCTGATCGCCCAATGGTTAGACAAAGCGGGTATAAAGTATGAGATCCTCAATGCTAAGAATAATGAGCGTGAGGCCGAGATTGTGGCACACGCTGGCGAGAAGGGTGCCGTGACGCTAGCGACAAACATTGCGGGGCGTGGCACAGACATCAAGCTTGGGCCGGGCGTGAAGGAGCTTGGTGGCCTGGTGGTGATCGGCAGCGAGCGGCATGAGTCGCGCCGGATCGACAACCAGCTGCGTGGCCGTGGTGGCCGCCAGGGCGACCCGGGTGACACCCAATTCTACGTCTCGACCGAAGACGATCTGATGCGGATCTTCCAGGGTGAGCGTATTGCTGGCCTGATGGAGCGCCTTGGGGTAGAAGAAGACATGGCTATCCAAAACAAAGCAGTCAGTAAGACGCTTGAGGCGGCGCAAAAGCGGGTTGAGGGCTTTAACTTCGATGCGCGCAAAAATGTTGTTCAGTACGACAATGTCATCAACCGCCACCGCAAAGTGGTTTACACTGTGCGGCGCAAGATCCTTGATGGCGACAACATCAAGCCAGAAATTCAGCGCCTGCTACGCACTGCAGTAGAGAGCCTTACAGAGGTACCAGCCAAGCAAAACCCCAAGTTTGCTGAGGAGTTTGGCGCGATCTTCCCACTGGACAAAGACGAGATTAAGAAAATCGGTGCCGAGAAGCGCGATCGTGTCCGGACCAAGATGGCACTCGATGCGGCGAAAAAATTGTATCAAGACAAGGAAGACGAACTGGGTAGCGAGCTACTGCGCGGTATCGAGCGTGAAGTGTATCTGCAGGTGCTCGACACGCTGTGGATGCAGCACCTAGAGAATATGCAGCACCTGCGCGAGGGAATCCACTGGCGCAGTGTGGGCCAGCGCGACCCGCTCGTGGAGTACCGCGCCGAGTCGCAAAAGCTGTTTGATAGTCTGCAGGCCAACCTCCGGGCTGAGGTCCTCCACGCGATCTACCAAGTGCGCAAGACCGACGCTATTACCCGCGAGGCAACCGACGACGAGCACGATACCGAGCTTACCCGCCTGGCTGAAACCTCGGTGGAGCGCGGCGTGAATGAAATCACGAGTGGGGAAGCGAATCGTGACCACGACTTTACCAAAACAAAAGCGGCACCAACTACTGCCGACGTCAACCGCAAACGTAACGCCGCCCGCAAGAAAAAGAAAGCCCAGCGGCAGAATCGCAAAAAGAACCGCTAGATGCAACACACAGTAACAGAGGTCAGGCTAAAGAATGGTGCCCGTGGCCTTCTCATCGACGTGCCTGGCGCAACCGTGATGAGCTTCCAGTTCCAATTCCGGGCGGGCAACCGCTATGTTGCGAGCAAGGACATCTACGAGACGGCGCACATTATGGAGCATATGGCCTTTGGTGCCAATGCCCAGTTTGCGAGTGAGCACGAGTACGAGGCGGAGTTTATCAAAAACGGCGCCTACCACAACGCCTGGACGAGCGATCTGTCTATGGTGTATGTGGCGGACTGTGCAGACTTTGAGTGGGAGCGTATTTTGCAGTTGCAGCAGGTGGCTATCACTCAGCCAAAGTTCAATCAGATGGAGCTTGAAGCCGAGAAGGGCAATGTGCGTAGCGAACTTGTTGGCTATCTCAACAACCACAACCGAGTGCTGTGGCCCAAGATCCAGCAGCTACTGGGGAATGACATCTACACCTTCCACCAGCGCGTACGCACCATTGCTCACGTGCAACTGAGCGATATTCAGGAACACTACCGGCGCACCCACACCAGCGATAACCTCCGCTTTGTCATTGCTGGCAAAATGGCGGGGCGCAAGGCGCAGATCAAGCGCATGCTGGAGAGCTGGCAACTGCCGCGTGGTGAGCGCTTTGCGGTGCCGCACGACGAGCTTCACAGTGGTAAGCCCACCCTCATCCGCCGCAAAGAGGCCAGCAATCTCACCTTTGGCTGGTCGATGGAGATCCCGCGCGAGCTCAGCGACAAGGAAGACGCCGCGCTCGATTGTCTCAACCACATCCTCACCGGCACCATGCATTCGCGCATCTTTGGCAAGGCGCGCAAGCAGGGCATGGCCTATGGGATGTTTAGTGATGGCTCGGTGGGTAAGTATGAGAGCAGCTGGGACTTTGGTGGTGAGGTAGAGTGCGATAAGGCAGAGCGGCTCTTTGCTTTGATTGTCAGTGAGCTCCAAGCGGTGCTGCGTGGTGAGATCACCGAGGCGGAGCTTGAGGCAGCCAAATCCTATGGCCTGGGGCGCTACCAGATGGGGGCGCAAACAGTAGCACAAATTAGTGGGTTCTACACCGGCCGCTTCTTCTGGGATGGCTATGTGAAGGACTATGCCAAGGTGCCGCAAGAGATCAAAGGTACAACCCTCGAGCAAATGAACGCCGTAGCACGTGAATTCATTGCCGCCAACACCTGGGCACTCGCTGGCGTGAGCAGCGGCGAGCGCAGCGACATTGTGCGGCTGGGAGAGCAGCTGGAAGGGCTGTTTGCACAGAGGTAAAAATGCCTCAGCTTAGTATAGTTGCCTGCCTTTGCGCTACAAGAGTCGAAGTTTTTGTGGCGATGCTTGGCCTGTCTGCTTATATAATTTGATCAAATTATTTTTACTATTTTTTAGTGAAGGCAAGGAGAGGTACTTGCATTCATTGGATTTTATTGTATTATTGAAGTAATAGCAAAGGAGAATAACACATGAGTGACGTCAATCCAACCAACAGTAAAAGTTACCGCCCAGGAGACGAAGAAAAAGGTTATAACGACCTTGTCACGATTGTCCTCACAAAACGGGAATGCTCAGATTTATTGACAGCCATGAATGAGCTCACCGCAGGCCCGTATGCACCTTCTGAAAAAGAATGGCAATGGATGGAGGATGTCATGGGTATGCCTGCGCGCGAAAGTTTGATGGCACTATTCGATAAGGTTGATGATTTCCAAGAGGGTGACCTTAGGTCATCCAAGTAGCGGCTTAGTGCACTTGATTCTTAATCCTGAGGACATGCCCGATTGCTTTTTCCCCGATAACTTTAACGAAGTATTTCAGCGTATCGGTATACATGGCACAAGGCCGCACCGTACTGGTTGCTTAGTCTATTTCCCTCTGCCTACTATATAGCCGACCAAGCGGTCGGCTATATGTGTTGGTCTTGCACGTGCGCTCTTAGGCTGCGTGGTACACTGCCATCTTCGAGTTGAGTAGCTTGTTCATCTCGGTGAGGCTACCATCCTTCTTGTGGAGGACGCCGTCGTCGATGACGTATGTCTCAGCCTTGCTATCTCTGTTATCGGGCATCTTGGGCGCAGTGTTTTGCCCGCTGTACTTGCTGCGGCTTGTTAGGTCGCTGTGTGTGCGGTAGTATTGAGCAGCTTTGAGACGGTGGTCTTTGACCTTTTGGTAATACGTAACGTATTCGGCGCCAAGCTTGCGTGCGTTGTCATTTTCACTGATGTTTTGCACTTTTTTGGCTTGCTCTATGCACGAGCCGTAGGTCTTGCTTGCTTCCTTTTCGATCTCGCTATCGGTTAGTGCAGGAGCGCTCGTAAGCGCTGCGCTGCCACCCTTGCGGAAGTCAAAGTTTAGAATTTGGCGGTTGAGCGTGTTGGTATCGGCGCACTCTTTGATAAAGGTGGCGACGGTGGAGTAGTAGCTAGGCAGCTTGCCCAGTGCAGTGACGGCTTCGTCCGTCTCGTGCTTGTACTGCTCGTACGCACGCTTGATGTCTTCGTCGTGCACAGCGCGTGAGCTACCAAGCTTGCTTATGAGCTCTTTGCGGTTGTCTGCAAATGCCTTGGTGTCGATCGTCTCACCGCGAGAGAGTGGCTGCAGCAGGCGATCCTCGGTGCGGCTATGGGTGCGGATGAGTGCTTGGGCGTCTTGCAAGTCTTTGCGGCTTGGTGGTGCCGACTGCATGGCCACAATGATGATAATGACGATGACTAGCACAATGCCCACCGTGCCGGCAATCAGCCCATACAGCAGTTTCTTGTTTGCCAGCAATGGATTACCCGAGTGGGGCGGCGGTGTATTGCCAGGCTGCGATGCATTTATATTCATGGTGTTCGTTGGCGAGGTCATAGCTGGTTGATTATGGCCAGGAGTGGGCTGAGTGTCCATTGCTTGTGTCCTTTATCTTCGTCGTTGATACTAAATTAACTATAGATTATATATTATAGCAATAGTTGCAATGAGCGCAAATTGACGGAGGAAGAGCTGTTGCGGTCTGTTGCATATAGTGGTGTACCAGTGCGCGTGGTATACAAGAAATAAGCGAAAAAGCAATAACACCGCTACGAGAGATAGCGATTATAATGAGGAGATGATGAGAGCGCGCCAAGAACAAGGGCAGTATGATATGCCCTCTGACCTCTGTATATTCTGTGTTTTGGGTGCTATGTATGCTATAATAGCGGTATGAAAGTTGCGATTGCTGGGTACGACGTTGAGGGTCGTGCAACATATAATTATGCGCGGCAGGTGTGGCCTGCGGCTGAGATTGTGATAGCCGATGAGCGGCGCATTGTTGATGTGCCGCCTGGGGTGGTGGATGTATTAACAGGCCCAGATGCCTTTGCTCAGCTGGGTGATGCCGATATCGTCATGCGCACTCCTGGATTGGCGCCGTGGCGGATCGAGACAGATGGGACGGTGTGGTCGGCTACGAATGAGTTCTTCGCACGCTGCCCCGCGCCGATCATTGGCGTGACAGGTACAAAGGGCAAGGGCACAACGGTGAGCCTCATCGCTGCTATGCTGCAAGCCCTTGGGCGCACGGTCCATGTGGTGGGTAATATTGGCCGGCCAGCCTTGGCACAGCTGGGGCAGATTAGCCCAGATGATGTGGTGGTGTATGAGCTGAGCAGCTTTCAATTATGGGATGCCGAGCGCTCACCGCAGATCGCGGTGGTGTTGATGATTGAGCCCGACCATCTCGACAAACACGTTAATTTTGCCGAGTATGTCGATGCCAAGGCTAACATTCGGCGACACCAGCGGCCAGGCGATGTGTGTATTTATCATCCGAGCAATCCATATGCTGCGCAGATTGCTGAGTCGCTTGACACGGACGTTGCGCGTGGCAGCCTGGGTACGCCGCCACCAGCGTATCGCTATGGCACGCCAGACGATGGGCTGGTGTATGTGAAAGATGGTGCCTTTTGGCAGGGTGAGCGGCGGCTTTGCGCAACGGACCGCCTACAATTGCCGGGTGCGCACAATATTGAGAATGCCTGTGCTGCGCTGAGCGCAGTGCTCGCCTTCGATCCACAGGCTGTGCCGCAGCGCCTGGCGGAAGGACTGGCGAGCTTTACTGGTTTGCCACATCGCTTAGCCTTCGTAGCAGAGCAGGATGAGGTACGGTATTATGACGACAGTATCGCTACCACACCGGGCAGTGCCATTGCAGCGCTGCGTGCCTTTGCGGAGCCCAAAGTTCTCATCGTTGGTGGGGCAGACAAAGGTGGTGATTACGAGCCACTCGCACAAGAGGTGTATGATCAGGGTGAGTCTGTCCGCGCTATCATTACTATGGGAGCGAATGCTTCGGCGATTGCAGCGGTATTACAAAACTATGATGTTGCTGCACCTATCACAACACTTGGTAGTGTGCCTATGACAGAGGTCGTGGATACCGCTAAGCAGCAGGCTAAGCCTGGTGATGTCGTCATCCTAAGCCCCGCTGCCGCGAGCTTTGACCAATATCATAGCTATGCCGACCGTGGTGAGCAATTTATTGCAGCGGTGCAGGGCAGTCAAGCATAAGCCGTTTTATCCGCGCGCTTTCCATAGCCAAATCGATATAAGGGTGAGTATCTCTCCGGTATGTTCATTTCTTGCATAGGAATCGTTCGCAGCTATGATGAGCAGTTTCCGTTTTGAATGGAATAATGGAACTGGCGAAGCAGAGTGCTATTTTGCGATTGAGCAGAATATACTATAATAGATTACAAACAATTGTATAAGCAATACAAGATAAGGAATCGATAATCAAATGGATCAACAACCATACACCAACCCACCGCAGCCCGCCACTGCGCCGCAGTATAGCAAGGGGCAGCTTGCCGTGGCCCGCGCCAATATGCCCAGTGATAATACTGTGCTGGCAGTCACCTTTATTGGCTTCTTTTTTATGACATCGGCGTATTTTATTTTTACAGCGCTGGCTGATCACTTCCATGCAGAGGAAACTAGCGTAATGACAGAGCAAGTCCCACTTTGGCTGAGGCTTATTATTGCTTTGTTTAGTGGTGCTATCCTCTTTGGCGTCATCCTTCTAGTTGGGATGTTTTTCATCCGGATGGAGCGGCAGAAGATGCTGGGCAATGCTATGCAAGTAGAGTATAGTGATTATGCTTGGCTGCGCGACTGGGCTAACGTCACAGCGGCCGACCTCGGTTTGCCACGGGTAGAGATCTTCGTCACACAGAACCCGGTCATCAATGCCTATGCCTTTGGCTTTATGAATCCATACTGTATTGTGCTGCACTCTGGCTCAATTCGCTATCTCACGCCTGATGAGCTTAAGACGGTCGTCATCCATGAGATGGGGCACATTAAATATAAGCACACCATAGCTATGCTGTATCTGCAGCCGTTCTTGGCACTGCCGTTTGTTTCCTCGGTGTCTGGCTGGCTAGCGGGTTTCTGGCAGCGCCGCACTGAGTATACGGCCGACCGCTTGGCGCTAACCTACACCGAAGATCCAGAGCTTGTTAAGAATGCGCTTGTCAAGGTGCACGTTGGCCCTGATGTGGCGGAGGGCATGAACGAAACTGCTCGCCAGTGGCAGCGCTACACCGCCAACCGTCCAATGAACCGCTTTGCTCAGACCTTGAGCGACCACCCATACCTCGTGCGCCGGCTTGACCACATTGATGAAATGACCACCAAGCTCCTCACACCCCAAGCACCAGCTGCACCCACTCAGCCCACGACACCAGCTCAACCGCGGTAGGGGAAGCCGCGAGGCGACACAATGCTGCTTATACGAGACGCCACTATCTGTGCGATGGTGGCTTCTCGGTTTTGCTCGATGATTGCGATAGTGTAATAGCAACGAGACTCCGCACTTTACGTAAACAAAGGTAACGGAGTGAGCGAGCGCGCAGCAATACTCTGTGATATGTGTGGCCAGCAATGCTTTGCACCATATAGTAGAGCCAGCACCTCAAGAGTGCGGTATAATAGACCTATGCAACCACTCAAAAAGCGCGCCGCACAGCTCCTCGCCGATATTCTTGATGCGATTCGTCGTTTGCAAATTGCGGACAAAGCTACTCAGCTTACTCAGCTTGAGGCGCAGCTGGCCGACTCA
Organism: uncultured Candidatus Saccharibacteria bacterium; assembly: GCA_963548065.1. Taxonomy (GTDB): domain Bacteria; phylum Patescibacteriota; class Saccharimonadia; order Saccharimonadales; family Saccharimonadaceae; genus Saccharimonas. The sequence continues at coordinate 39,062 of CAUUSZ010000007.1, forward strand.
CAAATTTGGGCTAATCCAGTCCACGCCCAGCAGGTGTCGCGCCAAGCAGCGGCACTGCGAGGACAGATAGAACCATGGCAGGTGCTGCAGGCTCAGGCGAGCGACATTGTGGAGCTCATGGATCTTGGCGATGATTCGATGATACCAGAGTTTGAGCAGCAGCTTGCCGCCCTCGAGCACGACTACCAAGCGCGCCACCGTGACCTCCTCTACAGTGGTGAACATGACGACCAACCGGCTATTATCAAGATTAGCGCTGGGGCTGGTGGTACCGATGCACAGGATTGGGCAGCGATGCTCGAGCGGATGTATCTGCGCTTTGCCGAGCAGCATAGCCTCCAAGCAGAGCTCCTCGAGCGCTCGACGGGCGAAGAAGCGGGCATTAAGAGTGCGACATACAGCCTCCATGGTGCGTATGCCTATGGCCAACTGCGCAGCGAGCATGGCGTGCACCGCCTGGTCCGGCTGAGCCCATTTAATGCTGATCATTTGCGCCAGACAAGCTTCGCTTTGGTGGAGGTGATGCCAGAGATCACTGAGCCCGAGCAGGTGCAGCTTGAGGACAAAGACCTCCGGATCGACGTCTACCGCAGTGGTGGCAAGGGTGGGCAGGGCGTTAATACGACTGACTCGGCAGTGCGCGTTACCCATTTGCCGACTGGTATCGTCGTTGCCATCCAAAACGAACGCAGCCAAATTCAAAACCGTGAGACGGCTCTCACTATCCTGCGCTCGCGCCTTGCTCAGCTCCAGCACGAGCAGCAAGCCGCCAGTCTGGCCGACCTCCGCACCGGTGAGTCCGCTAGCTGGGGCGCACAGATTCGCAACTATGTGCTTCACCCCTATACCCTCGTTAAAGATACCCGCACCAAACACGAAGCCCACGACGCCCAGGCTGTCCTCGACGGCGGCATCGACGGCTTTATTGAGGCGTATTTGGCGATGGGGGTGGGGGAGAAGTAATAGATATATAGGTAAGAGCAGTGCCTTTATTCGTATACTAGACCATTTTGTAATGTACGACAAAAATAGATCAAAAATAGCATCTATCTGTGGTAATAAGTGGTACAATAAGGGCATATGAGAGAAACTGATTTTTCCATCAAGCAATTGGTGGCATATTGCCTTGATTATGCAAATTTAACAGCATCACCAACGTTGATGCGGCCAATCAGCACACATCTGATCCCAAGGGAGCTAATCGATCTTGACCGTATTATTTTTAGCAATACAGACGGATACTCTTTTGATTTGCGTACGGCAATCAGTCAGAAGGAACAAAGCAGCCTAGAGGAAGGAGAGATTGAAGCGCTCCAACAGGTCATTGCACGGGATACACCGGTTGCTGAGGCAATTGCTAAGATTGATAGAAAATTTCGTGTCAATGGTTACACAAAGCAGGTTGTGCTCGAAACTGGCTTTGTTGACTTTCGAGCCAAGAAGATCAAGCGAGCATTTTTTGCAAATAATACAGAAGAGGAAGAGGGGGATGAGCTTGAAAAGTTCTCTCGTGCACTGATACGAATCCCTATTCAGCTCTCAGTAAAGCCCGGCCAATACAGCACCAGAGTCAATATTACACTATTGGATGAAAGCATTTCTATTCTTGTTAACCAATTTCGAGATTGTATCCCGCAGGAAGACTTCGATGAGCTATTTTCATATATTGCCGAGCTGGAGGCAGAGGAGAAGCATTATTTACCACTAGAAAAGCAGTTTATCGAACAAGTCTGGAGTAGATTTTTTGCTATTCTTCATAGGATTGGTGCAGAAGCGCTGACTGAGGTACCAAACTATACAGAATGCCGTATTATGCTGGTGAGTAAGGCGAACTACTTTTTGTCAGAGGACCTTGATGCAATGACAAAGCTAGATGAACAAGCCCTTATAGATACAGCGATAAGTAGCTTCGTATCGAGTGACCAGATGGATATCGAAGAGGTGGTTGATGATAAAGGTGAAACAGAGATATTCTTTCCATTTTCATATGATAAGTGGCAGCTGAAGACGCTTGGTATTGTCAAGAATAAAGCAGTTATTGTTGAGGGCCCTCCTGGTACTGGTAAGTCGCAAACAATTGCAAATTTGCTTGTGCATCTAGCAGCAACTGGCAATAAAGTATTATTCGCGAGTCAAAAAGACCAGGCGGTTCGTGGCGTAAAAGACAAGCTTAAAGAGCTCGCAATACCATTTTTGTTTGGTTATATTCCAGACAGAGAATCGCGCCTTCATTCAGAAAACGACGAGAGAGATAGTGCAGCAAATACACTGGTATCGCTCGATAGAGAGTTCGAAAAGAGAGCACTGTTGCCCGACCAAAAAGTTCCACTAACCTTGATTAGTGATTTTAAAGAAAAGTTTAATGATCACACCGCAATAGAACGTAAAATATTTGCCATTACAAATGAAATGAATGCCTTAGCAAAATATAAGGATTTTGCTGATTGCTCGATAACAGAAGAGCAATACGATGAGGAGGTGGGCTACATCAAAAAGCTGATTACTGTCACGCAGCAAACTAACCAGTTCGAGCAAGACCACCAGACATATGTTGAGCAGAAAGATATAGCATACCAAGACCTAGAAATTACGCTAGACGCTGAAATTGAGACAATTGCAGCTATTATCAAAAAGTGTGAGGAAATTCTGCCAGAGCGGTCAGGTTTTATTAACAAAGCAATCATTAATATTAAGCTCACAGCAATGCTCAAGACTACTGCTAAGGATCTTGCGCAGGAGATATATCGAGATATTGAGGCAGCTTTGTTTGATGATAGTCTGACAAAAACGCAAAAACTAAAACAATTGCGTCTCCTGAAGGACTATTTTGTATATAGCAACCTTGTTGCACAAAAAGACGATCTCATGTCGATGGGCAAAGACAGCTTCTTGAAGAATCGAGGCATCCTTGCTGCACTTAACAAACTCATCAAAGCGGAGTGTAAAGAGCAGGTGTTTGATCGTATTGCAACCTACCGCCGGCTACAGCAAGAACTTGATGGCTTGCGGCGCTCGATTGACTCTAATGCGCAGCATGGATACGGAACAGTCAACGATATACGCAAAGCGATCTGTGATTTACAAAAGTTCTATCGAGAAGACACGATCGGTTTTGTACGCAATAGGGTACTTGCTAATCTGGATGAGCTAAAGCAATCAAAAGAAACTCGGTCTAAACTAAAGCAAATAGCGCGTTCTTTGACAAAAAGCAAAAAAGCATACCGGACGTTCGACAAGCTGAAACATGATCAACGCAACTTTGATGTGATGTCGGATGTATTACCAATTTGGATGATGTCACTTGACGATGTGAGCCGGATTATTCCTCTGCAAGCTGGAGCTTTTGATTATGTTGTTATCGATGAAGCCTCACAGTGTAATCTCGCATACGCGCTCCCAGCAATGTTTCGTGCGAAGCATGTTATATTCTTTGGCGACAGCCTCCAAATGCGTGATACAAATACGCTCTTTAAGTCGAACGAACAACTCACCGCAATTGCCAAGAAGCATGCGGTTCCTGAGCAATTTCAGATAAAAGCAGAAGAAGATACAATCAAGTCGATTATGGATATTGCAGGGCTCGCAGGGTTTAAGACGGCAGTACTGAAGAACCACTATCGATCGCCCAAAGAGCTTATTGGATTTTCGAATCAGAATTTTTATGAAAAAGTTGGTCGCGCATTGGATGTCGTTAATGATAACATTTTGACCTACCAAGATACAAACCGTGTCTTGCTTAATCATGTGATAGATGTTGATCCACGGCTGGAGGATTCGGCAAAGACAAACCACTCAGAGGCAAACTATATTCGTCGGCTTATCCAAGATATCCGCAAGGATAAGCGATTAAAAAACAAATCGATAGCGGTTCTCACTTTTTTTAATGAACAGGCAGAGCTACTAGCTCGAGAGATTGATGATGATTCGATAAAGATATCAACGATTGAAGGCATCCAAGGAGATGAGCGGGATATCATCATATACTCGTTTGTTATTACCGATCCGACCAGTGGTAAGAGGCGCTACCAAGCGCTCACTGGCGAGGGTGGTGAAATCAAGAAAAGTGCAAACGAAGGACGAGTAAATGTGGCGTTTAGTCGTGCGCGCCAACAAGTCCACTGCGTGACATGTATACCACCAATAAGTTGGCCGGATGGTGTATGGATCAAGAAGTATCTCGCATATGTAGATGCGCATGGTTTTGTAAGACGCCACGAAAAGAGCGAGCTACAATTTGATTCAAAGTTTGAAGAAGATGTGTACGACTATCTTATGAATAAGTTATCGCCAGAAGACTATCTTATCCAAACACAAGTCGAAAGCTGCGGATTTAAAATTGATCAAGTAATTACCGATATAAGAAGTGGCAAGAAGCTTGCAATTGAGTGTGATGGACCAACTCATTTCGAGCATGGAGATGGTCAAGTATATGTCCAGAGTGACTGGGAGAGGCAGGGTGTACTTGAGACGGCTGGCTGGAATTTTTATAGGATATCATTTTTTGATTGGTACAACACGAAAGATAATGCACATCAAGATCTTGTACGGTATATTGCTGACTACTTCGTAGGTGATATTGATCGCCAAGACATGCCAATTATTTACGATCTACAACAAAAATGTACCCTCCTATCAGGCAAAAGACAAAACACCTACAAAACACATATAAAGCAATCGCATCAATACACTAACGCGGAAAAGGTGCAACAAGAAACAGTTAGCCCTAATACACCTGATGCACACGACAAGCACACCTTCACTGTTGGAGATAGGGAAGTAAACCAGAATCGATTCGATTGGTATCTATCTTCTCGTATTGGGCAGACGATCAGGATTCGATACCAATCAACACGCTCAGGAAGTGCTCGCGCATTTCGAGAGCTAAGGCTATACAAATACGATGCGACGTATCTATATGCTGCAAAGCAAGGGGTAGATCGCCCATATCGATACCGTCGGGATAGAGTTGTTGAGTTTCGAGAGTAAGATAAGGGATGGTGCTTGGCTATATTTTGTTTGATCAACTATTCCTTTCTCGCTCCATCCCTCAGCCATATGCTATACTGGTATAGTGATATTGTTAGACAGAGTAACCAAACGGTATGATAAGGACGCCAAGCCGGCGCTCGATCGGGTAAGTTTACATGTCGAGCCCAATGAGTTCGTCGTTATTATTGGTACGAGCGGGGCGGGCAAGAGCACGCTTCTTAAGCTCCTCACTCGCGAAGAGAAGCCCACAACGGGTAAGATTGTGGTCGGTGGTATCGACTACGACACCTTGAAAGATAAGCATATTCCACTGCTGCGCCGCAAGATTGGTGTGGTGTTTCAGGATTTTAAGCTATTGCCGCAGCGCACCGTTTTTGAGAACGTCGCTTTTGCGCTGGAGATTGCAGGTATGAGCAACCGTGAGATCAAGAACACAGTACCTAAGGTAATCGACCTCGTCGGCCTCCGGGGTAAAGAGAAGCAATTTCCGCACCAGCTCAGTGGTGGTGAGCGCCAGCGCGTGGCGATTGCCCGTGCCGTCGTGCGTCAGCCCAAGATTCTTATCGCTGATGAGCCCACTGGTAACCTTGACCCTAAGCACAGCTGGGATATCGTCCGTTTGCTCGAGAAGATTAATAAATATGGTACCACCGTGCTGCTGACCACCCACAATGTCGAGATCGTTAACCGGCTCAAGCGCCGTGTTATTACCATTGAGCATGGCAAGATCACGCACGACCAAGCCAGAGGGAGTTACCGCCAATGAGTCGTCGCAAAGATACCGCCCGCGCCTTGATGCAGCAAAAGCGCCGCCGTCGCCAATGGCTGACGTTTGTCCGGATGTGTCGCTATGGCATTAATAACTTTAGTCGCAATGCATGGCTAACCGTTGCTGCGACGCTTGTGATGACGATTACACTGCTGATTGTCTTTACTACCTTTGTCGCCCAGCGTTCGCTGGCTGATACCGCTCAGGCCATCAACAAGGATATTGATCGCTCAATCTACCTCCGCCCTGATGTCTCGGAAGAGCGCGCTCAGCCAGTGCTGGTGAGTTTGCGCCGCCTCAGCAACGTCGAGTCAGTCCGCTTCATTAGTACCGAGGAAGCCAAGGAGCAATTTGCCAAAGCTAATAAGGACGATGAAGCTAAACTGAACGCCCTTAAGGAGGCGACGAATTCACTGCCCGCGACGATTCGCATCACGCTGCACGACAACAACGACACATCGCAGCTGATAGACTTCGTCAATACCAATTCCGCCCTCAAACCACTGATTAGCGCCACCCAAACACCGACTTTTATGAGCCAGCGGCGCAACGGTACGACGCGCATCGCAGAGTGGACACAGATGTCGCAAAAGGCTGGAGTAGCGGCTAGCGTCCTCTTTATCGCTATCTCGTTCTTGATCATTTTCAATACCATCCGCATGGCAATCTTCAACCGGCGCGATGAGATCGAGATGATGAAGCTGATTGGCGCCGACCGTGGCTTTATTCGCGGGCCATTCCTCGTAGAGGCAGTGGTGTATGGGGTGATCGCCGCGGTGATCGCAACTACTCTGGGCATTATTACGCTCTTCCTCTCGGGCAATTCGCTCAAGAAGTGGGGGGTTGCTCTCCAGCCCACCATTGATATGGCAGCATCCTACTGGTGGCTTATTGCCCTGGTGATGATGGCACTAGGCGCATGCATTGGCGTCATCTCATCGCTGGTGGCCACCCGCCGTTACCTAAAGATTTAGCATTGATACAAAGGAGGCCCGTGTTGACAAAGCACACACCGCTTGTTACCATAAGAAATATGAAACAATCCACCACATCTGTTTCGCGTGCCCACACTGCTGTGGCCGCACCCAAAAAAACCAAGGGGCTTGCCACCAAGTCGGTCATCGTGGCGGCTGCCGTGATTATGGCGCTCAGCACGCCAGTTAGCACCTACCTCGGGGTGACCACCGGGACTGCCTCGGCCGTGTCGCAGGAGGAATACCAGCGGCAGATCGATGCGCTCAATAAGGAGATCGGGCAGTATCAGTCGCAGGCCAAGGAGCTGAACGAGAAGGCAAAGAGCTTGCAAAATGAACTCGAGGTCTTGTCGAAGCAGAAAGCGATGATCCAAGCGCAGATCGACATCAGCCAGAAGAAGCACGACCAACTGCAAGAGAAGATTACCCAGACAAAGCGCGACATCAAGGCCAATCAAGACGCCTTGGGCGATACGCTGGCTGATATGTATGTCGACCGCACCATCAGCCCGCTGGAGATGCTGGCCAGTAGCCGGAGCCTTGGCGACTATGTGGTGGAGCAAGATCGCCGCGATAGCATCCAGACCACGCTGAGCGAGACGATCACGCGGGTCAATAAGCTCAAGAAGCAGCTAGAAGAGCAAAAGAAGGAAATCGAGCGTGTCTTGGCAGACCAAAAGAACGCCCGCGAAGCCCTTGCCGCCAAAGAGCGTGAGCAAGCTGACCTCCTTGCCCGCACGCAAAACGAAGAAGCAAACTACCAAAAGCTCACCGCCGACCGTGAGAGTGAGAAAGCCCGCGTCCAAAAGGCGCAGCAGGATGCTATCCAAGCGGCCATCCGCAACGCTGGTGGCGGTGGTTCACTTGGTATTACCTCTGGTGATGGCTCGATGGGTGGCTACCCATGGGCTGGTGGCTGTACCGTTGATGCTAATGCGTTGTCGCACGGTGGCGCATCTGGTGGTGGCGAAGACCCACTGGGCTATGGCTGCCGTCAGTGTGTAAGCTACACCGCCTGGAAGACCTACCAAAAAACCGGCTACGCACCACGCTACTGGGGCAACGCCAACATGTGGCCAGCTGCCGCTCGCAACGCTGGCTTCTCGACGGGCCGCACCCCACGGGCCAATGCTCTTGGCGTCATCTCGGCAGGGCAGTACGGGCATATCGTCTACATCGAAGGCTACGACGCTGGCAGCAACACTGTCCGCATTAGCCAGTTCAATTACTTCAACGCCGGCGGCCCTGGCTGGGGTCACTACAGCGAAATGACGGTGCCTGCCAGTACGTACGATACGTATATCTATCTATAAGAGAGAAGACACAGCACAAACGACCACCCAGGTAGCGGTGGTCGTTTTTTTGATGAGTGGAACTCTCGGGGCCTATGCTGCAGATAGGGTAGGCTGGTGTGAGGTGTTGGCCTGGGTGATGCCTATATCAGTGGTAGTGTTCGTCTCGGGCGGGCTAACTCGGTAACCATACTGGTTGTACTCTGTACCAATTGGATCATCGCTCTCGCAGCGCCGGAGGGGTTCAATATCAGTGGGCAGCTGGGCGATGTAGCTGTTGCTAAAGGCGGCGCGTGTATCGGCCTGGGCCATATGGGCCAGTAGGACAAAGAGCTCTTTGACGTTGCTGATTGCTTCGCTTGTGCTGGGCGGCTTCTCACCACCGTAGGTAAAGCCGTGCTGCTCCTGCGCTAAGAGGTCTTGATCAAAACCGTGGCCGCAATCGCGACAGTCTAGACAGCGCTCGTAGAAATAATGCACCGAGTAGGTAATCTCGCTATGTGTGATGGTGATGGATGGCTGGTCACCACGGGTGCTCCCTTTCATCTTGGCAATAATGCGTGTGAGGCTGTCGATGACGCTGTGGAGGGCTTGCTCGCGCTGGTGGCGTTCGTTGTTGATAATGCGCATCGCATCGAGCTCCTCGCTGCTATGGCGCGGAATAGTCGGCAATTCAGCAACAAGCGCAAGACGCCCAACCTGGCAAGTCTGAGGGGTAGGCTTAGTAAGCAGCTGTGAGCTACCTTCAACAGTGGATGGTAACGGGAAAACAGGCGCTGCTTCTGAGCTGACAACAGCAAGAGACATTAGGTAACCTCGCTTATTTTGTTAGAAAATGGTAATTGTCTATTATACGAGGATGAGGCAAAAATGCAAGGGGTTCGAAGTATCGCATTATTGTGACCAATAAAAACATAAGCTCTTCTGTTCATTGTTTGTTCTGATACCTTC
>CAUUSZ010000008.1:0-40809 GCA_963548065.1 uncultured Candidatus Saccharibacteria bacterium
ATGACAAGCGCCACGCGACGATCTTTGGGGCAATGATGCGCCTCTACGAGCGGCATAAGCCAGTCGACCTCCTTACACTAACCGACGAACTGCAAAAGAAAGACCAGCTTGCCGAGGTAGGTGGCTCGGCCTACCTGACCGAGCTAACCAACTACGTCCCAACAGCAGCACATGCCAGTAGCTATGCCGAGATCGTCGCCCAAAAGGCGGTGCGGCGGCGGCTCATCAAAGCCAGTGCCGACATCAGCCAGCTTGGCTTCGACGAAAACACCACCACCCAAGAGCTGCTCGAAAAGGCCGAGGCAGAGCTCTTTAGTGTGTCTGACCAATCGCTCAAACAAGACCTCGTGAGCCTAGAGAGCATCCTCACCGATAGCTTCGACCGCATTGAGGAGCTCCACCGCAACAAAGGGCAACTGCGTGGCATTCGCACGGGCTACCGCGACCTCGACACGATGACGGCTGGTCTGCAGCGCTCCGACCTCATTATCATTGCGGCTCGCCCCGCCATGGGTAAGACGACGCTGGTGACGAACCTCGCGTATAACGTCGCGACAATCGAGAAAAAGCCCGTTCTCTTCTTTTCACTTGAGATGAGCAAGGAGCAGCTGACCGACCGCATGCTCGCTGATGCCAGTGGTGTGGATAGCTGGAATATCCGCACTGGCAACCTCAGTGATGATGACTGGGCCAAGCTCTCTGAGGCAATGGGCGAGATGGCCGAGGCACCCATCTTCATCGATGATACGCCAGGCCTCAGCGTCCTCGAGATGCGTACCAAGGCACGGCGCGCCATGCACGACCAGCAGCTTGGGCTGGTGATCGTTGACTACTTGCAGCTGATGCAGGCCAATGGCAACCACAATGGTAACCGTGTCCAAGAGGTGAGCGAGATATCGCGCGGGCTCAAGCTGATTGCCCGCGAGCTTAATGTGCCAGTCATCGCGCTGAGCCAGCTGAGCCGCTCGGTGGAGTCACGCACCCCGCCAGTGCCACAATTGGCCGACCTGCGCGAGTCGGGCTCGATCGAGCAAGACGCCGACATCGTCTCCTTCATCTACCGGCCAGGCTACTACGAGCCAGACAATCCCGAGTTCCAAAACATCACCGACCTCATCATCGCCAAGCACCGTAATGGCCCAGTGGGCAAAATCCAACTCTACTTCCACCCCGAGCGGCTGCGCTTCATGAGCCTCGACAGGCATCATGATTGATGCTATGCTATAGTTATTTAAGCATAGGAGAACCACAGCAATGGCAGCTTACACCACATCATCACACACACACAAACCACCAAAGAGCTGTCTTCGTCCTCACCGTCCTGCCCACCACTGGTTCGCTGTGCGATGATTTGTGGATCACTTGACCTCCTTGGTACTGCCGGATGGCTGATCTATCTTGGCTGGATGTTCGCAGTTTTTCTCTTCACGCCATATTTTTTGTTACATATTAGCTTGATAACTCTTTTCTGGTGGCTGAGTGTTACGCTTATTATCGAAGGAGTTGCAATCATTCGTACATACACCAGCCATGGCAACCAGCGTTATCGCGAAGAAGGATTTTGGCTCGCCTTGGCGTTGCTCTTTCCGTTACTGATGGCGGGCGAAGTGATCTATAATGCTCTGTCTGCGCAGCAAATTCATGTGTTTTCGTCAAGCCCACAGTTGCGTTTCTTCAGCATTATAGTAACTACTCTGAGTGCTGTATGTATGTGGTATTCGATGGGATACTCAGCACTAATACACAGCAAAGCTGCGCGAAAAAGACTTCTAGGTTTTTAGACGTACCACATTAGCAATTATTGCACATATATAGCGAGGAGAATACTATGACGGCTCAAACACAAACCACCCCAGTGCAAGCAGCCCAACTAAAACGTCCTCTATTGGGGCAGCGCAGAATCATCGAGCGTCTCTCTATCATTCTTGTCTGCTGTGGCATTACCCTTATCGGCGTCTTTCTCACTTTTGTTGAGACAATGGGCATTTATAGTGCATCGACCGGCTTTGAGAGGACAGAGCCACATGAGTATATCACCATGCTTAGTATGCTTGTCTATGCAATCAACCTCGCCGTGCAAGCTGTCTATGTCATGATTCGCACTGTGCGTTCAGCAATTGCACCATATCGTCAGCAAGCAGCAGCGTTTGTGGCCATCCTTGGTTATTTTGTCACATTAGCGGCCGTATATCTCTATCACCACTATTTTGTTCAAGATGGATTCGGCTCACACACCCTCCTCCAGACGACGACTGGTGCTGCTCTTGGCCTGGCTATCTCTGGTCTTGGCTCGCTCTATCTGTGGTATGTGCTACTGCGAACGCGCAAAGGGCAGGTGGTTCGCTCTTGAGCACCCCCGCAAACTCGGGTATAATAGGGCAATATGGCAAAGCAAGTTGTCGACTACCATTTGTACCGCTGGCGGTATTGCCTCGGCTATGGCTTTGTAGTGGTAGCAATTATTGCGGCAGTTGTGCTAGCTGGGCTGTTTATCCCTGGTGAGTTGCGGCAAGGTGAGCTCGATAGCGCGCTGCAAAGCAGCCAATTATCCTTCCAGAATCTTACCCCCGCTATGGTGATCAATGCGCCATACCATGGCCTGCAAAAACTGAGCTTTGCGGTGCTCGGCGTGACACCGCTGTCGATTAAGCTGCCATCTATGGCGATTGCTTTGATGACAGCGCTTGGGCTGCTCCTCTTGTTTCGCTCGTGGTTTTCGCGAAACATTGCGCTTATTACAACAATCCTCGTGACGATGACGGCGCAGTTTCTTTTCTTGGCGCAAGATGGCACGCCAGCTATACTCTTTAGCTGCCTCACTGTGTGGCTGCTCTATGCTGCAACGCGTGCCATTCGGACGAAGAAGTTTCTCTCCACTCTCTGGAAAGTGACGGCCTGTGTACTGGCGGCACTCCTGCTGTATGCGCCACTTGGTATCTATGTCGTTGTTGCGCTTGGGATTCTGGGGGTATCTCATCCACACGCTCGTTATACAATTCTACGCGTGCAGCGCAGCCGCCTTGCTCTAGCAGCCGTCATTGGTCTCGTGGCGATGCTGCCCCTTATCTACGCAAGCATCACTAACCATGATGTACTCAAGCAGCTCTTTGGCTTGCCGCTCGAATCGATCAATGTGGGGGCAAACCTTCGCCACCTTGGCACGACGCTCTTTGGGCTCTTTACGTCAAACAAATCATACCTTGTGCAGCCATTGTACTCGGTCGGTATGATTCTAATTATGCTGATTGGTCTTGCCTCGCTCCTGAGCCACTACTACACAGCTCGCAGCTATGCAGCGCTCCTGGTGGGATTGCCGTTACTGGGCGTAGTGATTATCAATCCACAGCTGGTAACCTCACTCTTTCCGGTGGTGGCGATCATCATTGCATTTGGCGTGGCGTGGCTGATTAACCACTGGTACCAGATGTTTCCACGCAATCCATATGCCCGGGTGGCTGGGTTACTGCCTATGGCGCTCTTAATTGGTGGGCTTACCCTTACTGGTATCGGACGCTATGCCGAGACGTATCGCTACAATCCAGATGTTCTTGCTCACTACTCGAGCGACGTCAAGCTTCTCAACGACCAACTCCAGGGTGACAATGTGCGTGTCGATCGCCCTATGACACTTGCCGTGACTGAGACGGAGCGACCAATGTATGAAATGATTGCCCGCTATAACGACCGATTGCGCGTTGTTACTACTGTGCCCGAGCAGCAAACTGTCTTTACTGCAACGCGTGCTTACCGCCAGCAACATCGCGATCTAACGCGCCCAGCACATATTATTACCAATGCACATGCACACGACAGCAACCGGTTTTATCAGTACGAGCCACTATAGGTGTCGTGGGGTATTTGCCAGTAGACCGCTCACCCCTGGTTTAGAAGATTTATTATTATTTCATTTGTATTGCTTGATATAGCCGAATCCATTGCCTAGGCTGGAGTTCTGATGGCTTGCGCTCAGGGTTGATGCCAAGCTGAGCTCGCGGCAGGGCAGCGAAGCGTCGTGGCTGGGCGTAGTGCTGCGCCACAAACTGGCTGTACGCTGTCTGCTGATTGTGGGGCAGCCAGGGCTCGGTGCGCGGCAAGAGCTCAAGCAATACTGTATCGACGGCGGGTGGCGGCGTGAAGTCCGTCCGGCGCAAGCGGTAGCGGATCCGCGCCTGCCACCAAGGTGCCAGCTGGGCACCCAGTGCCGCCGTAAAGTGGCGGTCGCTCGGCACGAGCTTGGACGCAAACTGGCGCTGGACGATAAGATATATCGCCTGTGGTGGGGTGGAAGCGACGGTGAGCATCCGCACGATATCGGCACTGAGCGCAAATGGGATATTAGCAAATACTTTATATGACTCAGCAGGAAGGGTAAGCTGGCGGATATCGGCCGCGATGATGCGGACATGTGGCACGGTTGCGGTATGCCTGCGCAGAGCATCAAGCGCACGTGGCTCATTCTCGACCGCTACCACCTGCTGGCAGCGCCGCGCTAAGGCGCTCGTAATGACGCCGCTACCTGCCCCGAGGTCATAAACTGTATCGCGCCGGCGGATAGTACTGTGGCCCAGTAAGATAGCCGCCACACGGGGGCTACGCAAAAAATGTTGGCCATGACTGGCAACGCGTCGTTTCATACTGCTAGTGTAACAGACCAACCTATGTGTCGTAAACGCGCACAATCTCGCCTCGGCCTATTCCGTCAGCAAGCACAAGCGTGTATACTAGAAGCAATGGATACGAATGGTGGGATGACGATGCGCTACCGGCAAGCGGCCTATTATACTGTGTTAGCACAGCGTGCACTCTGGCGCACACTGCCAGCTGGACAGCCATTGCAGACAAGCGATATAAAGCAAACTCTCTCGGATGAGCTCCGGGCAGCGCTTGCGGCGGACTTTGCGCTGAGTTTTAGCTTGGCTCAGATTGCGGAGTATACTCAGTCAGATGGCGCAGCACCGCTGATTATTACCGATCGCGATCGGTGGGCGGCAGCGCGTGCTTATGCGCTCGTGTATGATGCATTGCAACCTGGCTGCGATATTGCGCGCTCGCAAGCGGGGATTGATGCGCTCTGCACGTTAACACACGACCCGCAAACTTCATTGTCTGACGCAATACATCTCTGTGACGCCCGTCTTGGTGGTGCACTCGCCCAGGCAAGCGGCAGAGTACTTGGCCAGTCAGAGCAAACAATCTACTGTTTGATCGATAGCGTGGTGGCCCAAGACGATACCCCGTGGCACGTTGCCAAATTGTTGAGCCCAGCAGCTGACGGCACGATTATTCCGATCATCCAGCTACGGCCCAGGACACTGCTCGCCACGCTTTCTACCTACGAGCTGCTTGCGCTCTTCATTGGCTATGGGTATGAGCCGCGAATCGTTGACTGCACCACAGCCGACCCACGCCAACCAGACGCAGACTACGCTGCTGCGCTCGCGTGGGCAACTGAGCGCACTGCTGCTCTGCGCCAGCCAGCCCAACCGCGCCCATACAAAGCTCGCCGACCACTGTTGATTGTGCGCACTCCAGAGCAGCTTGAGGCGCTACTAGACGCGCACGAAGTACAAGAGAGTTCTCCCACTCCAGCCGAGAATGATACCGGCGACGCTCAGCCATCAAGCATTGCCCGGGCACAGGCAGCGCTCGCTCACCGCAAAGCAGATGGTGCTGACTCGAGCTGGGCAGGCACGCAGGCATGGTTTGCTCAGGTGCTTGCGTGGTGTGAGCCAGAGAATCTGTTTGATGCAGCAGGCAATCTTATCTTTGCCCAGACGAAAGCCCTGCCGCACACAGCTGCAGCCCATACCGATGATGATCACGCCAACTCGCATACAGCTCAGCTCACAGCACAAACTCCTGCTCCGGTAGCCACACCACTACGCCGGCCGGCTATTGAGCCCTATGCGGTCGTCGCGACGCCACCTGGCACGCAGCACAGCAATACACTCTCTAGTGTTGGTTCGTACTTGTCTGATCTTTCCAAGGATGCAGCGCCAGATAGCTTCCGGCTTTTTATAAGTCCGTCGCTGCAGAGCGGTACGCTCGCTCAGCGGCTTGCGTTGAGCCCGCGAGCTTGGCAGTGGGGCAGCCAGCCAGGCATAGCACCACACGCGCCAGATAGCCACACGATGAGCTACCCAGCAGCAGGTGCGCTACGCGGTATGCAGCTTGGCTATCTGGAGCAGGGGAGGCAAAGCGTCTTCATTGGAGCGTCCCTGCATGAGGACATGAGCGCGGCAAGTCGCTCTTATACCGCAGCTCTATCGAGCCAGCCAAGCGGCGCGCCGCTACCGAGCCTCAACACCATCCTCTCGCACCAGAGCGCCGAGCAGATAACCAATGCGCTTGATCAGCGAGACGCCCCCACAACGGTCTACTTCCCAGCCGATAGCAACTGCGCAGTGGTGACCCTCGATATGATGCTGTCGAGCACGCAGGCGATCAATATATTGCATGCCAGCGATACCACGCAGCCTACCTGGCTCACCACCAAGGCGGCTCGCGCTCAGATGCACGCGGGCCTTGCCACGTGGAACTTCGCCAGCCACGCCAGCCCAGATATTGTGCTTGCCGCGTGTGGTGACGTCGCTACCACAGAGGTACTGGCCGCCATTGAGCTTATCAATCAGTCTTGCCCGGCTGCTCGGGTACGCTGTGTCAACATCTCGAGCCTCACACCGCGTGGCTTTGGCACGCTCGCTCAGCCCGTTTCACGGCGAACGCTTGCCCGTACCCTCACAACGACCAAACCGGTGATTATTGCCTACCCGGGCGAGGAGCGCTCCCTTGCGGCGACGCTCTTTGCCTATGGAGTCGATAGTCGGCAGTTCGACATTCACAGCTTCGGTCTAACGCCTCACGGCGACACGCTCATGATGAACCTCATCCACCAGCAGGCTAGCCGCTATGATCTTGTCATTGCCGCCGCAACGTGCCTTAGCGCGACAGGCGTTATCTCTCCAGACGACGCTCAGCGCCTCGCGGGGCACTGCCACGCAGCAATTGAGCAGTGCCTCGCCCACGCACGCGAGCACCACACTGACCACCCGATGGTCACCACCTGGCAGTGGCAGCAAGGGCAGTAGAGAAGCCCCGTGCACCACTCATCGATACCGCCATCACTTCACTATAAATGGTATAATAGACGGTGATGAGAAAGCCAACATTCGCAACAATCCAGCTCGAAAAGATCGTCGGTGGTGGGCAAGCCCTCGGCACGCTTGATGATGGCCGCAAAGCCTTCGTCTGGGGTGGGCTACCGGGCGAGACTGTTACTATCCGCATCACCAAGAAAAAATCTCACTTCGTCGAAGGAGTGGTGACTGAGGTGCTGGATGCTTCGCCCGAGCGCATCACCCCGCGCGACCCCGAGAGCTACCTCAGCACCAGCCCATGGCAAATTATGCCACTGGCGAGCGAGCAGCATTATAAGGCAGCGCTGATCGAGGAGGCCTTTGAGCTGCATAATATCGTCTTGCCAGAGCCGATCGACGTTTTTTGCGATGATATACCCTATGGCTACCGTAATAAAGTTGAGCTGAGTTGGTATAGCGACAGGGCAGAGGATGGCACCGAGACGCTCGACCTCGCGTTCTTTCGGCGAGGGAGCAAGGGTAAGATTATCGCTGACGGGACGAGCTTAGCTCGACCAGAGATCAACCAACTGGCCCGGCAGGTGCGCGACCTGCTGCGCACCAAGCACGTGACGGCGCGCCAGCTCAAGACGCTCCTCATCCGCTGCAACCAAGCCGGCCACTGCGCGTGGCAGCTCTACACCAAAGACCGCCTGCGGGATGTTATGAGCCCAGACGAAGCCACTGCATTATCGGCCCAGGGCGGCGAGATTATCTACTCCGACCCCCGTTCGCCAGCCAGTCGCGTCACCGAGCGCTTGGCATGCTTTGGTAATCCTGTGTTGCAAGATGCCATTCTTGGCGTGCCATTTCGCTACGCCACCGAGGGGTTCTTCCAGGTTAACCTGCCGGTCTATGAGCAAGCACTGCGCGATATGCAACGGTTCGTCCAGGTGCAGGATGACACGTCCCAGCCTACGCTCGACCTCTATGCCGGGGTAGGGACGATTGGCCTAACGATCGGTAGTGATAACGTCACCCTGGTGGAGATCAACGCCGATGCGGTGCGCGAGATGCAGCGAAACATCCACCAGCTGGGCCGCACAGGCCAAGCGCAGGCCATTCTCGCGCCCAGCGAGCAAGCACTGGAATATATTACTGGCGATGCGCTCATCATCCTCGACCCACCACGCGCCGGTCTCCACACCGATGTCATTACCAAACTCCTCGCCACCCAGCCGCAGCGCATCCTCTACCTTAGTTGCAACCCCGTTACTCAGGCGCGCGACGTAGCGCTTCTTGCTACGCACTACGGCATTGCCTACCACCGAGGCTATAACTTCTTCCCCCGCACGCCGCATAGTGAGCATTTGGTGGTGCTTGACCGGCTTACGTAGTGGCTTTATATCGCTCTTATAAAAAAGTGATTCTTCACGATTCAGACATTGAGAAAGGAAATGCAAAAATGAGCGCATTCATGATACAAATGCAAGTTATCTATACAGCTCTTATGGCTGGGATGATGCTTATGTATACTATTACTTTAGGACGCTATTTTGATTATATTTTAAAACACAAGATACCTGGCGCATCTCAAAATTGGGCACTGTTTCATAATAATACTCGAGTGCAGATCTACCACACAGCTGTATTGGTTGGCCACGCAATGTTGTCGATAATTTCTCTCGCTACCAACTATACGAGAGGGCCGGCTCCACTCGTGGTTGCAGCGGCTGTTCCATTTCTCATGCTTACCACTCATGTGGTAACTGGCTTTGCCAAGGCGGAATTTTTTGTCAATGGTGCGCAGCGATTGGATGATGAGAAGACAGTAAAAACATATCTTGCATGGAATATGCCACTCCATATCACATACACTCTCCTCTATGCTGTATCGGCCGCTCTTTTGCTTACATTGCTATAGGTCTCAATCGTCAAGGATCACGAGGAAATGAGAGAACGTTTATCTTAATTGGCATAGCCAGGTAATAAGGCTATAATAAGTTTTATGCGACGCTCTACCCGAAGAAAGATTATTATCGTTGGAGTTCTCCTTATGACGTATAGTGCTATTACGTACGGTCTTCCCTATCTGCTTTTGGATGCACCGTTCGCACGGGTTAATGCAACTGAGACGCTTAAGCAGCGCTTTTCTCGCGAATATACGCAATCGCTTGATGTCAAATATAGCAAAGGGTCGCCTCAGCTCAGCCGCGAAAGCCCAAGTGGCACAGTGCTTGGCTACGTCACAGACACGAAGACACGCCAGAAGCTGCTCCAGGCTCAGCCTTTTGCCGATTGCTCTGGTGGCTGCTCGTCGTGGCAGCCGTATAGTGAGTATGGCAAAACATCGCCACTGCTTAGTATCGAGCAAAATTCATCACCCGACTCGCGCAACGTTCTTCGCGCAGCAACAGGAGAGGGAGGTCAGTGTGTTGCTCGCTACCGCCCAGAGTCGCACGGTGAGATATTCTGCTTGTCGCCTTCGACAGGGGCGTTTGCATATGGGTATGATGGTGCATCGTAGGAATGTAGCATTCTGACTTTCATCAACTCCCGTCTCACTCTCCACACCTACTTCATCGCCATCGTCCATCTCAGCGTCAGAGAGAGCGTATTGGGCGCTGTCGACACTCTCGGTTGCGACTGTCTGATTAACTATATCCGACTCATTGCCAAAAAGAAAATCGGGGCCAAGCTCCCCGTTGTCTTCCTCGCTGGCTACATCCTCTCTGGCAATGGCTGCGGCGTGGGAGGGGTGCGAGAAGGAGCGCGTGCATGTCGCTGTCGGTACGTACCAGGCGCACAGTAGGCGATAGTTACGCCGGTCACGATGCCGGCAACGTAGATCGCGCTGATGCTGAGAATGAGGGCGTACATCTGGTTAGCTCGTTTCATGGTTTGGGCGGTTTGGTTAGCAGTGATTCATTATTTCTTACCTGCTTTTAGATTTACCAAATAGTGCTAAATCAACTACACCCATCTATTCTTTTAGTAATCAAGGATGCGTTACATGTAAGTAGACCAACTATGATAGCCCATGTATGATACCGCAAGTTGCCATTATTTATTCAAGGAAACCAGTTTTCAACAAAAAAGCAACTGAAAGATGGTTGAATTCTATACCTCTTCTGCCTATTATTAATACATACTTTATTTGCAATATTTTAATAATGATGAGGTATATATGAGATTTTGCGATAACCTACAGCACTTACGCACGACTCACAATATGACTCAGGAGCAACTAGCAATGCGTCTTGGTGTCAGCAGACAAGCTGTTTCTAAGTGGGAATCAGTACATGCCTACCCTGAAATGGATAAATTACTCATGATTTGTACCTTGTTTGATTGTCAACTTGACGATCTTGTGAGAGGAGATCTGACCCATCACCACATTAATAAGACTATGCGCACTCCTCAAGGGGAGATGCCACAGGATATTACAGACTATGATAAGGCCATGCGTGTTTACGCATTTAGATTGCCAATAGGGGTTTCAATTATGCTTTTTGGCATAGCTCTAACAATTTTGTGGCTGATTCTTTCTGCGGCATTAAAAAATAAACTTCCAAACTATACTGCTGTGGTATTGTGTGCTGGGACGATGGTGGGAGCTGCCTTTATTGTATCAGGAGTATATATCCGCAATAGATTCCAAAAGACACACCCGTTTGTTAAAGATTTTTACACTGCAGAGCAAAGAGACGAGGCAAGGGTAGCAATGTTTCACGCAGTTATTCTCGGATTTATTTTGATAGTTACTGGTTTACTGGCTGCTATTTTTCTTCATCACGTTACGCTATTAGTATGGGCGGTGTTCTTGTCGTTTTTTGCTGTTTCTGTTTTTTATGTTTTGCACAGATATTTCCTGTGGCGACGAATGGACATAGAAAAATACAACCAACGATCTCTTAGTTTGATGACAGAGCAAGAAATTAACGCACTTGACGACATTGAGTTACAGAAAGTTGCTCACAAAGCAAAATACAAACGCAATGTTTGCATGATCATCATGTATCTGGCAACTATTATCAGTTTATGTCTTTTATTTATTCCTCAATTCGGCGCCTATCGGTGGTTTTGGCTAGCTTGGGTAGTTGGTGGTATTTTATGCGCAGCAACAAATTTATACATTGATATAAGGAGAGAAAAGTAATGGAAGCAATCATTGCACAGAATATAACTAAGTCCTTCTGTAGCGGCCAAGGAAGCAACACAAAAATAACAAAGGTGTTAAAAGGAATCAGTATTACTATTAATCTAGGTGAAATGGTTAGTATTGTTGGGTCGAGTGGATCAGGTAAATCAACCTTACTGTACTGTCTTTCTGGTC
Source organism: uncultured Candidatus Saccharibacteria bacterium (assembly GCA_963548065.1). GTDB lineage: Bacteria > Patescibacteriota > Saccharimonadia > Saccharimonadales > Saccharimonadaceae > Saccharimonas. The sequence goes on from CAUUSZ010000008.1 coordinate 11,413, forward strand.
TGGAGACTGCCGACAGTGGTTCTATCAAGATAATGGGTAAGCAACTCGTGCATGCAGACCGAAATTCACTTTTTAGAATCCGAAGAGACCACATAGGATTTATCTTTCAATCCTACAATCTTATCCCTTCGCTCAATGTATTTGAAAATGTATCTCTCCCGGCACGCTTGGCAGGGCATGCCATAAACACACAGCAAATAAATAATGTCTTAGCTAGTATCGGGCTCGATGGTCGAGGAAAGGATCGCCCAACTGATATGTCTGGAGGAGAACAGCAGCGCGTAGCTATCGCAAGAACACTGGCAGATAGCTCTGATATTATTTTTGCTGATGAACCTACTGGAGCACTTGATACAGAAAACGGAAGAGAAGTATTGAAGATGCTAAGGAGTATAGGTAATAACTCCAAGCGAGCCGTAGTAATGGTCACTCACAATCTAGAAGCTGCCGCCCTTGCCGATCGTGTTCTAGTATTAAAGGATGGTGTAATTATTCGAGAGCTCACTTCTTGTACAGCTGCTCAAATTTTGACAGTGATGGAGGGTTAAAATGTTGAAACTTATATTCTCTGATTTGAAAACCAATAAGGCAACATGGCTCGGTGCGTTTTTTGTCGCAATAACTTGTGGATACATCGGAGGCTGGGTAATTTCCATTCTCGGGACTGCTCAGTTCTATGTTGGTGCTGTGTATAAAAATATTAACCAAGCAGGAACAATACTATTTCTATTTTCTATTGTTGCAGGACTCGCTGTGATCTCTGCAGTAGCTAAGCTTACAGTAGATGCACAAAGAAAATCTTACGCCCTATGGCAGTTAGTAAACGTTAGTCCCCGCAAGGTCATTATGGTTGTTCTTGCTCAGCTGTTTGTTGTCGCCATTTTAGGGGCAATATGCGGGACATTATTATCAGGAATAAGCTTCGTTCCATTATTTCCTTTGGTATTTAGTGCAAGAAAGATATTCGAACAGGTCATACCACGGGTTGATCTATCTTCAATGCCTATAGTTTGGTTGGGGGTTGCATGCATTTTTCTGTTCGGAGGGCTCAAAGCAGCACGCGCCGCAGGTCATACCACTCCACTACAAGCCTTAACTTCCCAGCCACTAAAAAAGCTTGGTATGACATGGATTCGGCTTTTGCTTTTTGTTGTTTTATTGACTATCACGGTTTGGTTTTCATATTCCATTATCGTAGATGGCCCAAATAACGGAATGGATCGGTCAATTTACCTACCAATTTTGCTTGTTGGGACACTTGTTCCTATTGCTCCTGTGCTTTTTTTACTTTTCATGAGGATATGGACGTTGCTTGTTCCGCAACGTTGTGTTGTGTGGTTTTTGGCAAGGCGTATGGCGCTGTACAATTTTTCTCTTAGTACTTCCGTGCAAACCCCCATTATGGTTGGGTTTGGTATGGTAGCTGGTATTTTAACTATTATCAACACGATGAAGCACTATGCTATGGATATCGGGATCACTAATTTTAATGGTCTTGATTTGACTTCAACTATTCTTGCTATGGGCGGGCCGATTCTCCTTTCTGCAGTAGGAGCTGCAGCGAGCATTGGTATGACTGCACGTTCTCGGATCAGTGATGTGAAACTACTTGCAATCAGTGGCGCGAGTCCACGCACGTTGATCCTGGCTGCTATTTGCGAAACTTTTATTCATTCGGCAAATGCTACTTTTGTTGGTATTATCGCCGTTGCTGCTTCAAATTATATCGTATCCAAAGGGCTTATGGTGTCTCCTTTTGTGGATATAACGATCACCGATGGCTTGATAGTTTCCCTCCTCGGCTTTATTATGATTGCGATAACCGTCCTTACTCCTACATTGTTCGCTCTTTCGCGTAAGGATATTATTCAGGCATAATACATTGACTATGTAAACTCCAGAAACAGAATTACTGCGATCGAACTTATTCGGTGTGGGACGCCACCACAAAGCGCCGGCCCACACGCCATGCCCACCACCATTGCAGCATGGTTACTGGAATAATAATGGCGATACTGGGCCAGAGGAGGAGTAGATTTGGTGGGGTGAAGTCGAAGAATTGGCGGAGTGGGATGATGCCAAAACTCACTACTGTTACAAACAATACCGCGAGCATGTAGAGCATACGCGCAAGATGAGCTCGCTTATCCAGCTGGACACCAAGCATGCGGCCAGCCAAAAATACCAGATACACGCCGTAGAAGGTCGCTACCAGTACTGTCATCGTTGCTACCTCGCCAAGGCGATCTGGGTAGAGTGTGCGGCCAAGCCAATACACACTAGCGACCGCTGCCCCTGTGAATACTGCAATTGGTGCCACCGCCAGCAGGGTGTCGTGCCAGAAGCGCCGCGGGTCAATCCGGTGCCGCGGTGAGGGCGGAAAGAGCGTCCACATAATGGTCGGCATCGTCACGAGGAAGATATTCATAAAGGTAAGATGGCGCGGCGCATATGGGTACATAATGCCAAGGGTGAGAGTAATCGCCAGTAGCACCACACCATAGATGATCTTGTGGAAGAAGAGCACACCGATAAGCTCGATGGCCTGCATGATGCGATTACCCAGCTGCATCCCCAGTGGCAATGACGTGAAGGAATTGTTGAGCAAGATGATATCGGCAACGCGCCGGCTGGCCGGTGCACCGGCATACATCGCCACGCCAAGGTCGGCTCGCTTGAGCGCCAAGGCATCATTGACGCCATCGCCCACCATGCCAGTAAATCGCCCTTGGTCTGAGAAGTGGGCGATGAGCCGCTCTTTTTGCTCGGGCAAGACACGGGCAAAAATGGTATGTGTATCAGCCGCCTGAGCAAAGGCTGCATCATCCAGCTGGGCAAGCTCTGCCCCGGTAATAGCTGCCTCAGGCCGATCGATCCCCGCTGCCTTGGCAATGTAGCTGACCGTCCGCGGGTTGTCTCCACTAATAACGCGAATCGTCACTCCTTGGCCTTGCAAAAACTGCACCGTATCAACCACGCCATGGCGCAGGCTGTTGCGCAGGACAATTGCCCCCAGCGGCTGACCCGAGCCAGCGGTGAGCTGCTTGAGCGGCACGGTACTGTCGGCAAAGTGAGCCAGCAGGAGAACACGCAGGCCATCATTTGCCCAGGCGTCGATCTGAGCTTGCTGGGCTGGTGAGAGCGGGGCAAGCCGTGCCACAAACTCTGGTGCGCCCAGCATCAGCGTCTGCACTGTGCCATCAATCTCGGCCCGCACCCCTGCCATTTTCCGGCTCGATGAGAACGCCATCACCTCTTGAACGTGGGCGGCGAGTGCCTGGTGCGCAGCAAGAATTGCCTGGCCGGTGGCATTACCCCCACTGGTTTCGTGCGCAACCAGGGCAGCGTACTGGGCGACCATCTCGTCATTAGCCGATGCGTCAAACGACGCAGCGTGCTCGAAGGTCACGTCGTCGCTCGTCAAAGTACCCGTCTTATCCACACAGAGCACGCCAAGCAATGCCATTGCTTCAATCGCTGAGAGCTTCTGAGGTAAAACCTTAGCCTGAGCCAGGCGCAGTGAGCCAAAGGCAAGCAGGAGCGAACTCGCCAGGAGCAGCCCCTCCGGCACAACGGTAATCGCCGCAGTGATAATCGTCTTGAGAATACTCACAGCTTGCAACCCCGCAACATGATAGCGCGCGAAGATAAGCAGCGCCAGCACCACTGCGCCATAGGTCAGGACGGTAATAGCCCGCTGGATAGCTCGCTGGAGCGGTGTGGGCTGCGGCGCGTATTGCTTGAGCACGGTGCTGATTGCACCAGCCTTGGTGGCGCTACCGACTGCCGTGACGCGAGCGTGGGCTGTACCCGCTACTACTGTTGTGGCTGCGTAGATGGTATCACCGGGTGCTTTGTCTACCGCGGCAGATTCACCCGTGAGCATGCTCTCATTTACCTCCAGGCCTTTTGCATCGAGCACGACACCATCGGCGGGTAGCTCATCGCCAGTGTGCAGGGCAAGGGTATCGCCAACCTGCAACGCATCGTAGAGCACCTCGGTGATTGTCCCATCGGCCTGGACAACGCGGGCACGCGGCGCGCTCATGAGCTCAAGCTTGCGCAGGGCGCGCTTAGCCCGAATCTCTTGCACGGCACCAATCAGCGAATTGACCATAATGACAAATGATATAAACCAGGCATCGCGATACTCCTGCACATAGACTAGCGCCATAGCAAGAAGCAAAATCGCCAGCACGATGGGCGAGGCAAAGTTGCGCCGGATGATTGCTAGATAATCCTTCATATCGTTATTTTACCTCTCCTCGATGATATTGACACTTGGCAGCAACGCGCCAACCACTGCGCGCGTCGCTATCTGCTTGATAAATATGGCCGTCCTTCACCTCATCAACCAGGATGAGGGCTGGGTTGTATGGCGCAAGCGTGCGATAGTACATGATGTCGCGATCGGTGATGCGCCCAAACCCGGGGAAGATCTCACGAAATTTCTGCCGGCCAAATTCGTCAAAATACTCTGGCTGACCCCGTGGCGGGAAGAATGTCTCAGCGCGCAGACCAATTCGCACCGCGATCTTCTTCACATCGCCAAGCAGAAGGCGCGATGGCCCATAGACCAAGCAATAGAGCTGCCCATCTGTCGCAAAAAACACTGATGCCTTGGCGGCAAGCCCCGCGGCAATATTGCGCGCCACCACGCGATCGATCACCAGCTGCACCCCAAAGCGGGCGGCGAGCGCCTTTTGCACATATGCAACATCCATGTGGTTACCAAAGTCCATGACAATTATTATACCGGAATCTCGGCCAAGCCGCTAGAGTCGAGGCGGTGAGTGTGCGATAATGGAGACATGCCTCAACACGAATTTTCGACTCGATACACGCACCTCAATAACCAGCAGTGCGCTGCTGTCGATACGATCGATGGGCCACTGCTCGTTGTGGCTGGCCCCGGTACCGGCAAGACAGAGCTGCTCAGCATGCGCGCCGCCAACATCCTGCGCCAGACGGACGTGTTGCCTGAGAATATCCTCTGCCTCACCTTTACCGACAGCGGGGCAGCCGCGATGCGGCAGCGTCTGCGCAGTATTATTGGGGCAGATGCTTACCGCGTCGCTATCCATACCTTCCATAGCTTTGGCGGTGAGGTGATAAATCACCACCGGGAGTATTTCTACCATGGTGCATCACGTAAGCCTACTGATGAGCTTGGCAGCTATGAGATTTTGCGCGGTATCCTTGGCAAGCTCGATCACCATAACCCGTTGAGCAGTAAGCAAAATGGTGAGTTTACCTACCTGCAGGACATTAGCCGCAGTATTAGCCAGCTCAAGCAGGCTGGTCTGAGTAGCGCAGAGCTTCGGCAGGTTATCGATGCGGACGAGGCGCTTCTAGCGGCCGTCGAGCCACGCCTCAGCGAGGTCTTTGCCGCTGGGCGGATAAGCAAACCGATGGCGGGCAAGCTCGCCCCGTTGGCGGGCGAAGCAGCTCAGCTGCCACTGCCGCCGTTGCCACCCACCATTCCACCACTAGCCGATAGCTTCTCGCTCAGCCTGGCTCGAGCGATCGATGAGACGCTTGATAGCGGCAAGACCACACCGCTCACTGCCTGGCGCAACCACTGGTGTGAGAAGGATGCTACTGGGCGTTATGTCTTAAAAGATCGCAAGCGCCTTGGTAAGCTGCGTGCCCTCGCTGAAGTCTATGATGCGTATCTTACTGAGCTGAGCGCGGCTGGTCTATATGACTACGATGATATGATTCTCCAGCTCGCTCAGGCGCTCGATGCCCAGCCTGAGCTGCGCGCTAATCTTGAGGAGCAGTACCAATACATCATGGTGGATGAATTCCAAGATACCAACCTCGCACAGCTGCGCATCCTCTTTTCGCTGACGAGTAGCCCGGTCCACGAGGGTCGCCCCAACATTATGGCAGTCGGTGATGATGACCAAGCAATCTACAGCTTCCAGGGAGCAGATGTCAGCAACATCCACCGCTTCCGGAGCCATTACCGCGATGTGCAGCTGATCGCCTTGACGGATAATTACCGCTCGAGTAATGCCATCCTTACGCCAGCCCGGGCTGTTATCACTCAGGGGAGTGATCGGTTAGAGGCGGTACTTCCCGAGCTCGATAAGACACTTACGGCCCATCACCAGCCTACTCAGACTGCCATCAGCCTAGCCGAGCTGCCCACCAGCCTAGCCGAACGCCAATGGCTGGCGCAGCAGATTCGCCAGCAGATCGACAGTGGCACGCCGCCCGAGGAAATTGCCGTCCTGGCTCGGCGTCACCGCGAGCTGGTGGCGCTGGTGCCCCACCTTCAGGCGGCAGGTATTGCCATCAATTACGAGCGGCGCGACAATATTCTTGATAATCCTGTCATCCAGGTGCTCGAGCTGCTCGCGCGGGTCATCGAGGCCATAGCAGCAGGGGAGTTTCCTATGGCCGATAGCTTGCTATCAGAGCTGGTGGCGCACCCAGCCTTTGGTTTTGCCAGCCAGGATATTTGGCAGCTCAGCCTCCAGGCGTGGCGCAACCGCCAAACGTGGGGCGAGACGATGATGGCAAGCCCGACCTTCCAACCCTTGATGGTGTGGCTCATCCATATGGCGTGGCAGGCGCAGCATCAACCGCTTGAGATGGTACTCGATGATTTGCTTGGTGTCCCGCAGCCAGCCGATAGCCAAAAGACCCAGGCCGCCATAGCTAGTGCGATTACCGAGTACATGACGCAGCAGATGGCCCAATTCGACCAGCCAATTAGTCTCTCTACCGAAGCGGCCCCTGCCGTACCCACCGTACATTACCGCTCACCACTGTACGATTATTATTTCTCGCGCGAGAAGCTTGCCGAGCAGCCCGACGCATACCTTGCCTGCCTTGAGGCCTTGCGGACTCTGCGCAGCCGCGCCCAGGAGTATCGCGGTGATGATGAGACGCTCCGGCTTGCCGATATGCTCGATCTCCTCAGTATGCACCGGCAGTTCAAGACGCCCATCACCACCATCCGCCAGCGTACCGAGGCGCATACCGGCCGCATTAACCTCATGACAGCACACAAGGCCAAGGGGCTGGAGTTTGGTCATGTCTACATCATGGGCGCTGTCGATAGCACTTGGGGGCGGCGTGTGCGCTCACCCGTGTCGCTCATCACCTACCCAGAGAACCTTGCTATTGCCCCCGCCGGCAATACGTACGACGAGCGCCTCCGCCTCTTCTTCGTTGCCATGACGCGCGCGCGCGACCACCTCACCATCAGCTACAGCACCCAAGATGATGCTGGCAAAGCAACGCTGCCGGCCAGCTTCCTCGACGGCATCGACCTCACTGCCACCACTGTCGACATGCCCAGCGACGTGCCAAGCCTCACCGCCCAGCTCGCCACTGATTGGCAGCGCCGCCTTGCGCCAGTTGGCACGCCCGAGCCCGATTTGCAGCAGCTTCTCCAGCCTATGCTCGAGCAATATAAGCTCTCTAGCACCCACCTTACTGCCTTCTTAGATGTGTCGCGGGGTGGGCCCGCGGCCTTCTTAACCAACTACCTGCTGCGCTTTCCGCAAGCACCAAGCCCGCATGCTATCTACGGCAATGCCATCCACCACGTGTTGCAGCGTGCTCACACCCATCTTACCGCCACCGGCAAGGTACGACCGGCCGAAGATATCCTCGGCGACTTTGAGCAAGAGCTTAATCGCCAGCCACTGGGGCCAGAGGACTTCGCGTACTTTAGCCGCAAGGGGCTGGATTCACTGAGCGCCTTCTTGCAGGCCGAGGCGCATACCTTCCGTCCCGAGCAAAAGACCGAGCTAAGCTTTGCCGGCCAAGGAGTGGTGCTCGGTGATGCTCGCCTTACCGGCACGCTCGACCTTGTCGATATCGACCACACCGCCAATACTATCGCCGTTACCGACTACAAGACGGGCAAGCCCGCCCGCAGCTGGCAGGGCCGCACCGATGCCGAGAAGATTAAGCTGCACAAATACCGCCAGCAGCTGATGTTCTACGAGCTCCTCGTGCGCCACTCGCGCGACTATGCCCGCTACGACTTTGCCGGGGCCACGCTGCAGTTCGTCGAGCCAGACAAGGATACGGGTGCTATCCACCAGCTCAGCACCAGCTTTTCTCAGGCCGAGCTGGATGAGTTTACCCAGCTCATTGCCGCCGTGTGGCGCTGCATTACTCAGCTCCAGCTGCCCGACACCAGCCACTACCCAGCCACCTACAAAGGCATTCTCGCCTTTGAGGAGGATCTGCTGCGGCATATAGAAGAGCGAGAATAGCCGCTAAGCGCGAGCACTTGTGACGCAATAGGCAATGTATTCGCTATACACCCTTGCTGCAACGCGCTGCAGGAGGAATGGAGCGGCTAATGGCTAAGCACATGGCATGGGCAAACTTTTTTTACTACTCTGGTCAGGACATTTTGGTGTAGTATATACGGCATTCTTAGCTCTCGCGCTGACGAATGGGTTTTCCTAAGGGAATTATCTCTGCTTATTTTTATCTGATCCTTACAGCGGGAGTGTAAGACTGTCTGAGTGCAATAAATCCGCATCGTCTGTATTTGTTGCGAATAGGCATAGAATGAAACAGAACGTAAGAACAAAACGAGAATCTCTGCAAGACATGCACATATTGATTGACAGACTCGCTGTATATTGGTATATATAGTAACAGCTCAACTGAGTGAACCCTGGTAGCCACCCGATGTGGCTATCTCGAGACGCTCAGCACGAGAGCGTCCTTGAAAAAGGGTTCACCGACAATTCTGCCGAGGCTTCGGCGGAGAGGAGGTGAATACCTCATGTCTTTCTTCTTTAAATCGGAAGATAGCCGTCGCCAAGATGCGACGGCTAGGAAGACTAAGCAGGGCAAAACAAGATGCCCTGCTTGCGACGGCACCGGTACTTTTGGTATCGGTGGTCGTGGTAGTATGACCTCAAGGCCATGCTCCAAATGTAAGGGTGAAGGTTATATATAAACTTCACCCTTAGCAGCGGTCAGCCTCACGTGCGAGGCTGAGAGAGTAGGTATTAAGTATAGCAGAATAAGGCTATACACCTATCCGTCACTGGAGATAAGGAGTAGCCAGGCTCCTAACAATGACGTTGCAGGTTCGATTCCTGCTATCTCCGCTATATAGCAAGCTCCGCTTTCCCGCGTTGAGCACTGCCATAGCAACCGCCACAGGTTTGCCTTTGTCGGACAAAGAGGGGCAAGGCGGTATCGTTGCCACTTGGGAGGCAACGATCGGGGAGTCTCGTTGTTGCGAGATCCATTCTCGCGCGCCATGTACTTGCCACGGAGACTCCCTTAAATCTAAGAGACTCGCGAGATTCACTCGCCGCCCTGGCCACCCGCCAGGACGAGCAGAACCGCTTGTAGTCTCTCCCGAGCTCCTGCATCCGCATCATGCGTTGAGGCAGGAGCTTCTTCCTTTTCTTGAGAATATATACTTGCACGTGTGCAAAGCTGATTGAGTATACCATCACAAGGGGAATGAAGCACACCAACGCAAGACTGCGATACGCCAGCCAGCTTTAGTGAGCTACCACTTGACAGCCTCGCCCAAGTAGATTACAATTATCTCTATCCTTGCAAAGATTCGCCGGCACTGCTCCGGCTTGAGTTTTTGTAAGGAGTAGTCGGTCAATGGTGACCGACCTGGGATGGCCCGCGTGGTTGCGGGGTACGAGAGGCTTGCTTGTCAATGGAGACAAGCATTCGTGGGAACTCTCGTAGCAGGTTCGACTCCTGCCATCCCAGCTCTGTGAGCCCCCCTCCAAGGAAATGCCTTGGAGAGTTGACCCCAGAAAGGGGGTGGTCTATAAGACCATATTTTGCTCACATCGCCCCGCATCCACTGCGACACCCATCTACGCATAAAATAAAGCGTGGGTGCGGGGCTTTCCCCTGATATATTGTGTTATAATAGCTTGATATGACGTCGTTTTGGAACAATTTGCCGCAGCCATTTTTTGTTTTGGCGCCGATGGAGGCGGTGACGGATGTGGTGTTTCGCCATGTGGTGGAGCGGGCTGGTGCGCCCGATGTGTTCTTTACTGAGTTTGCTAATGCGACGGGCTGGGTACACGCTGGTGACAGAGCAATTGCTGGCCGGCTCGTCAAGACGGACGACGAATACCCTCTGGTAGCACAGATTTGGGGCGGCGAGCCGGGTGATATGGAGCAATTTGCCCAGCACTGCGCGCGCCTGGGCTTTGCAGGGATTGATATCAATATGGGCTGCCCTGCCAAGAGCGCCATCAAGAGTGGGGGAGCGGCGCTAATTCGCAATCCAGACGTTGCCGTAGCTGCTATTGCCGCGGCCAAGACAGCTGGCCTGCCAGTCAGCGTCAAGACTCGCCTTGGCTACAGCACTGTGGATGAGTGGCGAGCGTGGCTCACGACGCTGCTCCAGCAAGATATCGTCAATCTGACTATCCACTTGCGCACCAAGAAGGAGATGAGTAAGGTGGCGGCGCACTATGAGCTGATCGATGACATCGTGGCGCTGCGCGATGCGATTGCGCCACAGACGCTGCTCACCATCAATGGTGATATTCGCGATCGGGCACATGGCATGGCACTGGTAGCAACCCACCCGGGCGTCAATGGGGTGATGATTGGTCGCGGGGTGTTTGCTGATCCATTTTGCTTTGCACCGCGTGCAGATAGTGTAGCGCAGGGCAGTAGCTCTATGGCGCAGCGCAACTTCGCCCTCCTTCGCTACCACCTCGATCTCTTCGACCACTGGCAGCCACAGCTCGGCCGGCCATACGAGACGCTCAAACGCTTCTACAAGATCTACATCCGCGATTTCGACGGCGCGAAGGAGCTGCGCGACCAGCTGATGCACACCACCAGTACGGATGAAGCGCGGCAGATTATCCATCAGTGGCACGAAGCGATGTCTGCGTCTGAATAGCTGGCGTTCTTGCTATGCTTGATCCTCATATTGTATTGTTTGAGATGAGAACCGTCTAAAGCGATGGTTCTCCATCGGTATGGGCAGGGTAGTGATGCGTGAGGTATCCTTATTCTGCGAAGCAAGAATTATGCAAGCACGTCACCGTCATACGCGGGCCGCATAGCGCCATAATGGCAGCGAGGTTGTAGTAGAGCATGGCAGTGGTAGCATGCTGCTGGGCGGTTGGATCGCCTGGGTAGAGTGCTTCGGCTGAGGGCGCAAAGGCCCACGTGTCAATATTGAAGGCCTGGTGATGCTCGTCTGGTGTGCGGTCGAATTCCCGCGCCAAGGCCTGGCGGTCGAGCGTCGTCCCCGCGCGTTGATTCATCACCACTGCTGCCTCGTGGTGGCTACCCTGCAATATATCGGTATGAGCGCCAGTAGGCTCTGTATTCTCCGCTAACCGCGTGTCGACCATCGTCACGAGGTCGTGGCCACTAGCCACAACAAGCTTGGACTCATCTGCTGCATGGCGAATGATCTGCTGGTGGGCTTCGTCGCTACTATCGCTACCAAGACCAAGCTTAGTGGCTAGGCTGCGCAATTGCTCACCACGCTGAGCAATGATGGTGAATATGGCGCCCACTTTGTCGGCCGCTGCGCAGCCAGCTTGCTCGCCATGAGCATGGTCATCCCGGTGGACGCGCACTGTCGCAGGCGTATGGCCAATCTGCTGCAAGACGCGCGCATTTGCTTTATCAATAGGGTCACTATCACCGCGTACCAATCGATCTGCCACCAAGTAGAGCAAGCCACCGCCTGCACCATTTGGCACTGCTTCTGCTGTGCCGCCGAGCCGGCCATCCATGCATGCACCAATGATGTCCTGCACTGCTGGCACATAGTGTTCACCAAGTTCCTGAATAAATTCTGCCGCGTGGGGACACTCTGGCGTATTAAGCTTGCCAAGGCCATACTCGTTACCTAATTGGTAGGATACAACAAGCTGCTCATAACAATTACTTGTAGTCTTCTCATCATTACGTCGATAACTCTGTGCTTCATCTGATGATGAGGCTTGTGAATAAAATTCTGCCATTATATGCTGTCTCTCTGCCTTATCTCTGTCACTCTAATATTTTATACGCGGTGCTTGTTGTGGCGCCGGCGTAGGCCAGCTACCTTGAGGCGCACGGCATGGCGATCGACCAGCTGGTGAGCCTTCTCGAGCTCCACCTGAGTGCTGGCGTTGTCGCGCTGCTTGAGGGCACGCTCAAGGGCGGCTTTGCTCTCAGCCTCAATGATATCGTCGCCATGCTCGGCTTCGTCGACCAAGATGCGTACCTTTGTCTGGCTAATCTCGACCACCCCACCAGAGATAGCGAAGTACTCCAGCTGGTCGTCACTGTCGTCTTTGGCGCGACGTACCGCTACAACACCTGGCACTGCCAGAGTTACGAGTGGTTCGTGCCCCGGGAAGACCGCAATCTGCCCATCCGGCGTCGGCAGCATCACCTCATACACAGTCTCGTGTAGCTTGCTACCAGTCAGTGTCACAAGTTCTAAATCCATAGCCTTACTATAGCAGAGTAGCAGAGAAAAAGCGAGGTAGAAGGCAAAGTGATTTTTACTCCAAGCAAGAGAAAAGGGCGGGGAGCAGCAAGCCACATGGCGCTGCTCAACCCGCCCTTTGGTGGGTAATGGGTGGCCTAGGAAGGTTAGATTGCTAACCCCCAGGCAAAGAGGGAGATAAAAATCCCCCCAATAGCGGCTACTGCAATGAGCAGCAACCCCGAGGCCTTTGGCAGGCGCTGGCCTGCCACGATGGCTCCTCCGAAGAGGAGCCACATGAGATACATCACGAGCCAGGGCAGCTCGTGAACCCCAAATGCCGTCCCACCGAAGTGGAACAGCAACAGGTAACTCCCGAGCGGTACACCCGCCCAGGAGGCTACTCCAATCATCCAGAATGGCGCAACCGTGCGCGCCTTTCTGGCTTCCTCGCGCATGGAACGGCTGTCCCATGCATTCTTCCTATTGTGCATGGCATCTCCTTCCATGCGTGTCCTTGAGGCGCTGGTCGCCCCACCATCCTCAAGTGTGCCATATTTGATCGGGTAAGTCAAAGTGTGTCTATTTGAAGCTGAGCGCTTTACTCCTTTCTCATACTGCTCACCGTAGATACACTGCAATAAGCATATTTCTATACATACCAATATATCTCGATACTACATCTATTCTCTATGTATCGATATCTTTATACCCATCTTTCTATCTCTATAACTTTCTTTCTCTACTGTTTATCTACCTCTTTTTCTATATTTCTTTATATCTATATCCCTATCTATATTTCTATCTATTTCTCTACTTATCTCTATTTCTATTTATCTATTTACTTATCTTTATATCTCTTTATCTTTATCTTTCTCTTTCTCTCTATTTACTTTATCTTTATTTATCCCTATTCTCTATCTTTACCTATATATCCATATACATCCATATCTTTCTATATCCATCCATATCGATTTCTCTCCTATTATATAAATATATAAAAGAAGAGAAAAAGAACCCACGCTAACAGAGAAAAAACAGGGTAAACCAGGCGAATTTCGAAATTCGCCTGGTTTGAAGGAAGAAAATGAGAGAAATGGCGAGAAAGATAGGAAAAGAAAACAGCAGCCAACACGGAGAGAATATCTCGGTTGGCTGCTGCCGTGCAAGAATGTGCAGAGAGTGCTAGTCTTGCTTCTCGCTCAGTGGCACTGGCGACATGTAGAACCAGTTCTCTGGCTTGTCATCATACTTGCCACTCAGGATATCCTTAGCATCGCGGATGGTGTCAGCAAGCTTGAAGTAGCTGCCGGGGTTGCCGGTAAATTGCTCGGCAACGTGGAATGGCTGCGCCAAGAAGCGCTGCAGGCGGCGGGCTCGGGCAACGATCTGCTTCTGATCATCGCTGAGCTCTTCCATACCCAAGATGGCAATGATATCCTGCAGCTCCTTGTACTGCTGCAAGACGCGCTGCACTTCGCGGGCCACTTGGTAGTGCTCCTCGCCAACCACCTCTGGGTCGAGCGAGTTCGAGCTGGAGTCGAGCACGTCCACCGCTGGGTAGATACCGATCTCCGTCAGGGCGCGGTTCATCACGATGGTAGCATCAAGGTGAGCAAAGGTAGTCGCAGGCGCTGGGTCAGTCAGGTCGTCGGCTGGCACATACACCGCCTGAACAGAGGTAATCGAGCCCTTCTTGGTACTGGTAATGCGCTCTTGCAACGCACCCATCTCCTGCTGCAGGTTCGGCTGGTAGCCTACCGCACTTGGCAAACGGCCCAGCAAGGCAGACACCTCAGCACCAGCCTGCGTAAAGCGAAAGATATTGTCGACGAAGAGCAGCACATCTTTACCTTCATCACGGAAGGCTTCAGCCATTGCTAGGCCAGCCAGTGCCACCCGCAAACGTGCCCCCGGTGGTTCGTTCATCTGGCCAAAGACAAGTGACGTCTTATCCAGCACGCCAGCATCCTTCATCTCGTGGTAGAGGTCGTTACCCTCACGGGTGCGCTCACCCACACCAGCAAAGACAGAGTTACCACTGTGGAATTTGGCGATGTTGTTGATCAGCTCCTGGATGAGCACGGTCTTACCCACACCAGCACCAGCAAAGAGCCCAGCCTTACCACCTTTGGTGAGTGGCGCGATGAGGTCGATCACCTTGATACCAGTCTCGAGGATCTCGGTCTTGTTGGACTGCTCGGTGAGGGCAGGGGGCTCGGCATGGATAGGCGCACGCTGCGCATCATCGGCTACTGGCTCACCGTCAATCGGCTCACCCACCACATTAAACATCCGCCCCTGCGTTGCTTCACCTACAGGCACGCGAATCGGCGCACCAGTTGCAACCACTGACTGGCCACGCTTAAGGCCGTCGGTCGATTGCAGGCTGATGGTCCGCACCGTTTGCTCATCAAGGTGCTGTGCCACCTCAAGCGTCAGCGTCTGGCCATCACGCTCGACATGCAGGGCGTCATAGATAGCTGGCAACTCCACCTCGCGGTCGAACTCGACATCCACCACCACACCCATGATCTGGATGATTTTTCCTTGGTTTTTACTCATTCATTTCTCCTCTCGATCATTTCATTATACTTTCTTTACTTGCAGATTATTATGGCCATCTGGTGTCTTGGTACGATGCTTCTGTATATACCGCACAGTACCACGGGCTGCAATGCCGCAGTAAGCTAGCAATATCACAATTGGCACATATGGCAAGAGACTACTGACGACTGGCAGCTCGGCAAACGCCATAATAGGCTGAGCCGGCCAGGCAAGGCGAGCAACATCACTAGCCTGCGCCTCCACGCCATGCACAGCAAAAGATACAAGAAAGCCCGCAGCATACGAGCCAAAGCCAGCAAGGATCACAACTAATAGGCCAGTCGTAGCACTTACAAAACTCGCACTGTGCCGCTGGCCATACCGCCAATACCACAGTCCACCGAGAGCAAACGGCAGCATCAGCGCAAGGCCAAGGAGCAACCCCTCACCACGGCTAGCAGACAGCATCAGAATACCGCCCACAAGAAGCAACACCACACATACAAGCGCATACATGACAAGCGCAGCTATCACGATACGCGCGTAGTGTCTCATCCCATTGCCTCCACACCGGCGCTAATCTCGGTCAGCTCTTGCGTGATGGCACCTTGGCGCTGTTTGTTCACCTCGAGTGTTAGGTCATCGACAAGGCTAGTAGCGTTATCGGTGGCATTCTTCATAGCAAGCATGCGCTGGCTGTGTTCGCTCGCCCGAGCATCGAGCAGAGCTTGGTAGAGCCGGGCACTCACCATGCGCGCAGCGATGGTGTCGAGCACTGCTTGCGGACTTGGCTCGAAGAGCGCTTCATCATCTGGGATTGCTTCATCGTCATCCACCGCATCGAGCTGCTCGGCATCAAGGCCAGCGGGCAGGAGATGGATTGCGTCAGGGTGTTGCGTCATACTGCTATAAAAGCGGGTAAATACGACGTCGACCGCATCGACCTGCTTACTCACAAACATATCGTGCGCGGTGTCGAGAATTGCCCGGAAGGCTGGGCCTGTTGGGCGATCTGGCACATCCTCGTACACCCCAACCACCTGCGTATCCTTAAGGCGCGCAACAAACTGCGCTGCCTTGCGCCCCACCGCAATGGTAGTATTTTCGATCCCGGCTGCATCGTCATCGCGCAGGAGCTGGACATAGCGCTTGAGGACATTGCTATTGTAGGCACCAGCCAGTCCTTTATCGGCGGCAATGACAATGATCAAGCGACGTTTGACTGTGCGCTGGGCAAACAATGGGTGATCGTCGGTCGCACCCTGGCGCGAGAGGTAGCGCAAGAGGCCACGTGCTGCTGTGGTATACGGCGCAGTGGTGCGGCTTGCATCTTGGGCGCGGCGCATCTTGCTCGCTGCCACCATCTGCATTGCCTTGGTGATCTGCTTGGTACTCTTAACCGAGCGAATCCGTGCTTTGAGCTGTTGCGTATTGGGCATAGCGACCTCCGTTGCTTACTCCGCAAATTCCTTGGCAATTTCGCCCGCGGTTGATTCTATCAAGCGGCTGAGCTTCTCATCAGCGCCAAACTTCTGGTCGCCCTTGTTGAGGGCGCGCATCTGCTCCTTAGCTTCGGCCCAGAGACGGCTCAGTAGAGCATCTTGCGCGGCTTTGATCTTCGTGGCTGGCACGGCGTCGAAGTAGCCTTGGCTCACTGCCACAATGCTCACCACCTGCTCCCAGACACTCATTGGCTGGTACTGTGGCTGCTTCAGCAGCTCTGTCAGGCGCTGGCCACGGCCAATCTGCGCCTTGGTCTCGGCATCAAGGTCGCTTCCAAACTGAGCAAAGCTCGCGAGCTCGCGGAACTGGCTGAGGCCAAGCTTGAGGTTACCGCTAACACTCTTGAGTGCCTTGGTCTGGGCGGCACCACCAACACGCGACACCGAGAGACCAGCACTAATGGCCGGGCGAATACCTTGGTAGAAGAGATCTGTCTCCATAAAGATCTGCCCGTCGGTGATGGAAATCACGTTGGTGGGGATGTAAGCGGAGATATCGCCCGCCTGGGTCTCAATGATCGGCAGGGCAGTGAGCGAACCTGCCCCAAGCTCATCACTCAGCTTGGCACTGCGCTCGAGTAGGCGGCTGTGCAAATAGAACACATCACCTGGGAAGGCCTCGCGCCCTGGTGGGCGACGCAGCAGCAGGCTCATCTGGCGGTAAGCGACGGCGTGCTTAGTCAGGTCGTCATAGATCATCAAAGCATGGCCACCGTTGTCACGGAAGTACTCACCCATGGCAGTACCAGCGTATGGCGCAAGATAGAGCAGGGAAGCTGGGTCGCTTGGGCTGGTTGCCACCACGATGGTCTGATCCATCACACCTTCTTCTTTGAGGCGCTCGACCAAGCGAGCAATCTTGCTCAGCTTCTGCCCAACGGCAACGTAGACATTGACCACGCCAGTCTTTTGACGCGCTTGGTTGATCATCGTGTCGAGTGCGATTGCCGTCTTACCAGTTTGACGATCACCAATAATGAGCTCGCGCTGACCACGGCCAATCGGGAACATCGCATCGATGCTCATAATACCGGTCATCAGTGGTTCGTGCACACTCTTGCGGCCCATCACACCGATCGCCTCGCGCTCTACCAAGCCACGCTGCGTAGTGGTGATGGCTGGGCCACCATCAAGCGGCTCACCGAGTGGGTTCACCACGCGGCCAAGCAACTCCTTGCCAACTGGCACACTCAGGACCTCGCCCTTGAGCTTGACGCGATCGCCAGCAGCCACACCTTGGTCGCTGCCAAGCAGCACAGCACCAATTTCATCTTCCATCAGGTTGAGAGCAAATGCCTCAACGACACCTGTTTTGGTCTCGATCTCGAGCACCTCGCTATAGCCAGCGTGGCGCAAGCCATGTACCCAGGCCACACCATCACCCACTCGGGTCACGATACCGACCTGCTCTAGTCCTTCAGAGGCTTCCAGGCCTGCGATCGCTTGCCGCAAGCTCTCGGACAACTCTGTAACCGTTGTTTCAGCCATGTATAATTCCTCTTATTTCGTGCCCGCAAGGGCGGTTAGTTTGTGTTGGATAGTGCCGTCATAGTGCTGGCCCGGCAGAGCAATCTTGACGCCGCCAATCACCGACGAATCGACAACCTGGCGGAGCTGTACTGACGTAACTGGCGCAGTGCCACTCTGCTCAGCAAGTGCCGTGACTTCTGTCTTGAGCTGCTTCTGCAAGGCAGCCGACAGTGCATGTGCCGTCGTGACTTCAGCGACAACGATACCGCGCTCAGCTAGCGCTTCCTCAATCGTTGCTGCCACCACATCGACATCGCGCATTGCACGGGTGTCAATAAGATAGGCGGCAACTTGACGCAGTAAGGCAGACACCTCAGTACCAGCAGCAATCTGCTCAGCGACATACGCAGCGAGGCGGCGGCGCGAAAAACCGGCCGCCATCAGCGCTGCTCCTTATCAAGCTTAGTCAGATGCTTCTCGATCAGCTGGCGATCTTTCGACGCGTCAACAGTCTCAGCGGTCACTGCACGCGTTGCCTCGACGACCATGTCGACCATCTCACGGCGCAGTGCTCGCTTGGCCTCAGCCAGCTCCGTCTGTGTCTGGGTGCGCGCCGATGCTAAGATGCGCTCGGCCTGCGTGTGAGCGTCGTCCTTGGCGTCGTTCACCATGCTCGCTGCCTCAGTCTTGGCAGCAGTCACAATTTCTTGCGACTCGTGGCGGGCTTTCTTGAGCATCGCAGCAGTGCGCTCCTCAGTCTCGTCAGCCGCCTTTTGCGCTTTCTCAGCTGCTTTGAGGCCATCGCGAATCTTCGCATCGCGCTGGTCGAGCATGTCGAGCAGCGGTGGATAGACCCACTTCTTCAAGACCAAGAGCAGCACCACAAATGCCACCATTTGCAGGACAAACAGCTGCCAATCAAGACCAAGTGACGAGAATAAATCGCCACCACCCGCCTCTGTCGATGCAAAATAGTGCAGGGTATTCACGAGTGCGAACTCCTTACATCACCTTGCCGACGATCGCGGCCACAAAACCAATGATAGCCAAAGCATCGATAAACGAGATACCAAGGATCATCATGGTGCGTAGGTCGTTAATCTTCTCTGGGTTGCGGCCAGCCGCCTTCATGGCGTTGGCACCGATCCAACCACACCCGATCGCAGCAAACGCTGCTGGAATAGCATACGCCAGGGTAAATGCGATGTCTTTCATAATTATTTCTCCTTATTTAGTTATTACCAATGTTATTTTGCTCCTTCGGCCACGAGGTTCGCGTCTGAAGAAGTCGAGGTACTTGAGTGCGTATCTTTTTCCTCATCACCGCCGTGATGCGTGAGCCCGAGTGAAATAAACACGGTTGAAAGCATAAAGAAGATATAGGCCTGAATGCCACCAATGAATAGCTCAAAGAGATAGAACGGCTGGAGCACCGCTGGCATCGCCACCTGAGTGAGGTAAGCGATCATCGCGATCAAGATCTCACCCGCCAGCACATTACCAAACAAGCGGAAGGATAGGCTGAGCAAGCGCGAGAATTCTGCCACAATCTCGAGAACTCCGACGAAGGACATGATCGGATCACGCAAGGGATTAACAAAATACCGCTTGAGGTTGCCCACAAAGCCAAGCTCGCGTGCTGCGTATACCTGCGCCATAACGATCGTAACGGCCGCGAGGGCGAAGGTCATGTTAAGATCGGCATTTTGGCCCCGGAATAGTGGTGTATGGCCAACCATCACTGGCCCAACAACTGGTAATAACCCGAGCCAATATTGCGCAGCGATAAAGAAGAACATCGTAATAACGAGAGGGGCAACGCGCCGCGTCCATTTCTTGCTGGGGATGACCTGCCCAACGGTATTGTACAGCCCCTCAAAGCACCAAACAGTCAAGCGAGTTGCAAAATTCGCCTTCTTCTTGCCCAGCACTGCAGCACGCGTGCGGAACATGAGCCAAGCCAAGACGATAAGACCCAGCAGACCAACGAGATTGGCATTAGTAATTGGCCAGCCAGCGATCGAAAACACCTCGTCTGCCTTGACTGAGATGTGTGGCACTGCCGCAAAAAACATCATGTGCGATGACCTCCCTTAATTTGGTGCGTAATGAGCCCAGCTGCAAGGACAACACCAACCATGAGGCCAGCAAACATCAGCCACGGTTTGGTTGCAAACTGCCGGTCTGCCCAGACTCCGAGCAAAAACAACCCAACAGTTGGCACCGCCATTCGCCAGGTTGTCCCAAGTAGGGTACGCCACAGCACACTAACCACTTGGCTACCGTGCGAGCGGGCATTCTCACGAGACTCCGTACTCATATGGCCTTATTGTACCAGGAGGCCCCACAGACGTAAAGAGGAAAGCGATAGTTGGGTATGAATCTTAAATTACCGCCATCTCGCGGCACACTAGCACCATGCTTTCGCTTCTTGAGATGATAGAGCGCACACATAGCTTGTGATGATTGAGCGTGGAGTTGCTTACTTTATATATGACATTGACTTTTATAACCATTTCTCATGGGCTCTGCACAAGATAACTGGCGTCGCACCACAAAGCCGCGTATACTAGAGCTATGCCACGCCGCAACAAAACACCCAAGCACCAGCCCTACCGCCCACCGCGCAGCGAAGCGGCCAAAAAGCGCTACCCGAGCCGTGCCGCCGCCCTGCGCGCCATTGCCGAGCTCCGCAAATATCAGCTGGATGTGCAGTTACGCGCGTATCAATCACCGCATGATGGTGGCTGGTATCTGACGAGCCAGTATACCACAGAGGATTAGCCTCCCTCCTCACACTCATAGAGCTAATGCTAGGAAAGAAGCCGTGCGCCATACGCCCAGTGCGCTTGCCAACCCCACCTCCACCCATGCTATACTAGCAAGAGCGAAAGGGGAATTACATATGAATACAACACCATCGGTTATAGTGTATAGCGCAGAGTGGTGCGCCTATTGCAAAACAGAGAAGCAATATCTCGACAAGCTGGGCATACACTACACCGTCAAAGACATCGAGAAAACGCCTGGTGCTCAGGATGAGCTCGCTGCCAAAACCGGCGGCAAAGCCCAGGGTATCCCAGTCACAGACATTGCTGGCGAGATCGTCTATGGCTTCGACCGAGCTCGGATTGATGAGCTCCTCCGGGCAAAGGGATTATTGCCAGACGCATAGCTTGGCTATGTATCACATTCAACTCACTGCCTGGGAAGGGTAGTGAGTTTTGATATCGCTGCTCTTTTGTACACAAAGAGAGCAAAGCTGCATACGTAGTATACATATGTTGTTCATGCTTTTTTGTTTGACTCAAAAAGATACACTATTGCAACCACATAAGTTGCTGATTTATTATTTATAACAGAGGTGCTATACTAATCATGAGCTACAAATAACACTCATTTTGTGTTAATACCCAAGCTATATTGACTAACTATTGAAGTCCTCACCCAAATCACTCTTTTGCACAGTACAAGTTTCTTGCACCGCAGCTAGCAGGTGAGTTGCAGACATCCTGCGCCTCACATAGTGCGAGATTCTGAGTACATGCAGCCTCAGTCTGCTATGTCCTGCCTAATAGAACTTCACATGGCGCTGGGCATTTGTATTCTTGTTGGCACGAGGTGTGGGGTTGGTGGTGGTGGTATCATCACCTAGCTGGCCGTTAGAGTTATTGCCCACGGTGAATACTTTGCGATTATTAGTATAGACCACCGTTGTGCCATAGCCCGAGCGCACATACGATGCTAAGTTGCCTTGCGTGCCAAGCACGAGCATTTGCTGCGGCGTGGGGTAGATGCCGTTGGTGCCGCCACCAATATGCCCAATACCCAGCTGGCCTGTCACATTGCTGCCCGCCCCAAAGACACGGCCATCGCTGGTGACAACAAAGGTGTTAGCATTCTTGGGGTTAAGCCCATTGGAGGTTGTCCACGACGAAACTGCCTTAGCCCCCGGGGGAAGGATGAACTTAACTGGGGTTGGGTTATATACGTGGCGTTTGTAAGCATCTAGATTGGATGTGTCGACATAGACACCATTGCCCAGTGCACCGTTATTGAGGCCAAAGGTCTTGACCTCGCCGTTAGCATAGACCATGGTGGTAAAGTACTGGTCTGTTGTGATGTCTACTACTCCAGACGGCGCGACACGCTCGAGTGTTGGATTATATGGCAAGAATGTTCTGTCTGCATAGTACTCACACGAATTCATCCTCGTCTCGCCACCAGTTGCGATATTGACTTCAGCAACACATAGGCCTCGGCCACCAATGTCGGTGCTATTGCTAAGGTAGACATGGCTCCACGCACCTGCTGGGTAGCGAAAGTCGAAGCGCTTGCCATTAGACCACCAAGCGCACCACCGCATACGCGTCTCTTCATTATTATGGCCAGTTGCCTCGACACAGCGGTTTTGGCCTCCACCTGGGTTTGACTCGACTTGCAGGGCGTTATTCGTCCGGTCGAATTGCCACTTTTGGTTTGCAGCAGCACCCGAGCACTTTTCTGTCCTGAGGTTTGCCCCCACCGCCGCCAAGCAACGGTCTGACACCCCCGCACGCAGCCGGAAGGTCGGCACACCCGCTTGGCCATAGTTTGTTTTGCCCGCCGAGTAGACTGCCCCTGCACTATCGCGAATATAGACCGTATCGCCGTCAAAGGCGAGCTGCACTGCCTTGGTCTTGCCAGGCTTGCCAAAGTCACCCAAGCGGACGGGTGCTCGCCGCTCATTGATATCGCCCTGAGCGAGCTGGCCAAACTCATTATTGCCCCAGCCATAGACTGCGCCACTCTCACCAATCGCATAGGCTGTTTTGCTGTCGACTGCCCAGGAGTGAGCATCGGCCCGAATCTTCTCAGGGAAGGGCATCTTGGTTGGCATCTTTATTGTCGGAGCGGTCGAGTTAATACCGGCAACACCTTTGTCGTTGGAGCCAGCTACATAGACGTTCCCCTGAGATGTTACGACAAAGGTGACAATCCCCAGCGGTGATACAAAGGTCGCAACATTGTCATTGCCAGGCAGTACAAACTGGACGGGGTTTGTTACCCATGCAATAATTTGGCTCGGGTTGCCAATCTGCCCAAAGTTATGCAGCCCGGCACCCCATACCTCGCCATTCTCCGTGAGCGCAAACAGGTTACGACCATGAGAGAGAAAGTTGGTGTACGTACGCACGACGCGCTTGTTAGCAGGAATATTAAATTGCTTGAGCGTGAGTGTGTCGGTAGTTGAGCCAACACCAAGCTGGCCAAAGCCATTGAAGCCTGCTGAGCGTGGCCGCCCAAACTCGTCGATGACGGTAAAGAACGCACCATTGAGTGTAAAGCCGCCGCCAGCCGCATAACCAAACGAGACACTATCGAGCAGTGCGCTCAGGCCCGCTTGGCCCGCCAGGCGATACTCGTAGCTCTTCCACACTGCGCCATCCGTCGTGCGGATAAGCTCCGTCCGGCCCACCGCTGTAATGCGCTGAATACTCCCTTCGCGGCGCTCTGGCTCGCCCACCTCAAAGGTCGTGCGCACATTGCCGTCCTGCTGAACATACTGGGTGCGACCAGCGACTACTGTACCTTTGCAATCGGTATTGGGCCGCAATTTTGCAGCATCTGACCACTGAGCAAGGTCGTTATTGAGCTCAAGACATTTGCCGGCAAGGACAACGCCACTCTCGGCCGCCTCACGGGTCAAGCGCCGGTAGTGCTGAGCGTAGAGCCCTTCGCGAATCGCCGTCGATGCAGACGCCGCCACCAGGAGTAGCATCATTGCCACCACCGATGCCACGATTACCGTTGACAGGGCAAACCCCGCACTTGATCTATCTTTGTTCAGTCTCATTGCTTCTACAATAGCGTAGATTGCAACCGTAAGCAATATGTTGGTACGAAATTATGCACAGTATAGTATACGTATGATAGATTCTCATGTCTGAAGCTTACATAATTCTAAAGCACACTCCACCAACGTGAAGTAGTAGGTAGAAGGGTACAGAGCAGAGAAGTGGAAGCTCGTGATGCTCACGCTCACCACTACGAGAGGTAAGTCTACCAAGTATGCGAGTTCTCATGATATTGAAAGGCGTGTACTTGAGAGAAGGGGTGTGGAAGCAGTTGATATTTTACGATGAGATTGCCTCTTACTGCGCCCCAATCTGCACCACCTCACCACCCAACTTTTGCCGGAAGTAGTTGTCGTGGCTGACGTAGAGGATAGCGCCAGTATAACGCTCTAGCGCTGTCTCAAGCTCTTCGATGCTGGGCAGATCAAGGTGGTTGGTAGGCTCATCGAGAATGAGCAGCTGCGGCTCATTGGCTAGCATGCTGATAATCTGAAAGCGCGCCTTCTGCCCACCACTGAGGCGAGCAAGCGGCACATCGCCATCCGTCTCGGCAAAGAGATAATCGCTCATCAGTTGGCGGAGTTTGGTCTGGCCGATTGGCAATCCACGGTCGAGGTACATCTGCTCGATAGCCTGGGCCAGCGTGAGGCCAAGATACGTCGAGGCAATCTCTTGCTCATATATGCCAATCCGAATATGGCTATCGAGCTGCAGCGAGCCACTATAGACAATTGGCGTATCGCTACCTCTGTCTTGCACCAGATTTTGCGCGGCGAGTAGTTCTCGAATAAGTGTCGTCTTGCCCGCGCCGTTACGACCACGCAGCTCCACAGCTTCACCCTCACGCAGATCGATATTCACCCCCTCAAACAAGATCCGTTCGCCATAGCCCAGCGCCAAATCTCGCACCGCTACTAGCGTGCGCTGGCTTCGCATTGCACCATCGCGCATACTGAGGCGAATCGTCCGCGCCTTAAACTTCTGGTAGCGATCAGCCATCTTATACTCCAGCTGTGCCACATTGTCGCGATCAATCCAAAACGTCGGCTTCTCAATCTGCTCAAGCTCCTCAAGCTCGGCCATAGCCTGCTGCTCACGCTGCTTGAATTGCTTAATGGTGCCGGGGTCGCGCGCTCGCTCCTTCATCCGGCGAAATTGCACCACCTTATCCTTCACATTAGCAATCCGCCGCTCAACCTGCTCATACTCATGCATCGCGTTGCCCGTTGCCGAGGCATTTTGACGGAGGTAAGCATCGTAGTTACCCCGGTAGCTCAGGGCTGTGCCATCTTTTATCTCAACGATCCGGTCCATCTCTGCCAACACATCGCGGTCGTGAGTAATGACGAGCATCGCCTGCTTTGCGTCCTTGAGCCAGTCGATAAACTGCTTCTTAGCGACATAATCCATATGGTTCGTTGGCTCATCGATCAGCGCAAGATCAGCCTGGGCGTGCATGATCTTCACCACCTCCACTAGGCGCTTCTGCCCACCACTCAAGCTCGCCAGATGTCGCCCACCATAGCCTGCCATTTGGAAGTTCTTTAGCTCCTCCGCCACTAACTCCTCAATCTGGTAGAAGCCCTTTTGGCCAAAGCGCTCCAGCGCTGCGGTATATGCCTCGATTTTGTCCATGTCATCGCCCATCGTCTCGGGGTAAGTTGTGATGATATGGCGCAGGCGCGCATACTCCGGCAGGCCACGCAAGATATATTCGAGCACTGTGATATCTCCGCTATCGTGGTGCTCTTGGGCCGTCGCTACCACCACACTGCCACGCTTGAAGATAATCGAGCCACTATAGTCATCATCTACCCCTGTTAGCATACCAAACAGTGTCGACTTGCCCACGCCATTGCGTCCCACAAGGCCCACCTTCTCGCCATCATTCACACTAAACTTCACATCCGTCATCAGCGTCTTCGCCCCAAACGATTTCTCAGTAATGGCAATATCGGCAATCATAGGGGATATTATAGCATGGCAAGGTATAACGATAGAGGAAGGGTGACCTCCATACGCCCTTTTCGGATACAAAAAGCCGGGGGTATTTCATCAGCCTTGTTGTATGATGCTAATATTACAACATATTTTTATGAGCTATCTTTTTTACATTTTGTTGACACTCTTTAGGCATCATGGCAGGCAGATTTTACAAACAAAACAGAGGTAGAAGCGTGGCAATCAACACCATACTGTGCATCAGAATGATACGCAGTATACGTGCTATACCATCATGCATTGCCATTACGGCAGCATTCCCCACTTGACTAGCCTCTCATATATTGATATATATATTAACTTTTCGCTCAAGGCGTTCCTTGGGGCGGAGAGTCGCCCCTCGCTTTGAGTTCACCTTATGAGAGGAGGTGAGAATAATGCGCGGACAAGGTATTGCCTCCGGCATTGGCGCGCTAATGGCTAGCGCCGCATCTGTTGGACTCGCTACCGCCGCAATCATGCAGTGTCTTGGAATATCCGAGACTCTGTCTGTCATCGCTGGTATGAGCGTAGCTTTTATCGGCATAGCAATCAGCTGCTTGATTGGGATGCGCATTGCGCGCTCCCATCCATAGCGACTGATGGGGCTTCAGCCCATCAACATAGCTCACTGAATTCGTGCTTCAATCTGATCGTAGTGCTCTATAAGCGCACTCTCGGATTGAGCAATCAATCCGGTTTAGTTTGAGTATGGTTGGTGGGCTATGTTTTTGATTAAAAGAAATTAGTTGAGCACTCCGCATTATTATTCTGTTATTTTTACGACACTCTTTCCATACATTTAGCGGTATAATGGTCTGCAGACACGCTAGAAAATAACAGAAAGGATTATTAATATTATGAGCGAGCAACTCGCTTTTGTTAGAGATGATGGCATTACACTAGCAGATGGTAATACTGTCACCAGCCATAGCTTCCAAACGGCACTTTTCCCACGTAATATCCCCTCACGCGAGATCTCGCGGCATTCGCCAGATGAGCTGCAATCTATGGCAACGAACGAAATGCTTGAGGCCAATATTCATTTTACGCAAAAAGAGCAAGCGACACTATCCAAATTCATTGATCCGATTGCTGCTGTTGATAAGCTTATGGCAAGTGAACTTACTCAAGAATGTTTGCTTGTCAAAGGGAGGAACGGGACACTGAGTGACATGATTCAGCTCATCGAGGCAAGTCTTACAGCAGATAGCAAAGCCGACGCTAATATCTCCACAACAGAGTAATCAGCAGACCTCTCATATGCACAATCAGACATAGCAAGAAACTTCAGAGGCTACAATATCCATTGCATCTGCTACAATAGAAGAGACATATGAGCAAATCCCATGCTACCAAGCCACCAGTACCAGCTATTGTCAACCGCCGCGCGCGGTTTGATTATGAACTAAGCGACGACATAGTGGTCGGCATAAGCCTGACCGGCCTAGAGGTGCGCGCCGCCCGCGAGGGCCATGTGCAACTCAAGGGGGCATATGTGACGATTCGCAATAGCGAGCTGTGGCTCAATAACGCCAGCTTCTCACTGCGTCACAACGAGCAGGACCAACCAAATGCCCGGACAGTCAGCACTAGTGCACGTAAGCTCCTGGCGAAGCGACGCCAGATCGAGCAACTCGCTGCTCGCAAGAAGGACGGCTATACCATCGTCCCCACGAAGCTCCTTACTAGTGGCCGTTACATTAAGCTTGTCATTGCCCTCGGTAAGGGTAAGAAACGCTACGACAAGCGCGAAACCATCAAACGCCGCGATGTGGAGCGAGAGCAGCGACGGGCAGTGAGGCAGTATCGCTGAGAGGACCTAGGCTTTTTAAAACCTCAATGCTCGGATTGTTATAATCATACACATTAACAGAAAACAAAACTCACCACATGATTTAGTGGTGAGTTTTTGATAGGCATCATCTACTCTTCTTCGAGCGCATTATGGCTGGCAATCAGCGACTCATACAGCGCCACAACCTTCTTTGCCATCGTCACAGAATCAAACTGGCGCGCTACCCTCAGTGAACCACGAGACAATTGCTCGAGCTTATCGGGGTGAGCAAAGAGATCGTTGAAGACCTTAGCAAAGTCTTCACCCTCAATCCCATCGGTCAAAATTGCATTTTTCTTGGTCAAGCCCTCAGTCATACGCTCATCACAATAAACAATCGGTAGGCCGCTTGACGCCGCCTCGAGGAAGGTCATTGGCTGGTTATCAAAGTGGTACGATGCCAGTGAGAAAACATCGGCTTGCTTCAGCAGCGCAGCCACTACATCACTCGACTGCATACCCGTAAAGATTACCCGCTCTGCTACGCCAAGCCGCTCGGCACAGGCGCGCAGCTCTGCCTCGTATGGGCCACCGCCGACTAGCACGAGCTTCACGTTCTCATCTGGAATATGCGGCAGAGCTTCGACAAGTGCCTGCTGGCGCTTCTCAGGACTCAGGCGCGCTACTGAGATAATAAATTTATCGTTCGGGCCTTTCGTGATAGGCGAATCCGCTGCCAAAGCATCGTGATAGCGCTGAGTATTGATACCATTTGGGAAGACGTGGCATGGCGTCGTGAGGCCGCCATCCTCCATCAATATTTTGGCCAGGTGCTGCGACGGTGATATGCAAGCATCGCACTGGTTGGCAAACGCCGCAGTAAGACGCCACCCCTGACGCGAGAGCATCTCGCGGATTGCACTCTTACCCATACCATGGAGCTGTTCGCGCGAGGTAATTGGCAAGATCGGCTTCGTCCGAAAGACAACGGGGAAGGCGACCGAGAGCGCAATCACCCCAGCCGTTACCATAAATGGATAGTCGTCGATCAGCTCGCTATAGAGTGTATGAATCGTCGTGACATGGGGGATACGTTGCCGCTTAGCCACACTGTGAGCCAGCACACCCATATAGAATTGCATTTGGCTGTGGACGATGTCGAATTGATAATCGTCCAGCTTCTTGGCTAGGCCAGGGTAGATGACAGCCGTCTCGCGCTTATCAAAGACGTAATTCTTCGATGATGGCAGGCGGATGACATGGTCATCGTGGTCGTCATAGCCTTCGCACTTTGGCGCAATAATGTATACCTCATGCCCCAGCGCCTCAAGCGCCTGCCTCAAATTAACCGTGGATGTCGCCACGCCATGGACTGATGGCAAATAGTCATCAATAAAGATTCCGATTTTCATAGCTATTATTATAGCATACTTCTCTGTTATTTGCGGCCAGAGAATGTAATTGCACCATAGCCAAGAGCTCGAGCAAAGATATCTGGGTGACCAGCTAAGATATTATGTGTCGTTCCACCTAACTCAGCGAGCCGAAGATCACTTTCCGGATGATCGCCACTAAGACGTTCTACAAAATCATTCACCTTACGAGAGGTGTTATCATTCAGCTCGCTCAATTCTGGTGCAAATAGCGTCACTGGTGTGTCGTGTGGTACTTTAGGCAATGCCTCGTCCAGATCATCTTGGAAGCCAAGCTTTGCCATTGCTGTAATATCTCGCACCATCGTGAGCGGTGAAGCAGTCGGTAGCGTTTTATCGGCCTTCCTCAGCATATCACCAGTCCAAGCGTCTTGTGCTACCTTATCTTGCGATTGTGTAGTATATTGCTTTTGGTGACCGATTTCTC
>CAUUSZ010000009.1:0-26731 GCA_963548065.1 uncultured Candidatus Saccharibacteria bacterium
GCGGCATAGAGCGGCGCAAAGAGCAGGATCATGATGGTGGCAAAGAAGCTCCCCGCTTCCTTAGCGGTTGGCACAGCAGCACCGATTGCCACCAACATGCCGGTGAAGAAGAGGAAGCTTGCGCTAAAGGCAAGGAAGCCTATCCCAATCCGCACGGGGTCGACTGCAATGTGCGAGAGGTCGACATCGGGCAGCTGCAGCTGATCTTTGAAGAAGATATAGGCAATGAGCACTGGTAAAATAACGAGCAACCCCTGAATAAACGCCAGGACGATGAGCGAGATAATCTTCCCGATGATGAGTGTGCGAGCGTGCACCGTGGTGAGGATCATCTCGATGACACGGTTTTCCTTTTCCTCTGTTGTGCTGGTGAGCATTTGATTGCCAAAGAAGCTAATGAGGAAGTAGAACAGCACCAAGAAAACTCCCGGTAGGATCATCTCGTTGATGGCGTTGTATTCTTTGCCATTTTTGTAGACGGTATTCTTGGTATTGACCTTGTCTTGGATGACCATGCGCACTGCTGGGCTGACCTCTGATTGGACAGAGTTCGAGAGCAGGCTGGTGGCAATACTGCCGTAGCGGCCGTTGTCGAAGAGCCCCACGTCTTTGCCATAGACTTCTACCCGTTCCTTAGCGATGTCTTTAGGGTAGTAGATGTAGGCATCGAGCTTGCCTTCTTGGACTCGCTTGATGGTAGCTTCTTTGTCTGCGGCAGCGACAGGCTGGGCCTTGGTAGCGGCAAGCAGTTCTGGTTTGACAAGCTTCGATTCATCTGTGACGGCAAAGCTAAAGGCCTGCTTCTCGAGGTTCTTAGCAGCATCGGCCGAGGCTTTGTTAGAGAGGAAGATAACCCCAAAGAGCACGGCAAACACCAGCGGGAAGCTGATTGCCGCAAGCCAAAACGACTTCTTCTTGAGCGAGCGGGTAATCTCGAACCGAATGACGGTAGATAGGTTATGCATATTAGTTGTCCTCCTTGCTGGGCTGGCTATAGACCTGGATGAATATATCGTCGAGCGATTTGCCACCAAACTGCGTGCGTACCTCGTCTATTGTGCCATAGGCATGAGCCACGCCATCTTTGAGCAGCAAGATGCGGTCGCACAAGCGCTCGACTTCGTCCATCTGGTGGGTGATCATCACCACTGTAGCACCCTTGGCCTGGTGCTCCTCAATGATCTCCATGAGCAAGCGCCGGTTGACTGGGTCGAAGCCCTTGGTGGGCTCATCGAGAATGATAAGCTCTGGGTCGTTGATAATGGTGATACCGAGCTGAACCTTTTGCTGCTGGCCACCACTGAGCTTGTCCAGGCGGGTCTTGGCTTTGTCGGCCAGGCCAACTCGCTCGAGGAAGGCGAGTGACTTGCTGCGAGCTTCGCTGCGGCTCAGGCCCTTGAGCTGGCCAAAGTAGACCATCGTATCGATGACGCTCTCCTTCTTGTACAGGCCGCGCTCTTCGGGCAGGTAGCCAAGCTTGACGTCGCCCGAGACAGAATATGGCGTGCCATCGATGAGTAGCTTGCCACCAGTTGGTTGATAAATACCAAGGAGTGAGCGGATCGTGGTGGTCTTGCCCGAGCCGTTGCTCCCCAAAAACCCAAACGTCTCGCCGCGTTTCACCTCAAAGCTGAGGTCGTCGATGACGCTGGTCTTGCCAAATTTCATCGAAAAATGGCTGACGGTGATGATAGAATCTGTTACTTCCATAATATTATCATATCATATCGAGGTGCGATGTAAAGAGGAGCGATATAACATCAAAAAACATAGCCCACCAACCATGCTACAATACTCCTATGAAACTGAAACGACTGATGATGCCGCTGCCGTATCGGCGCTTGGTGATTGCATTTGTGGCGGGGTTTTGTGTGATGGTGTTTGAGCTGGTGGCAGCGCGGGTGATGTCGCCAGTGGTGGGGGCGTCGACTTATGTGTGGGCGAGTATCATTGGTGTCATTATTGCAGCGATGAGCCTGGGCTACTGGCTGGGTGGTGTGCTGGCCGATGCACGCTCGCGCGATGGCGATGTGGCGTGGCTGCTGCTTGGCGCGGCGCTGCTGGTACTGACAATGCTGTGCCAATACCACGATATATTGCAGTGGGTGGCCCAGCTGCCGATCGATATTCGCCTGCAAGCTACAGTAGCGGCAAGCCTGCTCTTTGCACCAACCAGCCTGGTGCTGGGAGCAGTGAGCCCCTACCTGGTGGAGCGGCAGACAGAGACACTGGCGCGAACGGGGCGATCGGTGGCGTCGCTCAGTGCGGTGAATTCGATTGGTGGGATCGTTGGCACCTTTGCGGCGGGGTTTTTCTTGTTTGGCTGGCTGGGGATTCACGACGTGTTGGTGGTGCTTATTAGCCTGCTTGTGCTGGCCAGCTGGCTGGTGGTGCCAGGCCAGCACTGGCAGTGGCGCGTGGTGGTGAGTGTGCTGTGCGTGGGCTTGGCGCTGGGTTATCGCGTGGCACCAGTGGTGCAAGCCCAGGCCGCGCAGACGATCGATACCGCCGCGGCGCACTACACACTCCAGCAATGGCATCGGCAGGATGGCGCGGTTATCCGCGGGATTGCCAGTGGCCCGGCCGGTGTGCAGTCTGGTGTGGTGGTAGGGCAGCCGCAGCAGCTGCCATTTTGGTATACGCGCCAGATGATGCAGGCGGTGGAGCAGACTCCGCAGCGGCAGCGCATCTTGGTGTTGGGCGGTGGGACTTTCACAGTGCCGCGCCTCCTTGCCCAGCGCTATCCGCAGAGTCAGATCGATGTAGTAGAGATCGATCCAGGGCTTGTGCCGATTGCTCGCCAGTATTTTTATTATCGCGATCCAGCCAATGTGCGGCCGATCTTCCAAGATGCGCGTGTCTTCCTTGAGCGCAGCACCGAGCAGTACGATATCATCCTTGTTGATGTGTACAACGACGGTGATGTACCTGCCTCACTGGCAACACACGAGTATGCTATCGCACTCAAGCGGCATCTTCGCCCCCAGGCTCGCGTGGTGGTTAATATGATTGCCAGTCGCCAGCCAGCCTGCCAGCCACTGTTTGCTGCTCAGGATGCGCCGTATGCTGCGCTGTTGGGGCAGGGGAGTTTCCGTTATGAGCGGGCAGATGGCTGGGATTACACTAATGTCGTGGCGACGTATGGTGGCGACGTCGCTCGCCAGCCAGCTCCCTTCGCCAGCCAGCCGCCCTACCATGATGATTATGCTCCTCTCGAGCGATTGCGGCAGGAGTGCCGAGAGGTGTATGAGCAGTAATGCGCTGTATCTCACGCTCCACCTCCCCACACTCCCTCCGATGGAACACTATAAGGGTCGATACTTCCCAAGTATCGACCTCTTGCGTTGGGCTGAGAATCTGTCAGTACAATGACAGATTCTCACACTCCATCAGATGAAGCGATGGGGAGGAGGAGCTAACGCTGAGAATATCGTTCTATTATGTTTATGCATAAATAACACAGAGTATCATGTACACTCCTCGCTCATATTATGAGGGGTCAACTGGATATGCCAGGCCGAAAAGCTCCGGCCAGGTGGTGCGATAGAGCTCTGCTCGCTAGCACTGGCACTAACCTCTAGATATTTTCTTGTACGAGGCTAGGGTTTGCCATCACCCACAGAGGTCGCCCGCAAAATCGGTTGTAGTTTTCACAAAACCCCTTGCCAAGCACCACATCTGGCGTCTATAGTAGGACCCAGACGCTACATATATAGCGAGCACACATAAACACGGGAGAGACAAACAATGCAGCTTGGCTCCAGGCGTGCCCTGGTGGCTGGTTTTGTGCACCGTATAGTAAGGAGCCCAAGGGGAGGGATGATGACAATTCATATTACCAAGCGCGATGGCACGACCGAGCCATTCGACACAACCAAGATAAATGCCACATTGCTGGCAGCAAGCCAGGGGTTGGCCGATCCGCTGCAGAAGATCGTGCAGATTGCTCGCGAGCTGCAGCTGACGCTCTTTGATGGGATGACGACCAAGCAGCTGGAGGAGACGCTCATCCAGACGGTGGTGCAGAATATTAAGGATGACCCAGACTACGACACGATTGCGGCGCGCCTGCTGCTGGGCACGATCTACCGCGATTTGCTCGGTGTATATACCACTGATGAAGAGCTGCGCCAGCGTCATAGGGAGGCCTTCCCGCGCTATATTCGCCAGGCAGTGGCCGATGGCTTGCTTGACCCCCGCATGCAAGATGAGACGATCTTTGACCTCGAGCGCCTGGCTGCCGCACTTGACCCTAGTAAAGACAGGCTCAGCAAATACCTTGGTGTAGTGACCAACCGCAACCGCTACGCCCTGCGCAAGCAAAACGGCGAGCCGCTCGAGGTGCCGCAGTTTACTACCATGCGCATTGCCATGGGCCTGAGCTACAACGAGGAGCACCCCACCGAAGCAGCCATTGAGTTTTACCGCCACATGGCTAATCTCGAATACAGCCCGGGCGGTAGCACCCGCGTTAATGCTGGTGGATTGTTCCCACAGCTGAGCAACTGCTTCGTCATGGAAGTGCAGGACGATATGGAGTCGATTGCTAAGAGTGTGCGCGATACAATGTGGATTGCTAAAGGGACAGGCGGTATCGGTGTCAGTTTTACGAAGCTGCGGGCGGCGGGTAGCCCCGTTCGCACTACTAATACCGAGAGTACGGGCCCTATCCCCTTTATGAAGATGATCGACACGGCGCTGTTTGCCGTCTCGCGCAAGGGCAAGAAGGCTGGCGCCGCTGCGGCATATATGGAGAACTGGCATCTTAATTTCTCGCAGTTTGTCGATCTGCGGATGAACTCCGGCGATCCGTATTTGCGGACGCGTTTCCTCGATACAGCGGTGTTTATTAGTGATGAATTTATGCGCCGGGTGCAGGCTGATGAAGACTGGTATCTCTTTGATCCGGCTGAGGTGAGTGACTTGAGCGAGCTGTATGGTGCAGCCTTTGCCGAGCGGTATGCATATTACATTACCCAGGCCGAAGCAGGCAAACTGCGCGCTTATGACAAGCTGCCTGCGCGTCAACAATTCCACAAGATTCTCAGCAGCTTACAGGCGACCGGCCACCCATGGCTCACCTGGAAGGACGCTATTAACCTCCGGGCGCTTAACAATAACACTGGAACCATTCACCTCAGCAACCTCTGTACAGAGATTACTTTGCCGCAAGATGAGCACAATATCGCGGTGTGCAACCTGGTGAGTATTAACCTCAGCGCCTTCCTGGATGACGCGACCAAGACGTGGGACTGGCCACGGCTCGAGCAAGCGACGCGCTCAGCCACGCGGCAGCTTGATAACCTTGTAGACATTACCACAACACCCATCCCAGAGGCGATGAATAGCAACCTGCAAAACCGCGCGATTGGCCTGGGCTTTATGGGCCTGGCCGATGTGCTAGAAAAGCTCGAGCTCAGCTACGAATCTGAGGCAGCGTATGAGCTGATCGATCAGCTGGCGGAATTCATCAGCTACTACGCTATCGATGAGTCGGCCGAGCTAGCGGTGACGCGTGGCAGCTACCCCAACTTTGCGGGCAGTGGCTGGAGCAAGGGGGAATTGCCTATCGACACGATCGACCGACTTGGTGCGCAACGGGGTGAGGCAGTAGCGATCAATACCGCTCGCCGCCTTGACTGGGAGGCGCTGCGCCCCAAGGTGAAACGCGGCATGCGCAATGCCACGCTGATGGCTATTGCGCCTACCGCCAATATCTCGCACGTGACAGGCACCACCCCAGGGATCGACCCGCAATTTAGCCAAATCTTTAGCCGGAGCACGCTCAATGGTAAATTCCTCGAGGTCAATGCCAACCTGGTACGCAAGCTCAAAGCCCTCGGCCTATGGGAGGAGCTCAAGGATGAGCTGCTTACAAACCAAGGCGACATCCAGCACATGGAGCAGATCCCTCAGGCGGTGCGCGATGTGTATAAGACGAGCTTTCAGCTGAGCCCGTATGCCTTCATTGAGGTAGCAGCCCGCGCTCAGAAGTGGGTTGACCAAGCGATTAGCCGCAATATGTACTTAGAATCGCGCAATATCGAGGAGTATATTACGATCTACAGTGAAGCCTGGCGTCGCGGCCTGAAAACGACGTATTATTTGCACGTGAAGCCACGCCACCAGTCCGAGCAGGTCTCCATTCGCGCTAACAAAACCGAGCAAAAACTTCACCAAGACGCCAAGCGCGTGGGTTTTGGTGGCTTCTACCGCGCACGCAAGAAGCAAGAGGAAGGGAAGGAGAAGGAATCATGAGCCACGAGTATAGCGACACGCCAAAGATAAGGGTGGACTCAACGGGTCATCGAAATGCAGAACTGTCAGTTGATGAAAAGCAGCGACTGGAGCCTGCACCAGATAGTATCCAGCACACTATCGGCATTGTAGCAGTTGCAGAAGGAGATAGCGCAGCGTCAATACATTATATACAAGATGCACTTGATGCTGGTGTGGACCCACCACTCTTCCCAGTGCCAGAGGCGTCCGAGAGCTCGCGCCAGCAAAATAGCAACTCTGCGGTTAAACGGCGTCACCCAGCAGATATGGAACCAGAAATATAAGCCTAGACAATATAATAATTAATTCGTTTTTTACAAAAACAAGGAGGTAATAATGGGCATTCTAGGATCGGGCGTACGCGATGGCTTGCAGCTCAA
This sequence comes from uncultured Candidatus Saccharibacteria bacterium, assembly GCA_963548065.1. Lineage (GTDB taxonomy): Bacteria > Patescibacteriota > Saccharimonadia > Saccharimonadales > Saccharimonadaceae > Saccharimonas. The sequence continues at coordinate 6,660 of CAUUSZ010000009.1, forward strand.
GCCGGTGCGCTATGACTGGGCGTACCGCCTATACAACCAAGCGGTGGCTAACACATGGTTCCCTAATGAGGTGCAGCTGAGCCAGGATTTGGCGGATTTTGAGAAATTGAGTGAGGATGAAAAACACGCCCTCAAGACGGTGATTAGCTACCTCAATCCTAACGAGCTGCTGATCAATAAATCGCTGGCGTTTGGCATTTACCCCTGCGTGAACGCCGCTGAGTGCCACCTGTATCTTTCGAAGCAGATGTGGGAAGAGGCGAATCACTTTATGACGTTCGAGTATATTATCGAGACCTTCCCGTTTGATCGTGAGGAAATTTATGCGGCCGGCTGGGGCAAAAAATCCCTGGCAGATAAAGCCGCCTTCCAGACCAAGTACGTTACGCGCATGATGGAAGAGCGCCCGGATGTGACGACGCTGGAGGGCAAGAAGGACTTTGTGCGCAACCTGGTGGCCTATAACATCGTGCTGGAAGGGATTTGGTTCTATAGCGGCTTTATGGTGGGGATGAGCTTCCGCCGCCGCAATCTGCTGCGCAACGTTGGCACGCTGCTCGACTGGGTGACGAAAGACGAAAACCTGCACCTGGAGTTTGGTATTAACCTGCTGCTGACTATTTTGCACGAAAACCCGGATTTACAGACCGAGGAATTTGCCGACGAAATCCGCAGCCTGATCCTGGAAGCTGTTGAGCTCGAAAAGGCCTATAACAAAGACATGCTACCGCGCGGCATTCTGGGCCTAAACGCCGACTACGTCAACCAGTATGTCATGTATATGACCGACCGACGGCTGGAGGAGCTGGGCTTTGAGCCGGAATACAACGTCACCAACCCGGCCAAGTGGATGGCCGCCGCCAACGACACGCTGGAGCTGGTGAACTTCTTCGAGAGCACCAATACGAGTTATGAGGTGAATACGACGAAGTAGTAGATATTGGCAAAACAAACAATCTTACCAGTCTACCAGTCTTACAAGATCTCTTGCTCCATCACCAGACCGAAAATGTTCCGGCCAGAATATGCAACAGAGCTTTTCCGCCTGCTTGGTCGCTGGGCTCCAGATATTTTCTTGTCTGGCAATGGAGTGAGAGCGGCCCGCTGATGTAGCAAACAATATTTGCAAATTAGATACGAAAGGAATATGAGCTTATGAACACCCTCACACAAACCATCCTCGACACCGTGCCGGTTGGTGCGCTGGCCACCGTCAATCGCGACCGCACGCCGCTGGTGACACCGCTGCACTTTGTCCGGGTAGGAGATATGATCGCTTGGCTGTCTGATCGTGAGGCGCGCCACTCGCACAACGCCTTTCGCACTGGACGGGCAGAGTTTGTGGTGTGGAATGACGCGAAGCAGGCCGTTTACCTCCACACTACGGTGCGCGAAGCCCGCGAGGGTGAGGTCGCGGCCATGACCGAGGCATATACGGCTAAGCTGGGAAATTTTCGTCCCCAGTGTGCTCAGCCGCAGTGGTATGTCGCACCGATTGGCCAGCCGGATGATAATTCCACAACAGAAAATTGGGTGCATTACCTTGCATAAAACGCTATATATAGCGTACAATAGACACTATAACCACAACGGGTCGGGAGAAATTATTATGACACAAACTACAGCAACAATAGCACCAATCACAGATACAACAACGACAACCACCATGCAGGCACAGACTACCAAGCCTCAGCTGACGGACGACATGACGCTCGAGGAAAAGCTTGACGCTATCGAGCAGGCACTGCTGGCTGCTCAGCAGGTTGCCGTCGACCAAGCAGCAGCGAGTGGCACTCCTGTTATTATGCCAGATCCAGCGGAGCTAACCATGTGCGAGGGCTGCCAATAGGTGGTGCGTATCACTAACCAGCAAAAGACCAGCGATCGGGCTGGTTTTTTGCTAGTATACTGCTTATGGATACATGCTACAATAGAACGCGAGAGGGAGATTGTATGACACAGACACACCAACCAATGTATATTTTTGTCACCGGTGGGGTACTCTCTGGGGTGGGTAAGGGCATCACGGCGGCCAGTATTGGCGCGGTGCTACAGGCTAAGGGCTTATCTGTCTCAGTGCAAAAGTGCGACCCGTACCTCAACGTTGATGCTGGGCTGCTTAACCCCAAGGAGCATGGTGAGTGCTTTGTTACTAAAGATGGAGCGGAGACCGATCTCGACCTTGGTCACTACGAGCGCTTTTTAGATCTTGAACTGACCCAGCGCAATGCTACGCTAGCGGGGCGGCTGCTGCGTGACTTGATTGCCGATGAGCGGGCCGGGAAGTTTGGCGGCCAGACGGTGCAGCTGGTGCCGCACCTCACCCAAGCGATCAAGCGAGCCATCCACCAGGCAGCGGCGGGTCAGGTGCATATTGTGGAGATTGGCGGCACGGTGGGAGATTATGAGGGGCTAAGCTTCGTCGAGGCAATCCGCGAGTTCTCATTAGAGGTAGGGCGCGAGCACTGTCTCTTTGTCCATGTGGTGTATGTGCCGTTTCTTGCGACCAGCCAGGAATACAAGACCAAGCCAGCCCAGAATGCCATGGCCGACCTGCGTGGCTTTGGCATTATGCCCGATGTGGTGGCAGTTCGCACCGAGGGCAGCATCGCGCCGCCGCGTGGTGTGGCGGATAAGATTGCCATTGCCAGTGGAGTGCGGCCAGAGGGGATCATTATGATGCCAAATGTCGATACGGTCTACAAGGTACCCCTGATGGTAGCGCGCGAATTGGGTCCGGTGCTGGCGAGCTTTACTGGCAATATGACGGTACCGGATATGACGCGTTGGCAGCAGCTGGCCCGGCACGATAGCCAGACGTACCGCCAGCGACTGACGATTGGCCTCGTCGCGAAATATATCGATAATGCCGATACCTATCTTTCCATCACTGAGGCACTCAAAGCAGCTGCCTGGGCGCACCGCAGCGAGGTGACGATCAAGTGGATCAATGCCGAGACAGTGACCGACGCAGCGCTTAGTGCTGTGGATGCGGTGGTGGTGCCTGGTGGCTTTGGCAAGCGCGGGGTAGAAGGGAAGATTGCGGCGGCGAGTTACTGCTTGCAGCACAACGTGCCGTATCTTGGCATCTGCCTGGGGATGCAGGTGGCAGTGATTGCCGCTGCCCGCCGCGGTGGTCTGGCCCAGGCTGGCAGTGCAGAGTGTGGTGCCGCGCCAGATAATGCCGTTATCTACCTCATGCCTGGCCAGCAGGGCAAGCAATCGACCGGTGGGACGATGCGCCTGGGCAATTACCCAGCGGTGCTGCAAGCTGGTTCACGCATCGCCAAAACATATGGCACAACAGAGGTTGTGGAGCGTCACCGCCACCGCTATGAGGTGAATCAAGCGCATCTTGCTGCTATTAATGCGGGCGGGATTGTGGTGTCGGGCACATCACCCGATGGTAGGCTGGTCGAGTTCGTTGAGGCACCGACCTGCGACTACTTCGTTGCGACCCAGGCTCACCCAGAGTTTGCCTCGCGGCCATTTCGAGCTCACCCGCTCTTTGCTGGCTTGGTGCAAGCGGCACTCAAGCGGCAGAAGCGAGCCAAGGGCAAGGCGTAGTCTTCTTGCTACCTCGTTATTTTTGTGCTGCATCTGTTGTATACTATAATCATGGAACAGACGATTCGTGATGCAGTATACACTCTTTATCAACAAACTCCGCCGGTGGAATTAACGCGGCCAGAGCCGAAGTTTGGCGATTTTGCGACCAACGTCGCACTCAAGCTTGCCAAGCCACTGGGCAAGAACCCACGCGAGATTGCCGATGAGGTGGCGGCGGTGCTGCGCCAGACTGGCCAGTTTTCTGACGTGAGCGTGGCGGGCCCGGGCTTTATCAATCTCCGCCTGAGCGACGCAGCGCTGTGGCAGGCGGCCAATACCGCACCGCAGCAGATCTATGGCGGCATGCGCTACACGCTGGAATATAGCTGCCCCAACGCCTTCAAGGAGCTGCACACTGGCCACTTGTACCAGACGGTGTATGGCGATATATTAGCGCGGATCATCGAGTCGGTCGGCGCGTCGGTAGATCGCGCCAGCTTTGGTGGTGATGTCGGCCTGCACGTTGCTAAGTGTTTATGGGGGATGCGCCACACGCTCGGCGGCGAGCTGCCCGAGAAGCTGACAGAGGTAGAGAGCGATGTCTTTGCTCGGGCGCGGTGGATTAGCCAAGCCTATGTGATCGGTGCTAAAGCGTACGAAGAGAACGAGACAGCGAAGCAAGAGATTATTGAGTTTAACAAGCTAGTCTACAGCTACCACGAGCATGATGAGCACAATACGCCACTGGCTCAGATCTATTGGACGACGCGCCAGTGGAGCTTGGATTACTTCGATGCCTTCTATACGATGATTCAGGTCGATCATCTTGACTATATCCCCGAGAGTAGCACTGCACCGATTGGCCTCGCCGTGGTGCACGAGCAGCTGGAGCGGGGGAATTTGCAGCGTTCTGAGGGGGCAGTGGTCTTCGTCGGTGACCCTGCTAAGCATCTGCACACCCGCGTCTTCGTCACGTCCAACGGCTTGCCAACGTATGAGACGAAGGATATTGGCGTTATCTGGAAGGAGGTAGCAGACTACCACTTCGACCACCGGATTCTCATCACTGGCAACGACCAAAAGGAGTATATGCGCGTGGTGTATGCTGCGGCTGAGCTCTTCCGGCCTGAGCTAGCTGGGCGAATGACTCACCTGACCAATGGTACGGTGCGCTTTGGTGATGGTAGCAAGATGAGTTCGCGCTTGGGTAATGTGGCGCGAGCGGCCGATGTGCTCACTATTGTCCAGGAGCGTGTGGCACGCCTCACCGCAGATCCAGTGGTGCAGCGCCAGGTGGCATTGGGGGCGATCAAGTACGCTTTTGCGAAGTATCGCATGGGCAACGATATCGCCTTTGATATGGATGAGACGGTGAGCCTACAGGGCAATTCTGGCCCCTACATTCAATACGCTCATGCTCGGGCCTGTAGCATCTTGGCCAAGGCGAGTGCCGAGCCTGCCGAGCCGACTGATTGCACTGATGATGAGCGCCTCCTCCTGCGCAAGCTGAGCGAATATCCAGAGGTCGTCGAGAAGGCCGCTCGCGAGTATCTTGTGCATGGCATCTGCCACTACCTCTACGAGCTTGCCCAAGAATTTAACCGCTTCTACGAGAAAAACCGTGTCGTTGGTAGCCCGCGCCAGGCCGAGCGCCTCAGCCTGGTGCAGCGCTACCGTGACACCCTGGCTGCTGGCCTTGCTCTGCTCGGTATCGAAGCGCCGGAGCGGCTGTAGTGGGTGAGCGTATGCCACATACCGACCCATCTGCCTTGCATGAGCCACTGGCAGCAGAGCTTATGACGCCAAGAAAGAGTATAGCGGCGGGTAATATCGAGATTGGCCGCGAGCGCTTACTTGACTCAAAGCAGCTCAAGATCATCGGCACAGCCTACGAGCAGTCGCCGCTGGCCTTTGAAGACGCCACTAATGCAGCAGTTTTGGTGGGGCACTTGGTGCGGCAGACACTTGAATTTGCGCCGACCACAGATGGCACGCCACTCCTTACTGCTGAAAGTATTGCCGAGCGTGAGACAGCTAATTGCTATGGTTATACTATTGTGGCATCGGAGTGCTTGGATCGAATAAAAGGGTTAGAGCACTATATTGGGTATGTTAATCAACATGCTGTGATCATGCTATTTGACCGGCCAAGTCAGCGCTCGTTTTTGCTTGATGTACCCACGAATGAACTATGCAAAGAAACAACAGAAGCGATAAGTGGAAAAAACCCGCAAGATCAGTTGATGAGTGGCGAGCTTCGCGCAGTGAATTGGTTACAGACAAGCGAACTAGTGAAGAATCTCCCGCCGTCAATCAATCGTGATGCCTTTGTTTCATCTCGCCCATGGCTTAATTTTGCTGATGTTACTAGCCAGCAGTATCGTGATGGTGACACGCGAAACAGCTTGCTACAACTTATCACACTGCCATCCATCCCTGGGCGTGAGCTATTGCGCGTTCATTATGATGCAATCATCCATAATCGCCATGACGAATTTAGTGCTGCATACGAAAGTTTGAGCCAGCTACCAGGCATCTATCCAGATGTTGACCGACGTAATGACCTGAAAGAGGCCAGTCAGCTGTGTAAGAAGCTTATCGCCCAGGGTATGGGTGAGCAAGCAATTGAATTAGCACAGACTGTCCATGCGAGCCTTTCGCCGGGCGACACGACAGTTAATCGTTTTTTCCTTGGTGATATACTACGCAAAGTAGCGACTGCCACGGGCAATGCCAAACTTGTCGAGCAAGCGATACAGACGTACGAGCACCCATTTGTTATTTTTGATGATAATGCAGATAATATCGCGACTCCATCACAACGCCTGTCGCGAGGCTTTAAAGATCTGCAGCGTAATAAAGTCAACAAAGCACGCAAACAAGCTAAGCGAATGAAGCAATCATGAAACAACGACCATAGAACACCACCAACACAAGACCGCTAGCAATTAATGCAGAATATGCTATAATTTGAATAAACAATGGTTAATAAGGAGAACCTATGGCAGAACGAACAACAACCAAAACCAAAGCAGCTGCTGCAAAGAAGCCTGCTGCACGCCGCACCCCACGCAAGGCTGCCCAAGAGGCTGCAGCTGCAGCCCAAGCGATGGAACAGAAGATGAAGAATAGCCACCTCGGCGGTTTTGCGGACTTCATCCGTGAGCAGGGCGTGGTTGGCCTGGCTGTTGGTTTGGCGATTGGTACCGCCGCCGGCGACACGGTCAAAAAATTAGTTCAGGGGTTCATTAGCCCAGTGGTGCAGTTCATCGTGGGTTCGCAGAAGGGGCTTGAGGCTGCTAGCACGCATATCGAGATTGCTGGGCGCAGCGCCGACTTCGCGTGGGGAGCCTTCGTGAGCTCGCTGATCACCCTGATTGCCACAGCGTTTGTCATCTACCTGATCATCCACTTTCTCAAGCTCGACCGCTTGGACAAGAAAAAAGACTAAGTAGGCAAGAGACTGCGTAGCGATCAACCACACCCACTCAGGGTGTGGTTTTTCTATGGTGAATAATAAATTTGCGCACTACCCAAACATCTACGTAGCCTGAACACAATAGTGAACCATTCGGAAATAACAGAGGTAGAGGAGAAGGTTTATCCCATAATTGCCGCTTGAAGCAAGAAGATAGGAGGGTAGACAAACACACCTGAACAAAAAAGTAGTACACTAACTTGCATACCAGTAAAGCTTATGCTTATAACAGTAATAGCTAAGGATGAGCGCTATGTGGCGGACATGTAGTATACTAGAAGCATGAAACCAAGCTTCAAACCAAAACGGATTTTGTGGGTCGACCTAGAAATGACGGGGCTGGACCCTACCACGGATGAAATACTAGAGGTGGCGGCGATTGTGACGGACTGGACCTTTGCCGAAATTGCAACGTACGAAGGGGTGGTGCGCCATGATACAGCTAAGCTCAGGCGCCTCCTCGATGGCAACGCCAGCTTTTGGGATCAGCACCCGGCGGCGCGGCGCGGGCTCGAGGAGCAGAATGCTCAGGGCAAGCCGCTGGCAGAGGTCGAGCAAGAGCTGCTGGCGTTTTGTGATGAGCAGTGTGCTGGCGAGGGGCGGATCTTGCTCGCGGGGAACTCCATCCACCAAGATCGCCGCTTTATTGACCACTGGTGGCCGCAGCTGGCGCAGCGTTTGCACTACCGCATGCTCGATGTGAGCGCCTGGAAGGTGGTGATGGAGGGCAAATATGGCAAGAAATTTGCCAAGCCAGAAGACCACCGTGCGCTGGAGGATATCCGTGGTAGTATTATGGAGCTGCGCTATTATTTGCAAAAGGTCGCTCTGTAATGCCCGAGCTGTGGCGCGATATCACGATCGACACAGCCGAGCAGCGGCGAGCATTGATAGATGAGCTCCACCTGCCTGAGCTGCAGGCCCGCATGGTGCGCGAGCATCGCTGGCTGCCGCAGGCGATAGAAGGGGAGGCGTGGCTGCTGCTGACGCTGGATATACCATACGTCAGCCGGCACAATGTGAAGTACCATACCATTACCATTTTGCTTAGTAAAACCGAGATTATTACGCTGCACCAGGGCAAGCTAGACGATGAACTTGTTCAGCGCATTACTGCGCTGCGGCCTAGTAGCAAGACGCCATCGCTTATTCTGGCGACTATTGCGCAGTTTTCTATTGAGCAATTTATGCCGCTGCTCAACCATATCGACGATGTGACCGACCAGCTGGAGGATACGATGATTCGCACCCCAGACAACCGGCAGCTCCAGCAGCTCTTTGTGTACAAGCGTCAGTTAGCCGACCTGCGCAAGGTGGTGCTCCCCTTGATGAATGTGCTCAATGGCCTGAGTAACGGCCGCTATGCCTTGTTTGATAAAAGATGCGCCGTGTATGTGCGCGACAGCTACGATTACGCCTGGCGCGTCCACGAGCTTATTGATACGATGCGTGACCTCCTCACCAGCGCACTCGATATGTATCTCTCGGTGGTATCTAACCGCATGAACGATGTGATGAAGCGCCTGACCCTGGTTGCCACTGTCTTTATGCCAGTCTCGTTCTTGACGGGCCTAGGCGGGATGAACTTTGTGCAGCTGCCGTTTCGTAGTGATGTCGCCTTCTGGCTGATGATCGGCCTGATTGTTCTCATACCGCTAGCGATGGTGGGGTATTTTGTGCGGCATAAGTGGTTGTAGTATTATAGTGCTATGACACACAAGCAGCTCGAAGAATTTTTGCTCAGCCTGCCCGGGGCGTGGCTCGACTATCCCTTTGGGGAAGGCATCGCGGTGTACAAGGTAGGGCACAAGGATGTGCCTGGCCAGCAGGAGAAGATGTTTGCGCTGGTTGCCGAAGGGTCGCAGCCACTACGCGTCAGCCTCAAATGCGACCCGCAGCTGGCTCGCACCCTGCGCGAACGGTATGAGTCGGTCCAGCCGGGCTACCACCTCAACAAAAAACATTGGATCACTGTTATTTGCAGTGGCCAGCTGAGTGATGATGAGGTGATTGACCTAGCACGGCTTAGCTACCGGCTGGTGACGGAGTAGCGCGCTTCTTTGCGGAGAAGACGTTGGTTAGTATAAGGAGCGTTCACGGTGTGAGCGCTTTTCTTTTTAGTATGTAGTGGAGTAAGACGCCTTAATATTCACCATCCCGTGCGGAGAAAAACTCCTGGGAATGCGCCATGCAACTATACACAAGCAGATGTTTGTCTTATAGTGCAGCGCATTAACAAAAGCTCGCCAGAGAGGCGAGCTTTGTCGATAGGGCAGCGTATGTCGCTACTTCGTTGAGGTGAAGTTGCTAAACGACTTGGTGGCGGCATCGAGCGTCTTGCTATTGGTGGCGACGTAGTCGGCGATGGCTTTGCGGTTGCCGCTGGCGGTTTTGAGCTTTTGGAGGTAACTCTTGAGGATGGATAGCTGGTAGCTCATTTCGCGTGCATAGACGCGGTCAAGCGCGCCAGTCAGGTAAGCATCTTCGAGCGTTTTGGAGAGTTTGTCGGAGTAGGCTTTTTCGGTCTTTTTGGCATCACCGACTAGCTCGGTCTTGATCTTCGCATCCTTGAGCGACGACTTGAGCTCCGTACCCATACTGCCGAGCGAGGTGGTGAGTGTGGTGTTCATGCTCGAGAGCTCATTCTCCGTCAGGCGCGATTGCTGCTCCTTAGTAGCCGCCTGCAGCGTCTCGATGCGCGCCAGGGTGGTCTGGGCTTGCTTGGTGTAGTTGGGTTGGCTGTTGACCATCATCATGACAATGGCGAAGGCAAGCAAGAGCACGCCGCCAATCAGCCCAAACACCGCAAAGCGGTTAATCTGCACTGGTTGTTGCTTGGGTGCGATTTCGTTGAGGTAATCTACCGGGAAGGAGGTGTCTGGCTCGCTTGCTGCACCAAGGTCTTCTGCGCCGGTAGCAGCCATGGCAGTGGCGCCGAGTGGCTGCTGTGGGTTTGCATACGCCTGGCCAGTGTAGCCGCCTGCTTGTGGCTGGTAGGGCTGCGCGGCGGGTTGACTAGGGCTTGGGTAGGCGCTCGCATAGCTCTGTGATTGGTCTGCGCCAGCTTGTGAGCTGGATGGGTAAGCTGTTGCCGTTGGCAGCTGCTGAGAGGGTTGACTTGGCTGTTGCTCGGGCTGCGGTGCGTAGTGGTATGACTGGCCTGTGCTGTAGCTGGCGGCTGGTTGGTTGTGTGGTGGCTGATACGGTTGGTAGGGTGTAGCCTGAGGCTGTGGCGATGAAGGAGCTTGCTGCTCGTGGTGGGGTGGCTGAGTTGGTTGGCTCTGCGCCGCTGGATTGTATGCGCCATAGCCATAATCCTGCGCACCCGACGCCGCTTGGGTAGCATAGTAGGGGGTATACGGAGCAGCAGCCGGCGCATTGGGCTGAGGAGGCTGCTGCTCGGGCTGCGGCGCCGAACCATTCGGTTGGGGAGTGTATGGTTGCTGTGGATTCATAGTTACTATAATACCATTTAAACACAACCACTAACAGAGGTAAAGAGCATAATCTCTAACAGAGGTCAGATGGATGAAGTAATCATAGTATATACCCCTCTATCCTATATACTCTATACCCCTATATACTATACTAAAATACCACATGTTTTGTGCGAAAGGTAAGCGTATTTCTCTATTGCCACACGTTATTTTTCCTGATTGTTAAACATACGTAATATAATTACTCGCTGACAAAAACAGGATAGTGTGGATGCAGCAAGCCCGGTGAGGGGATGAATAATAAAGGAGGGCAAACACAGTTCGATTGGCCTATGCCATATGCGCTATACTATACCTATGGATGCCAAAGAAGAGGTGCGGGCGCGCTTGAATATAGAGGATGTGGTGGGCGAGTATGTGCAGCTTAAGCGGGCGGGGCGGAGTTACAAAGGCCTGAGCCCTTTTACCAGTGAGCGGACGCCGAGTTTTTTTGTGAGCCCCGAGAAGAATATTTGGCATGACTTTAGTAGCGGGCGGGGCGGCGATGTCTTTAGCTTCATTATGGAAGTAGAGGGGCTGGACTTTCGCCAGGCGCTGGAGCTGCTGGCGCGCAAGGCGGGGGTGGATCTTTCGCGCTATGAGCAGAAGGGTAATCGCGACTTGGCGCGGCGCAAGCAGCGGCTGCTTGAGGCACATCGACTAGCGGCGAATTTTTATCAGCATTGTTTGGTGCGGAGCCAGGATGCACTGACGTATGTGTTTCGGACGCGGCGGCTAAGCAAGGCGATTGTCCAGCAGTTTCAGATTGGCTATGCGCCGCGTGATGGTCAGGCTCTAGTAACGTATCTTAAGAAAAAAGGCTTTTCGCTGGCGGAGTTGCGTGAGGCGGGGCTGGTGAACCGCTACGATGGTGACCTCTTTCGCGGGCGGATGATGGTGCCGTTGATGGATGCGAGTGGACAGGTGATTGGTTTTACGGCGCGCTTGATTGCTGATGTGCCTAATGCACCAAAATACCTCAATACGCCCCAGACACTGCTCTATGATAAAGGTCGGCATGTCTTTGGCTTGATGCAGGCCAAGCAGGCGATTCGGGCCCAGGGCTACGCGGTGATTGTCGAGGGTAATATGGATGTGATCAGCAGCCATCAGGCGGGCGAAGCAGCGGTGGTGGCGACGGCGGGCACTGCTATGACGGAGCAGCATATTCGGGCGCTCAAGCGGCTGGCGGGCGATATTCGGCTGAGTTTTGATGGTGATAACGCTGGGCGGGCCGCCACAGAGCGAGCAATTGGCCTGGCCGCCCAAGCGGGGGTAGAGCTAAAGGTCGTGTCGCTGCCGGCGGAAGCGAAAGACCCCGATGAGCTCATCCAGCAGCAGGGGGTAGCGGCCTGGCAGCAGGCGATAGCGGCGGCTCAGCCAGCAGTGGATTGGCTCCTGGCGCAGTATCGGCAGCAGCTCGATCTCACCACAGCGGCGGGTAAGCGGCAATTTACGACAGTTGGGCTGGCACTTGTTAATCGTTTGGGTGACCCGGTCGAGCGCGAGCACTACCAGCGGCAGATTGCTCAGGCGGTAGGCTCGAGTGTCCAGGCTGTCCAGGCTAAGGCGCAGCAAACGGCACCGGCTGCACCCATCCGCAAGGCTGTCAAGGCGGCAGCGGCCGCGCCACGCAATCGCTACCTCGTACAAGACGACGTGCTTGCGCTGGCGATGCTCGATGGGCCGAGCCAGGAGTTGTTTGGGCGAGTTGACTCACAGCTCTTTGCGGGGGAGGCGCGCCAGGCCTTGGCTCAGTACTATGCGGCGCACCACGGACAACCTCTTACCACTACGCCGCCGCCATTGCAAAATTTTGACGAGTATATTACAATGGTGCGGGTACGTGCCGACGCTCGGTATGGTGCGTGGAGCGAGACCGATCGCTACTACGAGACCGCCCGGCTTTTGCGGCAGATCGAAACCGAACATAAGCAGCAACACAAACAAGATCTCATCACCCACCTGCGCCAAGCAGAAGAGAGCGGCGATACGACTGCTGCCGCTGCTTTGCGCGAGCAACTGAACCAATTAATCAAGGAGATAGCGCGTGGCAACCGACGATAAGGATACCAAGCAAAAAAAACCAGCAACCACAGCTCAGGCAGCGCCACCCGATGCCCAGCCACCGATGATGGATCTAGCCGTCGACGATATGGAGCCCGACCTCGCGGCGCTTGAGGAAGAAGATACGCCAGAGGAGATTCTCAACAGCAACCAATACTTTGATGATATTAGCGACGACTCGGTTCGGCTGCACCTGCGCGAGATCGGCAAGATTCCGCTGCTCAGTGCTGACGAAGAGGTAGACCTAGCCTACCGGATTAAACAGGGCGATAAGCGGGCGAAAGACAAAATGGCCGAGGCTAATATGCGCCTAGTGGTAAGCATTGCCAAGCGGTATAGTGGTCGCGGCCTTGATTTTCTCGATCTTATCCAAGAAGGGCACACCGGGCTACTACGGGCAGTGGAGAAGTTTGACCCAGATAAAGGCTTTAAGTTTAGCACCTATGCCACTTGGTGGATTCGCCAGGCGATTACCCGTGCGATTGCTGACCAAGCGCGCACTATTCGTATTCCTGTCCATATGGTAGAGACGATTAACAAGCTGCTGCGCACCCAGCGCCGCCTCACGCAAGATTTGAACCGCGAGCCAACCATTACGGAGCTTGCCAAAGAGCTCGATATGGAGCCGGATAAGGTCGAATATGTGATGAAGATTAAGCAAGACATCAGCAGCCTGGATGCTGGTGTGGGGCGCGATGGCGACGACTCGGAGGAGTCGGTGCTCGGGGACTTTATCGAGGACGAGGACACGGTCAGTCCTGAAGAGTCAGCCTCTAACCAGCTTCTCAAGGAGCAGGTGCAAGACATCCTCTCGACCTTGAGTGATCGCGAACAGAAGATTATCAAAATGCGCTTTGGCCTGGAGAATGGCAAGAGCCACACGCTGGAGGAAGTTGGGCAGGAGTTTGCCGTGACGCGCGAGCGTATTCGTCAGATTGAGGCCAAGGCTCTGGCCAAGCTGCGTAAGCACAAGGATGCCAAGAAGCTGTATGAGTATTTGCAGCAGTAGGGGGTAGCACACGAGAATAATCGGCATACAGTATGTATGTCGATTTTTTGGATAAATTGCTTGCAAAAGTCGTTACTGTATGGTTTTTAGTGAAGCTTCTGTATAATAATGGCTATTTACTTTGCTGTGAGGGCACAAACCTCTCGAATACCCACTCCTACTATCGCTACCGAGAAATAGAGATCATGATTGTAGAGGGGTGAATACGAAAGCCCTAAAAATACAGAAGGTACTCCCAAAATACTTTACATAAAAATACCCAGTAGTATGCTGGGTATTTTTATATCGAAGCAAGTGGCTTAGTAGTAATAATAGTACCACCAAGATGGCTTGGACAATACACCAACAAATACAAGTATCCAGAAAAGCCAGATAAGACACCAGCAGACTGACCCAAAGATGCCCCAGCCCAGACTAACGTTACCCCACGTTGTAGACATACCGGCTTCCTTAGACTTATTGCGCGAAATAATGCCAAGGAGAATACCACCGATAGAGATACCAAAGAAGCTCAAGACGCATCCAATGACACCCAGTGTCTCACCAGGGTTATCATAACGAACGGGATAAGCATATGGTGTTGGCTGTGGCTGAACAGCTGGCTGTGGCACTGGCGCAACTGGCTGCTGGTAGGGTTGTTGATATTGATATGTCTGTTGCGGCTGCGGCTGGGCCACCGGTTGTGGTTGCGGTGCTGGCTGCGGCTGCGGTGCAGCAGGTTGCTGGGGTGTTGGCTGGTTGTTCATAAACTCCTCGTATTAGGCTGTTACCGTAGTGTGCATTTGCCTTATGCACACGTAATCTGTGGGGGAATTATAGCAGAGGAAGGGTGCTGTGTCAATTATCTGATGATTTATATACCCCACCGGGGTATTTTACATCCAACCAATCTCGCGGCAGAGGGCGTCGACCTGCTGGTGGAGCTCGGTGAGATTGTGGCTGTTGGAGATGAAGTGGTCGGCAATGGCGATGGGGCCGCCCTTCTCGATATCTTCAATTTCCGACCAGTCGCGGGCGATTGCTTCTTGCGCGGTAAAGGGTCGCTCGGGCCGCTGAGCAAGGCGGCGGTGGCGGAGCTGCTTGGGCGCAACGATGGCCGCCACAACGAGCTCACCCGGGAAGTGGTGGGTAAGGTACTTGTACTCCGTCCAGGAGTAGAGCCCGTCGAAGAGGATGTGGCGCTGCCCAGCGGCGGCAAGGCGCTGCATTTGCTCGGCAGCAGTGCGGATGATGATGTCTTTGCCAGCCTCTTCGCGCCAGGCTTTGCGAAATTCGGCTTGTGATTGCGGGGTGATAGCGATGCTGCGGCGGCGCATTTCGTCGTAGAGGATGCCACCAGCGTAGACCTTGGGGATACCAAGGCGTGCGACGTGGTTGACCGCCTCGCTCTTGCCTGCGCCTGAGAGGCCAACGAAGGCAAGGATTGTCGTCGGGTGAGATGGATGATTCATGTTTCTAGTATAGCAGATGATGACGCTTATGGTTGGCGGCGCGGGGAATGGTACAATAAGGATAGTATGGAAGAGCAGCCAGCTGCACAGCCATCACGACCAGAGCGACTCCCACGCTACGCACCAACTGACCTTGCGTTGCGTATCTTCTATTTGCGGATACGCGTGCGGCAGCAAAGGGGAGCGGCACTCCCACCGCAATGGATGCGCGATGCTGCCTGCAGCCCAGCTACGAGCGAAGAATATTTTAGTGGCAAACCAGAAGACACGGCACTGGCGCTGCAGCGCTGCATTGGTTGTGCGGTGATTGATGTGTGTGCGGCATATGCGGTGAGAGAAGGAGTGTCGGGGATCTGTGCTGGTTTAACGGCACAGCAGCGCAGACAACTGACGGATGGTCCTACGCCAGCCGATCTCCCCAGCCAGTCCACCACGCTCACAAGCGCTATGCACCACGCTGTTCATGCCAATGATACGCCTCGGGTGCGGATCGCCTGGGCAGAGCAGTGCATGGCCGAGCGGCGGCATATTGGGCACATTCCCACGCCGCAGGCTTTTGCTCGCTTGGCACTGTGTATCGATGCCGAGACAGGGCAACGGCTAGAACCCGAGCGGCGCGAAGACTGTGCTGGGTGCCCAGTGGCAGCCGAGTGTTTGCTCTTTGCGCTGCGGGGCTATCAGCGCATCATTCCTACTGGCAATATACGGGGTGGCACAGCCAAGGCCGATCGCCAACAGTGGGGCGCACCCAAACCCAAGCGGCGGCACGTCCGGCGGCGCTGAGCAATGGGGGGTAGAGTGATAAGCAGCGCACTACTCTGCTTATGCTTGGCAAAACAACAGTGGCGTGGAATAATGCAGAAGCCAACGTTTTGTATAGCAAAAGAGAAAAAACTTATGATGCGTGAACAACCAAGAAAGCCAACCCCTGCCACACAGGCAATGCGAGAACAGATGAAGAATGGCGTAAGCCCTGCGGTATATACTGAGCGGCTGATTCGCGGCGGATATAAGCCAGCCCCTCGATCAGCATGGATTGGACAAGCTGCCTGCAGCCTCGAGGATGAACCGTACTTTATTGGCCTCGATGGGAAAAAGCGGGAGCATTGGGAAAATATTGAAAAAGGGAAAACGATATGCGGCAGTTGCCCAGTGCAGGCTGAATGCCTTGCGGCGCATATGGCGGACATCACAAAACATCAGCCAGATACAGATGATGTTGTTGGTGGAACAGACAATGTTGAGCGAGCGCGTGCTCGGCGGCAGGTTGCGCAAGAGTTAGCACGAAGGGCACAGAGCAGCCAAGGCGGTGGAGAGGTGTTAGCGTAGCGTTTCAGTGTAGTAATACTTATGCTATAACAATTGAAAAATCCGACAAAACGTGTACACTTATATAATAACGTATATAAGCGCGGATAGTGCAGACTGAGGAGATAGGAGTGCAGCGACAAGGTGGGCTGATGTATGGAGTAGTGAGTGTCCTTGTTGCGGGTGCTGTGTCGGTGATCTTTGGTGGGGTTGCCCAGGCGCAGCAGTGGCAGATGGTGTATAACGAGGAGTTTACGACGTCACTGTCGAATTGGAAGGTTCTCCAGCAAAATAAAGATAATTATGGCAAGGAACATTTGGCATATAGCGCCAATAACGTTGCGGTGACTAATGGCGCTTTGCAGATTACGACCCGGCGTCACTGTGTGTCGAGTGTGGCTGAGCCACTGGGCGATAGCAACGCCAGCCAAGAGCCGTGCCCGTCTGGCAAGATGACACGCTACCAGAGTGGGCGAGTGGAGTCGGGTCGGGTGCTCGATGGGCATAAGCCATTCCGCGTCGAGGTACGAGCGAAGATTAACTGGAATGGCGAGAATGGGACGCGCCCAGCTATTTGGCTGCGCAATAGTGTGACGCTTGCCAACTGCAGCAATAACAAGCAGGCGAATGACCCCTATGGTGAGCTCGACATGCTGGAGTGGTATTCATGGACACCGACCTACACATGGTCGACGACGCATATTCGCTGCTACCACAGCCCATCATCGCAGATATGGAAGACGAAGGGGCTAGGGCATAGCCGAGAGAACCTCATACCATCCCCAGTGACGTTGGCGAACAACTGGCATGTCTGGGCGACGGAATATGATGGTGAGACGGTCAAATTCTTCGTGGATAACCAGCCGGTGCTGGTGTATAACTATCGAGCGGGCGATGAGAAAAGTCATCCAACTGCTCGGGTTCCAGCAGAAAAACCAGCAAAAATGGGCATGGATATGAATCAATTTAGGCAGGTCTTTGACGATACGTGGTATGTTATTCTCAACGATTATGTGGAGTGGAAGAGTGAAGAGCACCCGCCCGATTTATCGAAGAAGTTTGCTAATCAGACCTTCCTTATCGACTATGTCAAGATATACCAAAGTGGCACTCCAGCTACTGGCGAAAAACCACCGGCTACTCCACCAGAGAAAAAGGACGACAAGAAAGATAAAAAGCCGGGCACCAAACGGATGACAGTGAAGAAGAAAAAAGGTGCGTTTACTGCGCAGGGTCCGCTGGCTGAGCTGATGAGCAACTTTGTGCCAGCACTGCTGATAAGCCTGTGCTTGCTACTCATCGCACTGGCTGGTTGGCTAGTGTGGTGGTGGCGTCGCCGGCGCCAGCGCACTCAACCTACGCTATAACTGGAGGGCAGGGAGCAGGGTAGAGGTGCTGCGCGAGGATGTTTCCGCACGGCACCAATGCTATACTAGAACTATGATGAAGCGCCTAGTGATTATCGATGGCAAAAGTGTGTTCTACCGTGGGTACTATGCCATGCCCAACCTTTCGACGGCTGATGGGACACCAACTGGCGGGGTGTATGGCTTTGCGGCGCTGAGCTTGGAGCTGATCAAGCGCCTTCAGCCAGACTACGTGTGTGTGGCGTGGGACAAGCCCAAGACGAATATCCGCCGGCGCCTTGCCATTTACGACCAATACAAGGCTGGTCGCAAGCCGGCTCCACCAGATTTTTACGCCCAGATACCACTGTTGCACGAGCTTTTGCAGGCTTTTGGTTGGCCGCTGTATGAGTTTGATGATTACGAAGCGGATGACATTATGGCGACGCTCGATGCCCAGGCCGAGCAGCAGGGGGATATCGAGACGTATCTCATCACGAGCGACCTCGATGCTCTGCAAATACTCGACCAAAATACCTATCTCTACGCCCTCAAAAAAGGCTTGACCAATATTGACAAATTCGACATCCCTGCCTTCGAGCAACGCTATGGTATTCGGATTGGCCAGTTCCTCGACTTCAAGAGCCTCAAGGGTGATGCGTCGGATAATATCCCGGGCGTACCGGGGGTGGGGGAGAAGACAGCGGTCAAGCTGCTGCAGCAATTCGACACGCTCGACAACCTCTACGACAATCTCTGGCAGGTCAGGGATACCTTGCGGCGCAAGCTGGAGCAGGGCAAAGATTCGGCCTATATGAGCCGCGAGCTAGCACGGCTGTATACCGATGCACCAGTGACGCTCGACCGAGCAGCGATAGCAATGGATAACTGCGACCCAGCAGCGGTGCGGGCGATGTTGCAGCGGCTGGAGTTTCGTAGTTTGCTGCGCCAATTACCACCGCAGATGCAGGCAGCAGAGAACGCTCAGCCGCCTGATGTGCCAGTGGTGCAGCATGCCACCGAGCTGCCCGCCAGCCAAGCCAAGGCACTTTTCTTGATGGCTCAGGAGTTGCTGGTGTGGCCGGTGGAAGGCGGCGTCTGGGTGAGCCACGAGCGAGGTAAGGCAGCCCGCCTGAACTGGCGTGATGCGATTGACGTTATCCCGCATGTGCCGATCGTTGGGCACCGCACTAAGGAATTATTACGCCACTTACTGGCTCGTGGCGTGCGGCAGCTGCCAGTCGTGAAGCACGATACTGCCCAGGGGTCGTTTTTGCTTAATCCCCTGCGCACGTCGCGGGCGCTGGCTCATCTTGCGGGGCTGGAGTCGCTTGATGACCCACGCCTGGCCATTAGCGCGCTGTGGGCAGTGTACGATGAGCAAGCTCAGGCACTCGATGCGCTGCCCGAGCTTGCCCGGGTGGCCCGGACAATGGACTTTCCGCTCATCCCTGTGCTGGCGCGAATGGAGTGGCGCGGTATCCGGCTTGATAGCCGCACGCTTGCGGCGATGCAGCGCACCTTGAGTAGCGAGATCGCCGAGCTGCAGCAGCAGATTTATGGCATGGTGGGGTATGAGCTTAATATTGGCAGCCCGGCCCAGCTAGCCGAGGCGCTCTTTGTCAAGCTTCAGCTGCCGACGGCGGGCATCAAGAAGGGCAAGACAGGTTACTCGACGAGCCAGAAGGAGCTGGATAAGCTCCGGCCGCATCACCCGATTATTGGGCTCGTGGAGCGCTACCGCGAGCTGACGAAGCTGCAAAACACGTATGTTGAGGCGCTGCCACAGCTGACCGACGACGCGGGCTATATTCACACCACCTTCAACCAAGATGTGGTAGCGACGGGCCGCCTTAGCAGCACCGACCCAAATTTGCAAAACATCCCGATTCGCAGCGAGCTGGGGCGGCACGTTCGCGATGCCTTTGTGCCAGCGCCGGGCAATGTGTTTGTCAATGCTGACTATTCACAGTTTGAGCTGCGCCTAGCAGCCGTGCTGTCGGGGGAGGAAGCGATGATTCGCGATTTTAATACCGATATCGATATCCACGCGAACACGGCCGCCCAGGTGTATGGGGTACCGCTTGACGTCGTCACAAAGGAGCAGCGCCGCCGGGCCAAGGTGGTGAATTTTGGCGTGCTCTATGGGATGAGCCAGCATGGCTTGGCTGCTGCAGCCCATATGAGCTATGCCGAGGCGCAGCACTTTATTGATGAGTATTATCGCCTTCGGCCGAAGCTCAAAGCCTATATGGCGCAGACTATCCAGCAGGCGCATGACGCGGGCTTTGTCCAGACGCTGTTTGGTCGCCGCCGCTGGACGCCGGATGTTGCGTCGCGTAACTTTGCGGTGCGCAGCGCTGCCGAGCGAGCGGCTGCCAATATGCC
>CAUUSZ010000010.1:0-22955 GCA_963548065.1 uncultured Candidatus Saccharibacteria bacterium
CTTTAACATTATGCTTGACGACGATATTCTTAGCCTTAATGACGAGCTGCGAAAGTTTGGTGGCGTCATCGACAGTGGTCGCGCCGTACTTCAGGTCGCCATCGATCGTCACCGTGCCGCTTGCTTCCACCACCAGCGTACTACTACCTGGCAGCGTACCGTGGATGGTAGCATCGCCATTAACGGTACGCACATTGTGGCCAGCAAAGCTCCCGACATCAATCGATGTACCAGCCGCCGCGCCCCGGCCAAAGCTCGGCACCTTCACATTGCTTGGCGGTGCCCAGCGGCCAGCTGGCGTGGTGGTGTTGGCAAAGGCAAGACCATCCTTAGAGCGGTCATAATCACCACCATACCCTCGCCGGCCAGACAGCACACCACCGGTGGCAGAGAGGATTTTGCCGCCATTTTGCGGGGCCATCATGCCATACTCAGCCCAGCTACCATACATATTGCCATCCTTAGTCGTCTTGAGGGTAACGATCTGTGCATCGCCATTACCACTCGCCGCGCCAATGCCGTTGCCGACGCGCAAGTCGCCACCCCAGATCTGCACCCATGGTAGCTTCGTCACCGTTACGCAGGCGGGCGAGGAAATACGACGCTCATTGCCGTCGGTGTGTTTATAATTATAATCTTTGATAGCAACAATGCGGCAGATCATATCCCCTACCTTGGCATCGGCAGCGTTGATATCTTTGGTGTCATTCAGGCGCGTGTGACTGTCGAGATATTTTTTGTTCTCACGAAAGGTGGGCTCGTTGGTACAGTCGATCGGCTGCTTGCCGCGCAGCCAGGTGCACGCTGTGTCACTGCCACTGTAGCTACCCAGGGCATAGGGATAGCCCACTGCTGCCCCACGGTCAAAGATGCTGCTCAAGCTGCCAAGGAACTGCTGGCGGTGCTGCCCTCGCACGATAAACTGGTAGGCTGCGGCTTCGCTCTCGCTCCGGTCTTTGTCGAGGCTTGCACCAGTGTTATGGATGGATTCATCAATCCGACTGGGCGCAATATTCCCACCCTCCAGCGTCGCAAGCTTCTTACCATCAATTGTCGCTGATGGATAGAGCTCAAAGTCTGAGTGCACACTAGCACACGCTGGATCGCTGCGTCGCCACGCTGGGTCACCAGCAATGCCAGGTGACCACGATATCCGTTGACAGAGTGTGCGGCCAACGTCGCTCGTTTGGATGCGATAACTCGTGAAGCGGTCAGTCATGCCGCCACTCGGATACACCGTATAAAAGAGCTGTCCAGGCCGGCCCGTCACATTGCGCGCCAGGCTATGTCCACCACTGTAATTATTAGCAAAGCCGGTGCCATCCATCCCCACGGACACGGTTGCACTGTTGGGGCCATTGTTGCGGAGATCATGCGCCCAGTAGATTTGTTCACCCGGAAAGGCTCGGACGGATTTTTGCATATTTTGCGTGCCAGGCCACTGCTTACCCACATAGCTTTGGCCGTTGATCGTCCAGGGTGGGATGCGCCGCGTGATCGTCACCTTCACATCACTCGTACCACAGGCAATATTCTCGCTAGCAGCAAGGGTACGCCCGCCATCAGTCGAGATACAGCTATACAGGCCAATCCCCACCGTACGCGACTGCCCCACCGGGATATCAAACTGGCCAATGTCGAGTTGCGCTCGCACTTCACCCCCCTGGCTGGTGTATTGGTTTTGGCCACTGACGCGCCCACGGTACATCACGCTCGACTGGACGTTCTTGATACGGCTATTGCGGTTGTAGTTCCAATTCATGTTGCGGTCGAGGTGCATCGAGCTAATGTCGAAGGGGCCCGAGCGGTTACCTGAGTAACCCGAGCCACGAATGACGATATCGACGAGGCCAGTCTGGTTGTGGTCGATCGAGATACCCGACTTATAATAATTCCGCTCGCCAGGCTGCGAAAACCACACTACTGCACAGGGACTGCCACTGCGGCAGAGCTCGGGCAACTTCGCTTCTACCTCATTGTTGGGCCGAGCTGCCACCAGCCCACCCAGTGCCGCACTCACCCCCACAGCGCACAGCAGCCCCATCAGGCCAGCACGCACCAGTGATTGGCGGCAAAAGTGTACAAATGTCATGCTTATGATTATAGCAAAGTTAGGGCAATTGTGCACTGTGTTCATGACGCAAGGTAGAGACATCGCTATATATCCTTATATAGCTCATAAGTATCGTTAGCTCACCCTCCCCATCACTTCATCCGATGGAGTGTGAAAACAGATTGTCATAATCTGTTTTCAGCCCAGCGCAAGAGGTCGATACTTGGGGAGTATCGACCCTTATAGTGTTCCGGAGGAGGGAGTGTGGGGAGGGTGAGCGTGAGATAGCGCAGAGCTTATCTTGTGGTGAAGCAAAATAGCACACCAACGGCGAAAGAGCCTTACATTTATAATTATATAAAGCACAATGCACCCACCTTCCTCACATTTTCCTCTTCCCCCTGCCGATTTCTCCCTTGCGCTGCTATACTATATATTATGAGTCTATCTATCGGTATCGTTGGCCTGCCCAATGTTGGCAAGTCGACCCTTTTCAACGCCCTCACCAACAATGATATTTTGGCAGCCAATTACCCCTTTGCCACCATCGAGCCCAACACTGGCATTGT
The DNA here is from genome assembly GCA_963548065.1 of uncultured Candidatus Saccharibacteria bacterium. Classification (GTDB taxonomy): domain Bacteria; phylum Patescibacteriota; class Saccharimonadia; order Saccharimonadales; family Saccharimonadaceae; genus Saccharimonas. Next base: position 2,623 of record CAUUSZ010000010.1, read on the forward strand.
GCCTGTGCCCGATGAGCGCCTGAGTGTACTAGCTGATATGTACCACGCCGAAAAGGTTGTGCCGGCCACGGTGACCTTTGTCGATATCGCCGGGCTAGTAGCTGGTGCTGCCAGTGGCGAGGGGCTCGGCAATAAGTTCCTCGCTCATATTCGCCAGTGCGATGCAATCGTCCACATTGTCCGCGCCTTTGCAAATGACGATATCGTCCACGTCGATACCACCGTCGACCCGCAGCGCGATATCGACATCATTAACACCGAGCTCATGCTGGCAGACATTCAGACCATCGAGACTCGCCTCACCCGCCTCACCAAAGAAGCTAAGGCCAACCCCAAGGCACGCAGTACACTCGAGTACCTGCAGCAGTTGCGTGACGACCTTGCCGCTGGCACCCCTGTTCATCTGAACAAAAATATTATTCATGAGGCAATTGCCGACCTCCACCTCCTCACTGCCAAGCCCGTCATCTACGTCTTTAATGTCGACGAAGCAACCCTGGCCAATGCCGAAGCTAAAGCTCGCTTGGCGGCGCTGGCTCGTGGCAGCACGGCGCTCTTCATCTGTGCCACGCTAGAGGATGAGCTCAAGGGGCTGGACGCGAAGGATGCGCTGGAGCTGCTGGCAAGCTATGATGTGCCCGAGGCTGGCCTGACGCAGCTGATCCGGGCGGCGTACGATACGCTCGGCCTGCAGAGCTACCTCACCGCGGGGCCCAAGGAAGTGCACGCCTGGACGATCCACCAAGGCTGGACGGCACCCCAAGCGGCCGGGGTCATCCATACAGACTTCGAGCGAGGCTTCATTGCGGCGCAGGTGGTGGATTATGACGACCTCGTGGCAGCAGGCTCCGAGGCCAAAGCGCGCGAAGCCGGCAAGATCCGCACCGAAGGCAAAGCCTATGTCATGCAGCCAGGCGATGTGGTGGAATTTCGATTTAATGTAAGCAAGTGATCCTAGCTAGGGGAACATCAGCAAACTCGCCATGAGCTTGTGGCGAGTTTTTGCATGGACTATTGCTATAATCTTCTCAGAAGGTATAGCAAAGAGTACACTGTTAGTATATGTATCATTATATGCGGCGCATTGCCATACCGGTCATACTCGAGGTTATTTTCATCATCTCGTGTTTTGTCCTGCCGCGGCACCTATATGTTTATAGTAATACGGCATTTTTTGTGGCGCTGCTTGGCTACATTATCGCAACAAAAAGTATGAGTATACACCAGTGGTATCGTGCTCTCGCTGGTGGGTGGAGCTTTTGGCGACAGGTAGTAATTACGCTGATTTGCGCAGCAGGAGCATTTGGTGCGACGAGCCTGCTCGAGCAAGCCTTCCCTCACCTCGCCACAGGTGCCATTACAATGCCAGTCAAGACGGTAGGCGAGTTGCTACTTTTTGCGCTCTCAACCATCGTTCTCCCCGCCATCGTAGAAGAAACAATTTTTCGCAAGCAGATGATCTGCCTGACCAGTCGCACAGCGATCATCTGCACCACTCTACTGAGTGCTATGTTGTTTGCCGCAGAGCACTTTGTCGCACCATGGGGTGTGCTGCTGGGCATGGTGTGGGCGCTGCCATTTAGCTTGGTATATAGTATGACGCGCAACGTGTACGTACCAATGACGGCACATGCCATTGCCAGCATACTCATCAATGGGCCGACGGTGGTGATGGCGCTATGTGTTGTACTGTGATGGGTATTACTTGGATTTATATTTACTATATTATTCGCACCATGCTATTCTCTGCTTTTTCAGAATCTCACATAAGTAACTATTGAGTGCGATACGAAGCGGTATGCAAGGTATTTGTCTATTATATATAACGATTCACGCCGACAGGCGGTACACAAAAGCCTAGATCGTATCCATTCGAAGCACTCACTTTCCTCACCGCTTCATTCGTTGGAGTGTGAAACTGGTTTTTCTCAGTCTAAGCGTGTGGCTGGAGCAGTAAGTCCTTATGTTGCTTGCTGGAGAGAGTAGCAGGAGAAGTTTGCCAACGATGCTTGCTCTCAATGAGACGTTAGCGCCTTATGCTTTTTTGCAATCGGTAAAACCGCTCTTGATTACCATGCGCGCCCTTCACACTACTATCGGCCTTATCAATAATCACACAGTAGGCGCGCACCCACTGCTCGAAGTCGCGCAGGATGGTGCGGCGCACGCTGTCATTTTTGACGATGCCACCGCGTGTAAGCTGCGCGCGCTGCGCCTCAAACTGCGGCTTAACCATTGCGATGATACTAGTTCGCGGACTGCTGATACGCACTAAGTGCGGTAGAATTTTGCGCAGACTGATGAATGATACATCAATGACAATAATGTCTGGTGTAGTGGCTGGCACAAAATTGCGAATGTCGGTTTTTTCATGCAGCTCAATGCGCGAGTCGCCACGCAGGCTGGGGTGGAGCTGCTCCGTCCCCACGTCCACCGCATACACCATGCGCGCACCATGCTGCAATGCATAGTCAGTAAAGCCGCCAGTGCTGCTACCAACATCAAGCACGATAGTATTATCAAATGAAATATTGAGCCGCTGCGCGACGCTGGCTAATTTAAGCCCCGCCCGCGACACATAGCGCTCGTGCGCCACCAGCTTTATCTGCGTCGACTCATCCACAAACATCCCTGGCTTGTGCGCCACCGCACCATCCACCAATACCTTACCAAGGCGAATCCAATTCTCGGCCGCTGAGCGTGTTGCTGCTTGGCCACGCGCCACCATTGTTTTGTCTAGTCGTTGTTTTTGCATGTTCTTATTATACTGCACGAGTGGATAGATAGTTAGTTGGCGTGAAGCTAATAGACCTGCTGCATCTTTACACAATGCATGAGGCTATAGAGCATGATAATGATGATATTGGATGATATTACTGCGCGCGGATATGCTTCTTACTTCCGCCGTTTTTCAAATTTTGATGATGAAGAAATCCGTTTTGTTCTTTGCGCGCTATTGCAGCTTTTATATTAATAACTCACTCAAACTATCGCGCACTGCAGTATGCTATTCTTCATTCGCACATGTCGCTAGAGGCTAGCAGGATATTCAAGACACAAGACAGCTCAGCCAGACATATAGTATATACAACAAAAATTGAGTGGACATCGTGATAGCAAAATATCTTACTCGTATGGCTGCGCCACATCACCAACAGGCTACGCATTCATCCTCCCGCAAAAGCGCTATATGCAGCAAAACACGATGCCACTGCAGTAGATGCTTCGCATAGCGAGTCAGCTTGTCTAAATAAAAATTTGATTTTGACAGCATCACATTTTTGCAAGCCAAGGGTGAGTAATTTATATATGCTGCGCAGTATATTTCGCATGTTTGCGCCATAGGGATGTGCTCAGGCTGGCCGATATTCGTCATCTACTGTTTTGTACTTATGCATGTTTTTGCAAAATTCTCATAAGCCATTTGCCTACAATTTTAGCCACGATAATGAGCGATTCATTTTTGCACAAACCTGCAAATGATGATTATTTTTATCATCAACCATTCGTGCATGCAGCCTATACTTCGCAGCAGCATATCGCCTTGCTATGTTTTGCCCAACCTGCAAAAATCAAAAACGAAACACCCTCCAACAAGCTACAACAAACGTGCACGAAAAAGCAAAAAGTCAAAAATATCCAAACTCAAAAAATAGACAAGCTGCATAATGATCACATTTTTTATCACGCAGCGACAACCATGCGTCATTTCGTCATATGCAATTTTTTGCAGTAGCACACCAAAGCAAAGCTCGTAGCTTCGCAGCTACACAATAAAAAAGTGTGTTCATTATTTATATAATACTTATGCTTACTCTGATACGTTTTATATTATACCCTGTTGCCATAAGCATTATTATATTGCTCAAGGTAAATGCTCGTCTGTAACGAAAATTTGTTCATTTATGCTTATGGCTATTGCATTTACCTGGCACATAAGCTCCCACGCTCTTGCTGCACATCACATAAAGCAATCGTTGATATTGGCACATCGTTGTTGTGTTCACTATATCTTTCTAGCTGCCCTGCTGTTGTTTGTACATCACTATGTCTATTCCTTCATGTTGTGCTTATATCATCGTTTCATTCAATCGCTGTGCTTCCTACGACGCTCATATTCCGAACGTTCGCCCGGTATTCTCTGTTTCTATTCTGTATTTTTTACAATGCCTTGTATATTTTGGCATTACCCTCGTCACAGAAAGCTTTGTTGCATTCTCTACAATAATAGCTCGATCCTATCGAGCTTGACAGCAAACCTTATGTGTTAGTTATTACAACATCATTTACGTCCTCTTTCTTCCCCTATTGCTCAGCAAAAACACAGAGTGTCTGCAAGCTCACGCTCAAAATTGGCCAAAAATCGTTGCTACTCTACGTTGTTTTTATCACATCTCTAGGATGCTCCAGCCTGAGCATCACACGGCACAAAAAATACACCGCTTTTCGCGGTGTATATGTGTTATCCATTCCCTCACTTTTGCATGTAAACGCGATGAGAGCGGCTCTCACGAGCTCTCAGGGCACTATTTCTTGCGCTCGCGGTACTCTCCGCTTGCTGTATCGACAGAAATAACGTCGCCCGTCTTAATAAAGGCTGGCACCTTGACGACAAGGCCCGTCTCCAGCGTCGCATCTTTGAGCACGCTGCTGGTTGTATCACCTTTTACAACATCTTCGGTGTAGGTGACTTGAAGGTAGAGATTCTTGGGTAGCTCAACATTGATCACCTTGCCGTCGAAGAATTGCAAACCGAGGTTATCCCCCTCCTTCAGATAGTCCTTAGCACTATCGACGAGGTCTGCAGCAAGCTCAAACTGCTCAAAGCTGGTTGGCTCCATAAAATAGAACGTATCACCATCATTATAGAGGTACTGCACACTCTGCGTCGATACCTCGGCGGGCTCAATCTTGTCTTGCCCTTTGAATGTCTTGGGCAGCACGCTGCCGTCGATCAAGTTCTTCAGCCGCACATTGACAATCGAGCCACCTCGGCCCATCACCTTCTGATTATAGTCCACAACTCGATACGGCTTGCCGTCGAGCTGCACAATCACGCCTTTTTTGAGGTCAGTTGGTTGGTACATCACCTATCTCCTGTTTAGTAGTTGCTGCTTCGTTCGAAACATCCGTCAGCGCAGTTACAGAGGTACTGCGCTGAAAAAGCTCCTAACCTTGCGCCACAAATGGCAGCAACGCCAAGTGGCGAGCCCGCTTCACCGCTACGGCGAGCTGTCGCTGTTGTTTATCCGACAACCCTGTGCGACTGCGTGGCTCAATCTGCCCATAAATATTAATGAACTTCTGCAATGTCTTTGCATCTTTGTAGTCAAAATAGACCGGTGTATCCTTGCGCATGCGCTTGGCCATTATTTGTTCTCCTTTAGTGTGTTGTTAAAATGGTATTTCTGATAGGTCAATCGGCTTGTCGTCGATATCTTCGATGACAACATCCTGGCTGCTACCACTGTTAGCTGGCGCTGCAGCTGGTGTTGTATTTCCGTCAGCACGTCCACCACCGACGAAGGTGAAGTCCTCTACTGTCACTTCTACAACAGAGCGCTTATTGCCGTCTTTATCGTCATAGCTACGCTGGTCGAGGCGACCACTGACGAGCAGCGGGCTACCCTTCTTCACATATTGCGCGATGGTCTCACCTGTTCGCCCCCATGCCACACAGTTAATGAAGCTGGTTTGGTCTTGGTTTTGGCCATTTTGGTTGCGCCATGTGCGAGTAACTGCTAGTGTAAAATTCGCAACGTTCTGCCCGCTCGCTGTGGTACGCACCTCTATATCGCGCGTCAAATTGCCCATCAAAATAACTTTGCTAAATCCTCGAGCCATACATCCTCCTCGATTCTTTACTGTGGTTATTAGTTGTTGTGGTAATTTTTACTCTTCTGTCTGGCGGCTAGCTTCGCGCGCTTTAGCCTCGGCCATCAGTTTGCGGCCCTTCTCATCCACCTTGACGAGCAAGTAGCGGATCACATCATCAGAAATATTCAGCGCATTGCTGATCTTTAGCGGTGCATCGGCAGGCAGCGCCACCTCAAAGTAGACATACACCGCGAAGTCTTCCTTCTTAATACTATACTGCAGCTTTTTCTTGCCCCAGTTGTCTTCGCTGGTAATAGAGCCACCAGCGCCGAGCACCAGCTCACGCACCTTAGCAAGCGGTGCCTCAAGGTTCGATTCTAGATCTGGCCGAATCAAAACCGTTAGTTCATATTGTTTCATATGTAAACCTCCTTTGGAATCCATATGGATGTTTATCCGGACGATAAACTTAGGTTAATAACGCATTATATTATACGCGAGACAGCCCGCAAAGTCTAGCGAGGTACAGGGGTGTGGAGGCGTTGTACTTTTTGCTTTTTCATTTTTTGTATTTATCTTGGTACTACTCTATGCACACAGCTATTTATATTATTAGGTGAGCACCCGTGGCTTCTCTTCCCACACGCTCACCCACCCTACCATAAGCCAGCTGGCAGTGCAGTATAGTCATGTACTTCACTCGCATTATCAAAAATGATAATTATAGTATAGCGCTACAATTCGCTTGCTTCGCCCCATCGCTATACATAATATATGATGCACATACACTATTATGTATAAGCATACGAGAATACCTTTTGAGCTCTATTATATTTAGAAAACATTACTTATTATACGTCAAAATATGAAAAAATGAATCGGCCTTAGTTATTACATACATATTACTTTGCCTCTCACTCTTTTAGCTTTTTTGATGCTGCGATGTATGTGCAAAAACTATCGAGTCAGTTTTCGCTTGTGCTTATTTCACTATTGCTTCTGCCGTAAGCGAAGTATCGCTCTGCTACGTTTCTCGTGCATTTTTGTCAGAGCCACCTATGGCACTCCATGGCTCTATTGCACCCATCTCATTTTTGCACATTGCTTACATAGAGCCATCTGCCCTACCTCCATACATCGCATATTTGCACCAATACTTTACCATTTGTTTTCATATCATAAAGTACTATATATTGCAAAATGTGAAAATTTTGAAACCTTCATTCGCACCATCCATGGCGCATCATTATTTTTTATCCAAGCCATAAATCGCACCCTATTGGGTCGTGTATATGTAATAACCATGACCGCTATACATTGCTTATGTTTATCGCACATTCAGTACACAATTAGCCACTCACGCTCAAAAATCTGAAAATATCACCATACTAGCTCACTCTCTGGATTATATACATGATGCTCCATCCATTTTTTAACTTCGCCCTAGCCAGCTAAGCTAGCTCTATACAACTTATGCTTTACTATATCGGTTATGTCTATCTCACCATTAACCATCCTTTCCTTGCATTATGCAACCAATCATGAAAATTTGTGACTATGCCACATTGGTGCAAGGCAGACGCAAATCCAACCACCACCATTAACTCACAAAGCACCCTCTAGGCCATAAAGTTATTCGCACTTACCGCATATTTTGGCTCACCAATGCCTACTATTTCTAGCCCTCATCACACCCATCTATTTTGTTGTGAAAATTTTGCTGACAAACCTATCGTTGAATATTCTCCTACTATTTTTCAAACGCTCATTTTACTTCAACCACGTACCATCATGCCTCGTGATGCAGAAAATTTTCACCACGTACTCCATCGTTGCATCACACCATGGCAAAAAATACCATTTTTTATCTGTATTTCTTCAACCACTATAATATATGGTTCGCATGTCATACGCGCCTCACCAAAATCATCACATTATTTTGGCACGCACGAACCATCATCGCTTCTTGGCATTATATTTTTGCACCACTTTGCCGTACTGAGTTTTGTCATTCTCAAATTTTTATTATGAATATCATTATATTCTGTTCACAGACTTTAGCGTAGCAATCCTTTACTTAATTTGCTTCTCATATCACATCTAAGTCTCTTGTGCTTGCACGCACTACATAGATTTTAGCCAGGACATGGCAGCCATTTACTCAAGCGAACTCACTCCCTACTGCATCTCACACCCTCACACTCATTTTTGTAGATTTCCCTAATCAAAAATGTGAAAATTTTGCGCTGCTACTACACGCGCTTCATTTTCATCACACATATTGTACATCGCACCCTCATCTTTCTACCTAGCTATATCAATTTTTGCATGATCACTCACAAATTTTTACCTAGATGTGCACACTGCCATCATACTCATTTTATATTTACTACCAAACAATCCATTTTTGCATCATTCATCACTCGCATAGTAGCAAAAAATATTTCGCACGCGCATTATGTTGCAAAGCTTCGAACGTTTTTGCTAGGCATAACTATTTTTTTATCAATAACAAATAGTCCATCAGCATTTTTTATTGTAGCATCGCAATGCGCCATTATTTTTTGTCACGTATGTAGTATCCGCTTGCTGCTCTAGTCGTTGAAAAATCATTTTTTGCAATAGTACACTTTCCATCACTCTTTCTGTATGCGAAAATATCGCAACATATGCACCACACACCAATTAGAACGGGCAAATAATAATATTCTACTACAGAATAATTATTAATAACGTAGTGCTCACTCATATTTTTGCAAATCATTTTGCAAAAGTGTCTCAGCTACTGCAAAAAATACTAGTAGCTCTGCATTATACTTTATTGTTGTCTCATTTTTTACTTTTTTATATTTCAATTCATACCACACTCGTCGCTCATCTACTTCGTGCTCACTCAAATTCTCATCAATATAGCAACAATAAATAACATGAACGAATTCTTGCATTATTCATACTCTCTCACTGCCCCTCGCTTGTGTTATGTGTAGTATCATATACAAAAAGATGCATTCGATAAAGCAATCAACTCACTTTGCACGCAAAATGCTCATCACCATACCCTACGTATAGTACATGAGCGCATCTATACTCATCTATTTTACCATCTACTACTCTGAATATACTCTTGTTATATTCAGACATTCTCTTGCTCACTCTCAAGCAATTTATAATACACAAAGAAAATCCATATAGCACACAAATATCCCTATAGCATAAAAACTACATTATTTTCTTACCATAACGGGCGCATTGCACCAACCAATGCACGCGACCATTAAAAATTCAATGGCATAGCACGCGCGCTTGTTTGTTCAATCACCATAGATTTTTTGCACAGAAAAACCAGTGCTCATCACACTGGCTTTCTCTCGTCTATAACTAGCCTTTATGCAGCGAGTGAGAAGTCTCCTTGAACCAAACCAAGCTCATCACCATACTCAAGCCGTTGCGACTCTGTCGTCGGGACCAGCACAATACCACTTGCAGTGCTAAGCTCGCCATCAATCACATCACCTTGATCTGTGATCATCTGCGGGCCTTCGCCTGGCTCACCCTGAATAATGCCATACACAACAGGGGCACTATCAATCACCTCTTGATCTGGGCGCTTTCCAACATAGAATCCAATCAATGAGCCGATTACCCCTTCTTCCGCTCCACCATCTTCGCCTAAAGAAATCGCCGCTTCTTGGTGGGATAGCGACGACTCAATTGCGGAATACAGCGATGATACATCGCCTTGAGTGTCCTTAGGGCTCTTAAAGTCGTCAACAATTAGCACGACATATGGGACATCATTGACCTCAATAATATCACCAATTGCCAAGCCAAGCTTATCGCGCAGCTCGGATAATTTATTATGAATGGTATCGATGTGCTGGTCTGTCATTTCTGCCATCGACAGCGCAAATAGCGGCCCAAGCTCACGCTGCAGCCAACCTCGAACCTCCTGAGCAGATGGCAGCTCAAGGGCATTTGGCTTGCCGTAGCGACCTCTAAACTCTTCGGCTGTCGGCCCATTTCCATCATTTGCTGTGTCGTATTTTGAATATTTTGTTTCGCCCACTGGCGGCTTGTCGCTTTTAGGAAACGACTTTTCTCTTGTATTACTGTTGGTATACTCACTCATAGTTTTTTATACTCCGCACTATGATTTTGGTTAACGGCATTGGCTCCTTTCTGCCGATTCCTCCCTGCTGCGTGCGTTGTGGCGCTAGCAGCGTGGTAGTAAGTAATCGTATCAACTTGCATTATAGCACAAAACCAGCGCCTGCAAAGCTATTTTTGGCCTTATTTTCGCATTATTTTCCCCATATGTACCCCTGTCGTACCAGTGGTGGCTATTTGGACGATAATTACATATTTTTCGCAAGCATTTTTAGCCTTGATTGCGTATTTCTCCCTCCTCACTAGCAAATATTCCCCACTCCGTCCACCTCTATCGCTGCATATAGGCAGGCGCAAATAGATATATGCCGAGTCCTCGTATGAGGAGATTTATGACCTAACTCTTTTTTGCGACACTGGAGAAGAAAACAGTACACAAAGGCGCAACACGGATACCTTATGAGTTCTACCCCACCCCACACACCTCCTAAGCACTTATATATCTATACCAAAGCCGGATGAGTGAGGTGTAACCGTTACTCCAACCGCTCGCTATGTGGCCATGGCAAAACAAAACTGCCCAAGGCATCTACCTCGGGCAGTTTTGTATACTGTGCTGCAGAACTTAGCCGCGAGCAAAGTGAGCAAAGGCGCGGTTGGCCTCGGCCATCTTGTGGGTGTCTTCCTTTTTCTTGAAGGCGACACCAGTTTGGTTGCACGCATCAACGATCTCTGTTGCCAGGCGCTTACTATACGGCATACCACTCTTCGAGCGAGCAGCCTGCACCAGCCACATGAAGGCAAAGTGCTGCTGACGATGACCCTGAATGGGGAATGGAATCTGGTAGTTAGCACCACCAACGCGGCGGCTCTTCACCTCAAAGCTAGGGCTGATGTTCTTGATGCAGGTCTCAAACACTTCCAGTGGATCCTCGCTCTTGAGACTGCGGGCGGCTTGCTCGAGCGCACTGTAGACAGCCCGCTCAGCAACTTGCTTTTTGCCATCCAGCATCGATTTGTTAATCAAGCGCTGCACCAGCACCGACTGGTACTTGCGGTCTGGCTTGATGGTGCGCTGGAGTTTTTTCGTGACTTTACGAGGCATGGTTAGTTACCCTCCTTCTTGGCGCCGTACTTGCTGCGGCCCTGCTTACGCTTCGATACCCCTTGCAGGTCGAGTGCGCCACGGACGATGTGGTAGCGCACACCTGGGAGGTCTGGCACACGGCCACCACGGACGAGCACCACCGCGTGCTCCTGCAGGTTATGGCCTTCGCCGCCAATGTAGGCCCAGACTTCGTGGCCGTTGGTCAGGCGGACACGAGCCACCTTGCGCATGGCGGAGTTTGGCTTCTTGGGGGTTTTGGTTGTTACCTTGACGCAGACACCACGCTTGAGTGGTGCATTTTGGTCGTAGTAGCGCACCTTGAGTGCGTTATGGATGCGCCCCAGCGCTGGCGACTTCGATTTCCGGGCCGCAGTCTTGCGTGGCTTGCGCACCAATTGGTTAATGGTTGGCATGCAATTCTCCTTATTGCTTATAGTTCGTAACTCTGCTGCCTGTCCCACTCACCTAATTGGTGGTGTAGCAGCATAGAATACTGGCTACTGGGCGATTACCCAGCATATTTGCGTGTACGATTGGGAGCAGCACCTCCGCCTCGTGTCTATACCTTCTCTGCCAGGCAATGCGCTCACACCAGCGCCCCACCCCGAGAAGAGGAAACTCGTGGGTATTATAGCATGAATGCTTATATTGAATCAATTGTGTCGTCTCTGTACATCTTTTCTGCTTTCGCTACGATTTAGTGTATACGCTGTTATTATAACCAAAGATCACTTTATATTCCTCTCTTTCCATCAATCATCACAGCAACAAGCCAACAAATATGCTACACTTACATTATTATGAAACAAACTATCGAAAAGGTGGGCTTACTTAGCCTGTCGCTTATACTTACGTCATCTGCTGCCATTGCTCCGGCCATTCCGGCAATGAAGGCATTTTATCATCAGTTTTCGGATACGCAGGTAGAGCTCATCCTGTCTATTCCGTCGCTGTTTGTCATTCTCACACTGCTAGCTAATCATGCGATTCGCCGCGTGTTGTCTGAGCGGCAGATTATTGTTATCAGCCTCATTCTCATTCCACTAGCTGGTGTAGTGCCATTTTTTGTTCAGGAGTATTGGCTCGTGCTGGCTTCGCGCGCGGCCTTTGGCATTGGGACAGGGCTCATCAATGCGGTGGCTATTACCATTCTCAGCGATTACTACACTGGCCGGGAGCGTGCGCAAGTACTGGGTTGGCGCGTCTCTGCCGAAATCATTGGCTGCGCGCTGCTCACCCTACTAGCTGGGCAGTTGATCAAAATTAGCTGGATGCACGCCTTCTTAATTTATACAGCTGGGCTCATCATTCTTGCTATCTTCCTCACCTGCGCCCCACGGCGACAACCACAAGTGCCTGCTGAGCCTACCAAGGCAGAGAGTGCTTCGCCAGCCGTTCACTCGCTGAGCCGCCAGCAGCTTGGCACCGTCATTGGATTAACACTGTGCGGGGTATGGTTTGTCTGCATCGATACATCGCTGGCGCTGCGCCTGCCTGAAATCACTATTGCGGCGGGTTTTGGCTCAGCCACAGACGCAAGCATCATCCTCAGCCTCAAGCAAATTATGGGGATCATCGCTGGTGCAGTATTTGTCTATGCCGTGAGTCGGTACAAGCAGCGGCTCTTGGCATTGTCTGCTCTGCTAATTGGTATTGTTTTGGTTGGCTTGTCGCTATCGCCAACGATCTGGCTGCTCGGCCTCTCGTCCTTTGGGGTTGGTTTCGTCTACAGCATCATTCTCTCAACGATATTCCACCGGCTGTCAGATGAAGTCCCTGCACAATTACGCAGCACAGCCACAGTAATTGTCCTCGTTGGATGCAATCTCGGTGGTGGCAGTGCACCGTATGCTTTGCAGTTGTTCTCATGGTTGGGTGCTCGAGGGTTGGCGGTCTTCGCTTGGTTTGGAGTGTTATCTATGTTGATTAGCGCAAGTCTCTGGCTCTCTCACCGCTACGCACGCAGCTGATAACTTTTGAATCTGAGAGCCCACTTTTTAATAGCAAACTCCTCTATAATATATTCTTTCACTCTAATCCCAAATAATGGATATCGTCAAAATATATTCACAATCATCGCGATGTGGAGAAAACGCAAGGCGCGATATCATACCACACGTTGGATAGATAATCCCTGTCGTCCCCACCCCATGCTATACTAATCTCATGCATATTGCCATCCAAGGTCAAGCAGGGTCGTTTCATGAGCAGGCAGCGCAGCAGTGGTTTGGGCCGCAGGTCGATACCGTGCCATGCACGACATTTCGCGATGTTTTCCATGCGCATGCGACTGGCCAAGCCGAGGGCATCGTTGTGGCGGTGGAGAACACGCTCTACGGAACAATCAACGAGCCATACCACTACCTCGAGGCATGCCCACTACCCATTATTGGTGAAGTACGTCTTGCCATTGAGCAGATGCTCATTACCCTGCCGGGTGCTCAGTTGGCGGATATTACCGAGGTGTATTCGCACCCCGTCGCACTTGCGCAGTGCCAGCGCTTTCTTGCTGCCGAGCTGCCGCATGCGGTGCAGAATGAATTTTTCGATACAGCAGGGGCGGTTGCCTACATCAAAGCAATTGGCGACCCACACAAAGCCGCCATCGCTGGCCAGGCGGCTGCTGCCCTCCATCACTTGCCCATCCTGCACCGTAGCATCCAAGATAGCCACGACAACATCACCCGCTTCATCGTCCTCGCACCAGGCCACGCACCAGCCCATGCCAACCGCGCCACGCTCGTCGTCACGACCAATCACCAGCCTGGTGCACTGCTCGAGGTATTGCGCATCTTCGCCGCGGCAGGTATCAATATCAGCAGCCTACAGTCTCAACCGATCGTCGGCCAGCCCTGGCAATACAAATTCTTTCTCGTCGTCGACAGCGCTGGTGCTCCACTCAAGCACGCCCTGCGTGCCATTGAGCAAAGCGACCATACTGTGCGGCTGCTGGGTGAGTATTGTGCGGGGTGATACATATAACCATGCTTATCTCCAGCGCACAAGAATATATTTAGATTGAGCCACTAGAGCAATTCATCATCATCTTGAAGGGTCGAAAGATATTCTTCAGCTGTTGACCGGTCAAGGCCTCCAGCGATAAGCCCTCTACCATAGTACTTGAGCCACCAAGTAGGAAAAGTATCAAGCAAGCAGCGTGTCATTTGGCGGTTATCGTTGTTGATGTGCGCCAATGTATTAAGGTTATCAAGAATGGTTTTTCTCTCCATATATTCAAGGTCAGACTGCACGACGTCGTGCATAATGCGCTGCCGTGTTGCATCATCACACGGTAGCTCACCTACGGTATTAGTCATATACTGGAGCCAATTGTCAAAGTCTCGTTGGTCCAGGATTTGCTCTGGGATCTTCGGCTCACTGTGGCAACCAATCGGGTCATTGCGTATCACTTTCAAGAGGCCATTCGTATACTCAGCATCAGCCCCTGCTGCAATGAGCCGATCTGCTATAGCGTTGCCATCATCAACCACTCGATAAGGATATGGATACTGACAAACAAATCGACGATCCAGTATCGTTATAACCTCTACACCTTGCTGATACAAATGCCTGGCACGCATGGCAGTCTTAATATTATTAAGGTATTTATCATACTCCATTGTTTTGATAAGATCATCGCGGCTTTCATCACTCAGTCGGTCAATTCTATCAACGAAATAATTTTTACTCATATTCCATACACGACCTTCGTCACCCTCAACCACCGTCCAGTACAACTCATCATAACCAATCATCTCTGCAATTCGGTCAAAGTCTCCCACATAATCGCGCCCCTCTAGCAGCTGACTAGCTCGCGGATCAACATCCAAGCCAAAGCCTTCAATTCTCTCATTCAGCCACAAGAATTCTAGGTCTTCTGTCGTCAGCTCTTCACCTGCGTGCACCCGTCGCTCCATGTCTGTGAGGCGTCTCGTGTTTTCCCCAGCATCATTGGTATAGTTGGGATTATGTTGGCTAGCAATTCGCTCGTACTTCGTCCACGAGCCGGTCGTTGCTTGGTATGCCTCTTGTTTCGTCTCATTATAAGCGCTATCAGCAAGAGCCGCAGCATAGAGCGCAGCAAAGTCCCCCCTGCCTAGCAGTGGTGCCAGCTGGTCGTCCACTTCACGCTCACCACGAATCACTCCATGGTCGATAGCATCATACACCTGCGCCAGCGCCTCAGCATTGAGCTCTGGCCAAGGTGCAGTAGTCGAGCCAGTACGCTCCTTGAATTCTCCCTTGGCTTTGTCGTACTCGCCCATCGTCTTGAGCGATTCCCAGACATATACCTTAAACCAGTCTGGATATACATGCTCATTCTCATCGCTGCGTAGATATGTTGACCACTGCGTGAGGCTCTCAGCTTGGTCAGCTTGAATAGTATCCACCAGACGCTGCTTTTCTTCGAGACCTAGCACTACCTCGCCTTGGCCACGCTTGCGAGTAATCCGTTCTTGCAGGGCAAAATACGCTTCTGGCACAGCTTGCTTTTTGATAAGTAAGTCAGCAATCTCCTCTTGCACGAACCGAGCGTCTGGGTGTGTAATACCGCAGTAACCACTCTCCAGCGCCTCAGCTACCTTAGCTTCGTGATTACCCAGTGCGCGGTGGGTTGGCTGGTGAACGTTGTGGCTATGCTCATTGTGCGTGCCATCACTACGATGAGCCGATTGTTCATGTGTGATTATTCTCGCGATGCGCAGCGCTCCATCGCCAAGATTGTGATGGAACATACCAAGGAGTTTCTCTCCAGCTGGTGATGATGCAATAAATTGTTCTGGTGATTTTGGCTTTGGCATAGATTATCCCCCGCGTATTACTGCAATAATTATGATTATACCATCGCCTATGATGGGAGTAAAATTCAGCTAAGACTCTTTGTTCTCACTCTTTAAGATTCACTAAGATTCACTGTAAATCTGCATGCACACTGCCCGCTGCCTTATCCCAGCTCGTCCATGCTGCCGATCAGCACATCGCGCGGGCGTGAGCCATCGGCTGGGCCAATGATGCCTTGCTCTTCCATCTCTTCCATGATGCGGGCCGCTCGGGCATAGCCCACGCGGAGCTTGCGCTGGAGGAGCGAGGTCGAGGCTTTGCGAGTCTCTACCACCACCCGCACGGCATCGCGGAACATATCGTCATTACCTTCGCCGCTGCCATCCATATCCATCACCACACCACCTTTGCCGTTGAGCTGGACAGGCTGGCTCACGATCTCGTCATTATACTGCGGTGCAGACTGCATGCGCAGGTGGTCGGTCACCTTAGCGACTTCTTCGTCCATCACCCAGGCACCTTGGATACGCTTGGGCTTGGGCATGCTAGCGGTTTTCATCAGCATATCACCTTGACCAAGGAGCTTCTCGGCACCAATTTGGTCGAGAATAGTACGGCTATCTACCTGGCTCGCCACCGTAAAGGCGATGCGGGCTGGCACATTGGCCTTAATAAGGCCGGTGATCACATCCACGCTTGGCCGCTGCGTCGCCAGCACTAGATGAATACCAACCGCTCGAGCCTTCTGGGCCAAGCGGACGATCAGCGCCTCCACATCGCGCGCTGCCACCATCATCAGGTCGGCTAGCTCGTCCACCACAATGACGACGTACGGCATGCGGCCTTCGTCGACCTTTTGCATGTGGCCTTGCTCATCGGCCACAGCGATCTGCTTGCCACGGGTTTTGATCTTTTCGTTATATGTCTTGATGTCACGCACCTTCTCCTCAGCCAGCAGACTGTAGCGCCGCTCCATTTCATTAACCGCCCACTTGAGGGCACTAATGGTTTTCTCTGGCTCAACAATAACAGGGGTAAGGAGGTGTGGAATATCGGCATACGGTGCCATCTCCACCTGCTTGGGGTCGACGAGGATGAGCTTCATTTCGCTGGGACTGTTGCGGTAGAGCAAGCTAGTGAGGAGTGTGTTGATCATCACCGACTTACCCGAGCCCGTCTGCCCCGCCACCAAGAGGTGCGGCATCTTATTGAGCTCACCGACGAAGGGCCGGCCCGAGATATCCTTACCAATCGCAAACGCTAGCGGCTCCTTGGCGTGCTGCCACTCGGGGCTATCTAACACCCCGCGCAGGCGCACATCAGCCGCCTTACGGTTTGGCACCTCGATGCCCACGGCCTTCTTACCGGGGATGGGCGCCTCGATGCGAAGGCTCGATGCCGCGAGATTGAGCGCGATATTCGTCTCCAGCGCAGTGATGCGGTTGAGTTTAACGCCAACAGGCGGCTTGAGCGTGTATTGCGTCACCTTCGGACCAATGTTTGCCCCCTCCATCTCGACATTGATATTAAATTCGTGCAGCGTGTCTTGGATAATGTGGGCATTTTGCTCAATGTCGCCAGCATCAGCCGGGCTCTGGTGCTTCTCTAGCAGCTCCAGGCTGGGCGGCTGCCAGTTGGGGTCATTGACGGCAAGCATGGCAGACCGGTCTTCGGTTGCTTTGTCCACAGAGGTGGGCGGTGTGCTGTCGCGCAAGGTTGCCCGTGGTTTTTTGTCTGGCTTTGGCTCAGTCGGGCCATCGCCTGAGAGGGTTGGGACGCCCGCGTTGAGCTTGAAGTCACTCATAGCAGCAGGCTTATCTTGGGCCTTCTCATCCTTATTGCGCTTGGCCTTTTTGTTGGTGTCTGGTGTTTGGCTATCAGCGGCACGGCGGGCCACTGCCACATTGGCGGCATCGTCTGCCTCAGCCTCGCTGCGCACCATGTTTTGCAGGCCACGCCACAGCGCCATGGGCGAGACACGCAAGACAAAGAGTAGCGTCAAGCCGATCAACAATACATACACAAAAACCCCCACTGGCCGGTCGACCAGCGCCAGCATGGCACGGTTGAGTAAGTCACCCATGACACCACCTGTCGCAGCTGAACCTCGCCGCAGTAGGCCAAATAGCCCCGCAAACCATAACACCATCAGCACCGCCGCAAGTTTCAGCGCTACTGGCAAGCGGTTGTTCTCCGCCCGAAAGATCGCCACCGCCACATACACCGCCACTACTGGGACGACATACACCGCATAGCCAATAATATGCAGCATCGTCGCATCAAGCCACTTGAGAATTGGCCCACCCGAGCCAAACCACGACACCACCAGCAGCACCGAAAACGCCAGCAACAGCACCGCCGACACCTGCGCCCAAAACCCCGCCGGCAACGTATGCTGCGGCGCGGCCTGCTTGGCTTTGCTCTTGCTCGGGCTGCGCCGACGAGCAGCGCTTGAGCGAGTAGACGAACGAGTGCGAGTGGTTTTTCTTTTTGTAGCCATATCCTTTTTATTGTACTCTGTTTATGCTTGGTTTGATAGCGTATATTGTAGCATAATTTACTACATTAGGCAATCGGTATAGGATTGTGGGCACTGTCTTTGTTTTCTCAGCGTTAGCTTCATCGTCTCATCGCCTTCTCAGATAGAGCATGAGGGCAGATTGTCATAATCTTTGCGTCCAACATCAAGCGGTCAACATTTAGGAAGTAGAGATCCGTATAGTGTTCCTGAGGAGGGATTAGCAAGAGGACAAAGCGTGAAACTCAAAAATAGCCATTTTGTCCATTCTATGTCACAATAGAAGCAAGGAGGTCGTATGCAGCAGATGGTATGGAATATAGTAACGATGATTGCGCCCTTTGCGGTGATTGCCTTTGTCTTGGTGGTGCTGGCCGAATATTTGCGCGTGCAGCAGCGCATCAAGCACCTGGAGGAGATGGTGCACGAGCTGCAGCAGCAGATTAAGTCTGATACGTAGCCACAGGTTGCACACAAAAAGCCAGCTATATAGCGCTGGCTTTTTCATTTTTGATATTGTGGACGACCCCTAGTAGCTTCGGCGCTCCGAGCGATCCTTTGGCACAGCTACCTCAGTGTCGGGCTCTTGCCGCGGTGGGAACTTCTTGCGCGGCAGGCCAGCGAAGGCATCGTTGCTGGGCTGCTTGCTGCGGGCGGTCGTGCGATTATTGGCCGAGCGGCGCTTGCGCGTATTAGCTGGGCGAGTCGGTGCTTTCTCATCCGTCGTGGCGGGTAATGCCCCGGCTGTTTTGCGGGCGGCAATGGCAGCTGCTTTGGCAGCGGCACCACCCTTAGCAATGCGCGGTGGCGTGTGTGGCTGAGCCGGCGCAGCGAGGCTCTGACGCGAGCGCCCAGCTGGGACTTCGCGCCCCACACGGGCAGTGCGACTCGACGCCTTCTGTGGTGCACCCACTTCGTTGATGACTGGGATAATAATGGGCATGCGGCGTGTTTGGTCGTAGAGCACGCGGGCAATGTCATCCTTGATTTCCTTCTTCACGACATCAAGGTCATACGAGCCCACCAGGCTGCGCGCTGCTTTTTGTTTGAGGTAGGCGCGGATCATCCCCATCAGCTCTTCATTATCGCGCAGATAAATGAAGCCCCGGCTGATGATATCTGGACTGGTGAGGAGGCGGCCCGTCCCACGCTGCACGGTGAGCACCACAACGAACATCCCCTCTAGGCTCATATGGATGCGATCCTTCAGCACGACATCGCTCACCACTGCACCAGCATCGTCATACATTGTGCCGCCCGAGTGCGGAATGCGCCCAATCTTGTGCGCACCATCGGTCGTAAACTCCACAATATCCCCCGGGTCGCAGACAAAGATATGACTGCGTGGGATACCACACTCCTTCTCGGCCAGGCGAGCATTGTGCACTAACATGTGGAATTCGCCGTGGTTGGGCAAGTAGTATGTGGGCTTAACGGCACTAATGAGCCGCACGTGGTCATCATAATACCCATGGCCCGACAGGTGGAGTGGCCCCACCCCGGTCAGGTGTGTCTTGCCATTTTGCACCACGTCGCCACCTTCGCGCATCAAGCCATCGACGGTGCGTACGACGTACTTCTCGTTGCCTGGGATGGGGTTGGAGCTAAAGACCACCACATCGCTCCCCTTGATCTTGACGAACTTATGTGCCCCCGTTGCCATGCGGTTAAGCACGGCACTAAATTCCCCCTGGCTACCCGTACAGACGATGGTGATCTTGTGGTCGGGCAACTTTACGAGATCTTCCATCTTTACTACCGTATCTTTGGGGATCTTGATAGCACCAGTACGCAGTGCTACCTCCAGGTTCTGGATCATACTAAAGCCAGCAAAGGCTACCTTGCGCCCATGCTTCTCTGCCTCCTCGAGGATGAGCTGAATGCGGTGCAGCTGGCTGGAGAAGCTACTGATGATGATGCGGCTCTTGGCCCACTTGTCCATCACCTCACCCATGCTGTGCTGGATGTCGTGCTCACCGTGGGTGTGAGTGCCAGCGCTCT
>CAUUSZ010000011.1:0-19214 GCA_963548065.1 uncultured Candidatus Saccharibacteria bacterium
GCCACCTCGATCATCGAGTCCTCGACTTGCTTTTCCACATAAAAGACATCGTCGCTCAGCACATCTTTACCAACATTAAGGTTCTTGACATAACTACGAATCCCTCCCTCAAAATAGAAGGCCTGGCGCTGCGTGGTGCGCTCGTCATACACAGTGGTGTAGACGCCTTTCGTGAGGTAGGCTTGGTGGCGAAGGTAGTGTACCACCCACTTATAGTCGAAGTCGACCGTCTCTTTAAAGATGGTTGGGTCGGGATAGAAGATAATCGTCGTGCCATCAGGCCGGTCGGTTTTGCCCTTATTCTTGAGCGGTACAGTGGTATGGCCACGCTCAAATTCAATCCGATAGAGGCGTCCTTTGCGCACCACCTCAGCCACGAGACGGCTGGACAGTGCATTCACTACGCTCGAGCCCACACCGTGCAAACCAGACGACACCTTGTAGCCACCGCCACCAAACTTACCACCAGCGTGCAGCACCGTCAGCACTGTCTCGAGCGTGCTGAGGCCAGTCTTGGGATGCTTGTCTACCGGGATACCACGCCCGTTGTCGGTCACCATCAGGCCACCATCGGCCAAGATACGCACATCGACGCGCGAGGCATAGCCGGCAATCGCTTCATCGATGGAGTTATCAGCAATCTCCTTAATCAAGTGGTGCACGCCATCGTAGCCCGTGCTACCGATATACATCCCCGGGCGCTTGCGGACTGGCTCGAGACCCTCGAGCACCTGAATTTGCGAACCGTCATACGATCCATTATCTACTTGTTTGTTCATTCATTTCCCTCACTATTAGGTCATTCGGGTTACATTACACGCACCTTATTGTATCATAATCGCCGAGGCAGCGAAAATAACAGGGGTAGAATAGTCTGCATACTAGCGGCTTTTATTCATATTTGCTCGTCGCAACGAGCCATAGACCACTGATAAACGCTATCGGCGCAATCACGACCCACGTAATGCCGCCATATATCGCAGCCGAGATGACGAACAAGACACCTCCCCGCACAGCACTCATCGTACCCAGCCACTTCACTACATCAGAAGTAAAGAGACCCAGGTCATACCCATGCGCACATAGCAGCACAAACAGCAACACACCATGCATTATCACCAGTGGTATGACTGGCCCAACCATCAGCCAGAAGCCAACTTTGCGCTTCATCATCTGGTTTTTCGTTGTGCAATCTCCATCATCTTTAGACCGCACTGGCAAGGCTGGCTGCGTGCCAAGCAGGAGATACCAGAGGTAGAGTGAACCAACCAGGCTAAGCACATCGCTAACGATGATCATCGCATTACTCTGTACGCCCACCTTAAGTGGATTCTGCAGTACCCAAAAAGCATACAGCGTCGAGCCAGTCATAAACACGGCATTAACTGCAAGTAAGCTCAACGCTCCAATCCTCTGCCAATACCGATCGGTGCGGTGCGACTGCCGCAGCGCAAGATAGCCCTGCACCAGCACACTCATACTCCAAACAACCAGTAGCCACCCAAACGCCCGCTCCCCGATAGTCCGGCTACTCACGAGCGTGACACTATGCATACACAGCACCGCTGCACTGGCAATCGTCCCCACCGCACCCGCAATCACCCACGCCTCAAGCAATGGGCGACGCGGCGGCGCAGACGCATCAGGCGTAGTTATATGGCTATGCTGTTTTGCGGTAGTTGTAGCGATGGATTGCTCTGACATGGGGCGGTTCTCCTCTGTTAGACGATGGTTTTGGTGCTTGATTATTCGCGCTGGCTGTTTGCCACAAGCACCATACCAATGATGAGCATGACGATACATGGCACGATCAAGATCATGCCAGCAATCATAAAGAGAAGGTGAATCATGCCCAAGAACGATAGTATTGACGTAAAGATCGTAGTACCTCGGCTTGTGCTACTCATCAGCATCAACGTCCCCGAAAACTGCGCAAGAGCCGGAAGTACAAATGCTGTCACAATCAGCCAGAGACCGATACGTCGACGCCGCATCAAACGAGCATATGTTGTAGCGGGCACATCAGGTGCAGTGCGCGGCGCGATTGTCCGCTTCGTACAGAGTAATAAGTACCAGAGATAGATGGAGCCGAACACAGCAATGACGGTACTTACCTGCATGACTGTGCTGTTTATCCATATAACCGCCTTTTGTCCAGGGCTCACAAAGAACAAATTGTATAGCCATTCGCTTATGATGAGTGCGGCTGGGTTACCCGCCACTAGGAGCAAGGCAAGAAACCGCTGTATATAATGATCTGTCCGGTGGAGCTGCATCAGCGTGCTGATCCCCTGCACCACCAAGCTCACACTCCACATAAGGACGAGCCAACCAGCTACCCGCTCTGGTGACGTGCGGTCTACCTGCCCCACCATTAGTGCACCATAGAAGCTCACCATTGCAGCATACATCAACATTCCTGCTGCCCCCGCTGCAATAAACGCCTCCAGCACTGGCCGGCGGCGGGCTGTTGCGTGCGCAACAGAGGTGGATGATGGGGATTGTACGTTTGTTTGGCTAGATGATGTATTATCTACGACAGCTTGCGATTCGCTATTTGCTGGTGCGTTGGCTAGCGCAACAGAGGTCGTATCTGCCTTCGTTGTCTTCTTCTCAACAGATCGTGACTGTTGTGATTTTTGCTTGGTGCGCTGCATCGCGCGCTTCTTTGGAGATGATGTCGCTTGTGTCTCTGGCGCGGTGGGCGCTGCTGGGGTTGATTTTTTTCGTGGCATAGAACCGTCCTCCTCTGCCTAGTATACGCGCCTCATCACCGTTTTGCCACATAAAAACATGCAATTGCCTCAAATGCAAAGACTAGTGCCAGCTCGTACCAACCACCACGCCCCACTGAGCGCGCGCCAATCAGCAGCACTGGTGCCAGCGCCAGTACCGAGCCAAAATAATAGCAGCGCCGAAAACTGAGCGTCACTGCCCGCCGCTGCGCCTCGGGCAGCCAGCGCCGCAGTGCCGCCGCAGTGCCCGCCAGCAGGTACGTTAGCAATCCCAGCATCACCACATAGCACAGCACAAAGACGAGGACGATCCCCAGGGGGTGAATCGTCGCTGGTGTGGTGGTCTGCAGCACAATCGCTAGCAGCACCGCTGCAGCTATGCTCATACTGGCAAGCAGGATTCTTCGAGACATATCTATCACTATACCAAGCAATCCGCCTGGTGAGAAGCCCGAGCAGCCGCACAAAGCAACGCGCTTGCAACGTCCTCTATAGATATATAATTAGGACGCCCGGCAGCCGCTACGGGCTAGAGGTGCTCCACAGTGTGGAGCATGAGTGGTGTGCCTCTGGCGTGCGCCGTATAGAACGAGGCCACCACGCGTTGACGCCAACGATGACAAAAGTACTTCTATTGGGGGGTACTCTATTAGTATTGGCGGAGCGCAGGCAGTGCCAAAGCTCAGCGCTGTGCTGCGCTCTGCCGCTGCCTGGTGCGCGCCAATGGCGATGCTATGTTGGGTTAATAGTAGGGTAAGCTTTTCCGTTTTATTTTTCTTGGGTATTTGTGTTTGTCAAAGCTTACTTCTACGTTAGCACAAGCGTTATGGTAAGTCAATGCGTTTTGAGGCTGAGCTGCAAAACCCCAGTAGCGCTTACGCTTTGGTTATTTTATGCAGCACGCTTTGTTATGGCGATCCTCGGCTTTGGCGCTCGACGATGAGTATCGAGCCACTCCATTATTGCTTATGGTGGCTCAACCAACGCATCGGTCGTTTGCCGTTGCTATACATCGCACCAACGAAAAGCACAAGCGAAATCACTATCATGCGAACTATCGCAAAACATTGCCTCGCCACCCTCTTTCTCACCCACGCGAACATTGGCGGCTTGCTCATCTCTTGCACCTCTGTACTTTCGAGAGTTGTGCACAGGCATTTTTGTTGTATATAGTGCAATAATTTTTTGTTCGTTTTTGGCTCTGTACTGTATGCTACCTCTGTTGTATTCCATTACTTGTGTTGTGTTTATAACACAAGTTTTGGGCGATGTGCGGTCGGTCTGCGTATATGTTCGATGTGGTATTTTTTACGCAAAAATATTGCCAAAAATCGTTGACACAAGCAGTTTTCTCCCATATCATAAGGGTAGCTTCTGAATAAAAAAATTATGCAGAGGCCAAAAATAAACAATATACGAAAACTCCACATCCAAAAACAACCACTACTCGCAGGTGGTTGTTTTTTTGGTGAGAGAGCTTGGCTAGTACGCGACCCTTGGTGATACTTCGCAGCAGTGTTTGTGATTTGTACGATTTATATACTCACCCGCAACACAACACTGCGAGATTCCAGTTTGGTCGACTCTCACTGCCACTCATCTGGCAGTGGTGGCAGTGGACTGTCATTTTGCGGCTTGCTATAGAGCGTCACAAGGCGCGGCCCAATTTGGCTGGTCTCACCATCACGCACATGTGCACCATGTATCATAGCGAACCGTGCTACTGGGTGTTGCTCAGCCCAAGCCGCACTAGCGTCACCACCTTGTGAGTTCCGTGGAATATACGCCTCATCTTCGTACGGCGCGACATCTGAGCGCCACTCAACAACACTTAGATCCCCTTCGGGCGCTTCGTCCGACTCATATAACCCTACACTCTCAAATCCGTTCGCCCTCAGTAAATGATCAGACTCTTGAGCGAGAAGGGCTATTTTATTCTCAACTTCGTGACCAGTTTCATACCCAAGCGCTACTCGTGCGAGCCTTTTTACGCGCTCTATGCTACGCTTCCATAATTCGTTAACGTTTGATGGATATTCCTTGTGTGTCATAATACATACTATAATGCAACACACCTGTCGTAATGTCAATAAAAATCGCCCACCCTCGGTGAGCAATCATCTTCTACGTGGTGGAGCTGCCGGGTACTGCCCCCGGGTCCGCTTGGTGCCCTCGTATTCGTCTACGAACGTAGGTTTGTTTGCGTGTTTGACAACGCGAGGCCGATCAGAAACAAACCAAAAATACAGCCTATCGTTGCGCGGTATATGTCCTCTCCTCGTGCCGCTGCCACCAGGAGAGCAAGCAACATAGCTATGACACTACGAGATGCCCTGTTGCCATGCACCTCATAGCGATCGCCAGACTAAGCGGCGAGTGCAAACGCGGTCTTGGAAGATGCGAAAATCTCCTCAACACTGCGGAATGCTGCTGCAACTTTATTTTTTGCAGTTATATCTATGCGTGTCGTGCATATCCGATTCGCAG
Organism: uncultured Candidatus Saccharibacteria bacterium; assembly: GCA_963548065.1. Lineage (GTDB taxonomy): Bacteria > Patescibacteriota > Saccharimonadia > Saccharimonadales > Saccharimonadaceae > Saccharimonas. The sequence continues at coordinate 5,223 of CAUUSZ010000011.1, forward strand.
AATACAATGACAAAGTCCAAACGTCGAACGCTATATCAGCCCCACGTCTGTATATAATTATAGCACGGTTTTGCTCATGTATAACCTCTCGCAGCTTGGATCTTGCGACTATGAGCAACTTGAGGTTGGCTTTCTTGGAGAGGCTCTTAGCTAGCCATCATAGCATCAGAGCATTTTTATCTCCATTGCAGCGCTCTTTTTCTCATCTCTGTATGCAGCATCGTATTCTCATAGATTCGTGGGCTCATACAAACTCATATCGAAAACAATTTGCGCAGACTCCACCAATATGCTTAACTATAGACAGCATGAACAAAGTCGCAAAAATCAGGTCGGTTGCGCCCGTAGGGTTCGCTGGCCATATGATTGATGTGGAGAGCGACATGACCAAGGGCTTGCCTGCCCTGCAGATCGTTGGCCTGGGCAACAAAGCCATCGACGAAGCACGCGAACGAGTGCGCAGTGCCATCACCAACTCCCTGCTGGAATATCCGGCTCAGCGCATCACCATCAACCTCGCCCCGGCCGAGCTACCCAAGGATGGCACACACTACGACCTGCCGATTGCCCTCGCCCTCCTCACCAGTAGCGGCCAGCTCCGGCCCGAGCAAGTGGCTGGGGCAGTCTTTGCTGGCGAGCTGGCGCTCGATGGCACGCTCCGCCCAGTCAAAGGCGCTATTACCATTGCCGAAGCTGCTCGTGATAATAATTACAACACTGTCTATTTGCCCACAGAAAATCTCGCCCAAGCTTCACTCGTATCAGGGGTGACGCTCTATGGTGTACCAGATCTTACAACACTCTTCCTCCATCTCAAGGGCGAAAAACTGCTACCAATCTACCGGCCACCACCCACTGATGATAAACCAACAACACCCGCGTCATCACCTCTGCTTGACGATATCTACGGCCAGGCCCAAGCCAAGCGCGCCCTCACTATTGCCGCAGCGGGCCACCACAACATCCTCTTCACTGGGCCGCCCGGCACCGGCAAGTCGATGCTGGCCAAGACGCTGCCCAGCCTCTTGCCGCCCCTGACTCCAGATGAACAGCTAGCGGTGACGAAGCTGCACAGCCTGGCTGGTCTCTCGCTCGACCAAAGCGTCCAAGCGCGGCCATTTCGGGCGCCACACCACACGGCGAGCCGCGCATCACTGATTGGTGGTGGGTCGGTGCCACAGCCTGGCGAGGTGAGTTTGGCGCACCTGGGTGTACTCTTCCTTGATGAACTACCCGAATATCCGCGCACGACACTTGAGGTATTGCGCCAACCGCTGGAGGATACTACCGTGACGGTCACCCGGGCGCGCGGGCGCGCCACCTACCCAGCCGATTTTATGCTGGTGGCCACCATGAACCCCTGCCCCTGCGGTTACTACGGCGACCCAACGCACGCGTGCACCTGCAGCAGCACGCAGATCATCGCCTACCAGAAGCGCCTGTCTGGGCCACTGATGGATCGGATTGATATGATCATCCCCGTTAATCGCATCCCTAATGAGCAACTGCTCTCACACCGCACCACCACCGATCACGAGCAGTGCAGCGCCACTGCTGCCATCTCTACCGCCATCCGCGCTCAAGCCGCCCGCTATGGTGGCAGCGCCATGCGCAATAGCCGCCTCAGTTCGGCTCAGGTGCGGCGCTCTATCCCACTCTCGCCAGAGGTCAAGCAGTTCCTCGATGCTGCCAGCACCAAGCTTGGCCTCAGCCCGCGCGGTTACTTCAAAGTCATCAAGGTAGCCCAGACCATTGCCGATCTTGACGAAGCGCCGCACATCACCATTGCTCACATCTCCGAGGCGTTGCAATATCGACAACCAGCGCCCGTCAAAGCGTTGTAAAAATATCGTCGTGTATTTTACATCATATTCTACCTCTGTAATTACGTGTGATTTACAACATTTGACAGAACCCTCATCAACCCGCCATACTAGAGCCATGCAAGCAAACTACTCTGACCAACCCCTTCACCACCCTACCCCAGGCCAGTCAGCAATCTTCCTCGCTGGCCCCACACCACGCTTCGATGAAGCATCGCAGCAGCTCATCTCTGCATCGTGGCGGCCCGAGGCGGTGCGGATCTTTGCGAGGCTGGGCTACGAGGGGATCGTCTACGCACCAGAAAACCACGATGCCTCGCCCCAGCGCGAGCTCGACCTCCTCAAGCAGGCACGCTGGGAGTGGGAAGCGCTCGACGCAGCAACAGTGGTGCTCTTTTGGGTGCCGCGGGTGATCGACCGGTCGCTGCCCACACTGGGTATGCCCGCCTTTACTACCAATGTGGAATTTGGCCTTCATATCGGCAAGAACCCTGCCAAGGTCGTCTATGGCCATCCAGAGGGCGCACCCAAGACGCGCTACCTCGACGCGCTCTACACCGAGCACACTGGGCGGCAGCCAAGCACAACACTCGAAGAGACAATCGCGCAGGCGATTGCCTGTGCTCGGGCGCTGCAAGCGCAGGACAATTAGCCGCTCATCTCTTCACCACGTATCGTTTTCCGCATTCACCCTCTGTAGATTCCCATCCGATAGAGCGTGAAGCTCCTTATCAATAATCTCGCGAAGATAAGGAACTCTCATGCTCATAGCACCCCACCTATAGCGTCTCTCACCGAGCAATCACCGCAAAAAAATCACCAAACTGCAGCATATTTTATTTGCCTTTTGCTGCGACATCTGGTAAACTTTTGGGGAGTCAATTCGTTTTAAGCTCAAGCAAAGGAGAGCACAATCAAATCAACCACCCGCATCAACGAAGCCATCCGTGCACGAGAGCTGCGCGTCATTGGCGAAAGCGGCGAACAACTTGGCATCATGAGCCGGCAGGCAGCACTGGATAAGGCGCGGCAAGCTGGCGTAGACTTGGTGGAGTTTTCGCCCAATGCTAACCCACCCGTTGTAAAGATCATCGATTGGGGCAAATATCAGTACCAAAAGATGAAGGAGCAGCAGCGCAATAGGCGAAGCAACAAAGCCAACGAGCTCAAGCAGATGCGTTTTGGCCTAAAGATTGGCGCTAATGATCTGGAGATCAAGCTGCGCAAGATTCGCAAGTTCCTGGCTGAGGGGCACAAGGTCAAGGTTTTGATCTTCTTCCGCGGCCGCGAGATGGCGCATCGTGAGCTTGGCTACAACCTGATTAGCCAGGTTGTCTCCGCCCTTGAGGACGAAGCGATTGTCGAGCAAAAACCACTGATGGCTGGGCGCAACCTCAGCATCGTAATAAGGAGTAAGTAATGCCAAAACTCAAGACCCACAAGGGCACTGCTAAGCGCATTAAGCTAACCAGTACCGGCAAACTGACCCGTCGGCGTGCCTTCGGGAACCACATGCTCTCCAAGAAGAGCAAATCGCGCAAGCGCAATATCAACACCCCTGCTACCATCACTGGTGGTATGGCCAAAAATGCTAAACGAGCCTTAGGAGTCTAACATATGCGCGTCAAACGAGGAACAACCGCCCACGCTCGCCACGCCAAGATGCTGCGAGCCGCCAAAGGAATGCAACACAATCGCACCCGGAGCTTCCGCCTTGCCAAGCAAGGGGTAATCCGTGGCCTGCAATACGCCTACCGCGACCGTCGCAACCGCAAGCGCGACCTGCGCCAGCTATGGATCACCCGCATCAACGCTGCCGCCCGGCAAAATGGCACCACCTACGGCCGCCTGATTGCCGACATTAAGGCTGCTGGTGTGGCGCTCGACCGCAAGGTCCTCGCCGAGCTCGCCGTCAACGAGCCACAGGCTTTTGCAGCTGTCGTGAAGCACGTCACCCGCAAGTAGTGTAGCAATTTATACGACGTTGTAAATAAATACACACCCCTGTTACAGGGGTGTGTGTTTATTTACACATAAGCGACCACTTAGTAGAATATGACATTTCGCTTGTGCTAATTTATCCCATCAGCCTCCTCACTGCGTCGAAGATGTTTCGGCCAGATGAATCACAGAGCTTATCCGTCCCCACAGTCGCTGGCCTTCTAGAATATTTTCTTGTGCGGTGAGGAGGTTGAGAAAATAACAAAGCTCCAAAGTTAGAGCTAACACATCATACCATAAAGCAGCCTATCGATAAGCCGGGTTCTGTCGTGGATGATCATCTATCTAGTTTGCAAATTGCTCTGCAAATCGAGCGGTTAGCGATAGCCACAAGCGGATCACTCATCCGTGGCTATCTCCTTGCAGCCGACAGGGTTTACCTCCGCGGCATGTCACCATGCAGCGCTGTGAGCTCTTACCTCACTCCTTTCACCCTTACCCCGCTACTAGAGCGCTACTGCGCACGAGTATTGGTGTTGCGGAGCGGTATCGTTTCTGTGGCACTTTCCCTAGGGTTGCCCCCGGTCGCCGTTAGCGACTGTCGTATCCTGTGCTGCCCGGACTTTCCTCTTGCTAGGTCGCAAGCGATCATCTAATAGACTGCCTCTTTATTATAGCATAAGGGATTTATGATACGTGGGTATCAAAACCTTCATCTTCAGTGCAAGGCCCTCTCCATCACTTCGTCTGATAGAGTGTGCTAATCGGTTGTAATAACCGATTAGCAGCCCTGGCGTCAAGAGGTCGATACTCGGAGAGTATCGACCCTTATAGCGTTCTATCGGAGGGAGTGATAGAGAGGAACCGTGTGATACTCTTAGCCTTCAACCATCAAAAAATCCCAGACTCACCCCAGGCGCTTGATATTCCCCTGCATGATGCAAGGTGGGTTTCCTCATCCATACCCACGGGTATGGTGAATGTTGGAATCCCTATCATATGATGTTAGGAAAATCATACACGCCCGATATTTGTCTGGGACACTCTTAGTATACCACAGAATGGTAAGCGGCGTCACATTTGCGGTATTATGAGATCCTCACACCTTCTTCCTTAGTACTAAACATGTCAATATCTGCTGAATATTAGCACCTCTTGTATTGGATGTTTAAAACTCTGCTAGTGCTCATAACAAACTCTCACCTTTGTACGAGAGACAACCTCATTCAATCTCCCACCAAGCTAGCCTACAATCTAAACCCTGTACCAAGCTAGAAAAAAGGCCCAATTCCTACTCCTAGCCAAGCGACACGCCAAACACCAGCGAGAAAAGCTGCAAGATACCCCTGATGGCCGCCATCATCACGTTACCAATAGCCGAGCTGCCGACCAATACCAATACAAAGACCAGCATCACGCCGTATTGCTCCACCACCTCCATGCCGCGGCGCACAAACTCCGGTGCCAAAGCATACAGCACACGCGAGCCATCGAGCGGTGGGATAGGCAGCATATTAAAGACAAAGAAACCAAGGTTCACACTCACTGCCGTCGCAAGCAGCGGCTGCACTACTGGCCCAGCGACCGTCGCATATAGACCGAAGCAGATGAAGGCAATGACGAAGTTTGTCAGTGGTCCAGCTAGCCCCACCAGCGCTGCGCCCCATTCGTCACCACGTACTCGCTCGGGGTTGTACGGCACTGGCTTGGCCCCACCAAATACCGGTAAACCCAGCAGTGCTAAGCTCAGCGGCAAGAGGATGGTCAAGAACGGATCGATATGGTGCACCGGGTTGAGCGTCAAGCGCCCCTGCTCCTTAGCCGTATCATCACCCAGCCAGTACGCCACAAAGCCATGCATCGCCTCGTGCAGCGTCATTGAGATAAGAATAACAACAAGGACGATAATGAGGTGAGTGATATCAATATGCATTTCTTTATTGTACCACATTGCCTACCCACCTTGACATTGCCTCCGTGGCAGCGTATACTAATACAGATTGTAATAATATAAGTTATAAGTGAATAAGTGGAATAAGAATATGGCAGCACGATGTGAACTGACTGGCAAGGGCAAGCAATTCGGCAACAATGTGAGCTTCTCGTTGCGACGCACCAAGCGAGTCTTCAAACCAAACCTTCAGAAAAAGACCTTCGTTGTCGATGGGCAAAAGATCACCATGGTTCTCTCGACCAAGGCGATCCGTACCCTCAAGAAAAAAGGCCTACTCACCAGCGCCAAGACAAAGGCCAAAGCTGCGGCGTAGTCGCCCCGAGCAAACGACACCTGTAAATATCCCCTATGCAAGGGGATATTTTGGTAATTACTTCGCTTTATCTAACTCAGCAATTGTCGCGAGCACACCAGCGAACTGCCGAGCAAACTCTGGCCGCAGCACCAATACACGCTGGGTGCCAACCGCTTCACTCGTGACAATGCCTGCTTCGCGCAGGACTTTGCAGTGGTGCGAGACAGTCGAGAGTGAGAGATTATGATCGATCTGGCTGCAGCCCAGCCGCCCCTCCGCAGCCAAGCGACGGACAATCCGCAGCCGCAGCGGATCGGACAGGGCGGCAAAGACATGCTCTGGTGCGAGTGCGTCAGTTGGGGTGTTTTGTTGGGATGTCATTTCCTTTGTATTGTCTCATACCTGCTGGTCATTGCCAAGGCAAGCACTACTACGCCGGACGCCACGAACGGAATTACCTGCGCTGGCTGGCTACTAATAATCGCACTGCCTAGCATACCACCAAAGCCTTGACCAATGTAAATACTGGATGAATTGAGTGAGAGATTCAGCTGAGCCCGTTCTGGAGCAAGCGCAATGATGCGGTATTGCTGAGCAATCGTGGCAATCCAAGCACTAGCCGTCCATAATAACACACTGCCACCAACGAGCCCAAGCGCACCCGGTATCCCAGCCGCCACACCAAGCAAAGCAAGCGCCAACGCAAAGGCAAGCATTGCCCAGCGGGCCAGCCAAATATGGGCAAAACGATCAGTCAGCCAGCCGCCTAGCACACCACCCAGAAGTGAGCCCACACCAAAGATGAGCAAAATCAGGCTAAAGTATCCGTGCAGACCCGCCTGCTGCACCACCGCACTCAGATACGAAATCACGCTGGTGCCAGCGACAAATATCACTACCGTTACCAATAACGTCAGTGCAACGTGGCGATTCGCCAGGCCCGCCACCAATGCCCGAACGGTCGGCACCTGCTGCGCTGGCTGCGCCTCACACGCCCGAATGCCCAGCACAATGCCACACAACACCAGCACTGCAGCCACCGCCATTGCCCAAAACAGCGCGTGATAACCATAGCGCTCCCCCACAACCGAACCAAGCGGTACAGCGAGAACTGTTGCCATCGTCATACCTGTTGTAACGACGGAGATTGCCTTACCACGATGCTTGGCCGGGGCAAGGCTGGTTGCCAAAGCCATCGCCGTTGGCATCATCATGGCTGAGCCCAAGGCTGCCATCACTCGAGCTGCCATCATCCATACAAATGACGACGCAAGCGCTGCCACTCCATTACCAATTGCAAATATCGCTAGTGCTAGTATCAAGGTCGACCGCCGATTGCGCCGCCCCATCACCATGCCACACAGTGGTGCCGCCAGTGCATACACCCACGCAAACACCGTTACCAAGAGGCCGGTCTGCCCCAGCGACACCCCCAGCTGCTGCGCCACCTGTGGCAATACCGCTGCCAGCATGAAGCCATCCGCCCCAATCACGAAGGCTCCCAGCGCTAGCACCGCAATCTTACCCCACGGCGTGGTTGATCGTTGTTCCATAAGACCGTTCCTTTCTTCGATATAAATCGAAATAATAGTGATATTTCGAAGTGTATCGAATTTAGTGTGCTGTGTCAAATCGACCACATTATGACAATGATTTCACTATAAATCTCACAAATCCTCATCACTGTCTTGCACTCATTCCTTGAGAAACCTATAGGGACTGGCCCCATCTTGCCCATCGATCCACCAACACTCGTGCTGGCTACAACTAATATTCATACCCCACCAGATAAAACAGTGAGGAGAAAAAACGGAGTGAAGATGTATCACAAAAAACCAGCCTCTCCACGAGGCTGGTTGCGCTTGGGGTATATGAATCCTAGCTTCGAGCCAGCTCAAACACCGTCAGCACTTCGGGCAGGTTACTCGCTGTTTTGATCTTGAGCTTAGGTTTTTGTTCGACTGGCGCACCAAGCTCCTTCTCAAAGACCTCCACTGTGTCTTGCGGCACTTCGTACTGCAACGCACTATCAGCATAGTGGACGGGCACCACCACTCGTGGCTCGATCTTGCGAATAATGGCGGCAGCACTTGTCGCATCCAGCGTGTAGCCATAGCCACCCACTGGAATAATGACAATGTCGATCACCCCCAGTGCCTCGAGCTGAGCGTCAGTAAGCTCTGGCGCGATATTACCAATCACCGCAATGCGAATATCGCCACACTCAATGCGATACACCGTCGAGAGTTGCTCACTCTCTGGTGTGTCGATGTGGCGCGTGGCAGCGATGCCGCGGATAGTATAGTCGCCCACCTCATACTCGCCAGGCTGATTGATGATAAGACGCGCCTCGGGGCTACTCACCGCAAAGCGCTCCTCGGTCGCAAGCTCCACCGCGTCCTTCGTCTTGGCGTCCTTCAGGCCGAGCAGCGATAGCTTGGGGTCGACCGCAAGCGTGGTTTTCTTCGTCGCGATGATGACGGTGTTGCCGCCTTTGTATTCGATATCAAGCATGATTCTCTCCTTCGTCTTCTTTTAATATATTATCAACGTCTACCAGTACGGTATGCTTGTTGGTCAGGATAGTGGTAATGAAGCGGTCGCGCACACTCAGCCGGTAATAGAACTCGTCGTAGCTCAGGATGCTATACGTCAGCTCGCGCCCCTCCTGTCGCTCGATAACTGCCACCACGCTGCGCACTTTGGCGGCCGAGAGGTTACCCACGAGCAGCAGATCGATCGTACTGGCTGATCCTTTCACCAACGCCCCCGCCGCAATCGCCACACGCAGGCGCGGCAGCTGCATAATCGCATCTTGCCAAGCCGGCCGGTAGCCCGACTTGTTCTTGGCTGGAGCAATTTTTTGATCGGCAAAGATGACGCGCAGTGGTGGATAATATTCGTACTGCTGGTTTACTTCGTAGTACAATTTGTTATCCACGCTGTCGCTCGTGATAATCCCCACCTCCAGCATATTGAGCAGCTCGCGGCGCACCGAATTAATTTGCTCATTAATTAGCCGCGTAATCTCGCGCACATAAAATGCCTTTCCTGGGTTATTCAAGAAAAGGTGGAGCAATTTCACACGAGTTTTTGATCCAAACAGTGCATCTATCATTACGGTCACCAACTAGATTTATGGTATCACATCTGGTGCGCTTGCGCGAGCACCCGATTAAGGTAGGCCTCAGCATCCTCCAGGTCACACCATATAATATCGGGATTACGTCGCAGCCAGGTCATTTGCCGCTTGGCCAGGTGCCAATCTGCCGTACAAAATGCCGCTTTGGCTTGTTCAAGTGTATACTCGCCCTGTTGTAATTTATGTATAATTGGGTAGATATTCCCTGTCATTGCTTCACTGTCCCAGCCGTATTGGGCCGCTATTTCCGTAGCTTCTTGTACAACACCATGTGCAAAAAGCTGCTCTGTCCGCTCAGCAATGCGCTCGCGTAGGGCATCACGCGGTGTTGCAATACCTACAACATAGGTATTTTTATCAACATGCTCTGACCTCTGTAACTGTTGTCCTTCTCGCACTATTGTATTAATGACATGCCTTTTGTTGTATTTATTACTGGGCAATTCTATGTTGTGTACTCGACAATGTTCGTGCAAAGTTTCTATAGAATCGCCCTGTAACTGCTGCATAAGCTTTTTGTTCACCGTTGGAAATTGAAATTTATACAACACTGCATCGACATACAGGCCCGTCCCACCAACAAGAAACGGAATGTGCCCACGCTGGCGAATAGCCGCAATCTGCTTATTAGCATAGCGCTGGAAATCCACTACTGTGAAGCGCTGGCCTGGCTCCACCAAGTCTAGCCCCCAGTGTGGCACAAGGGCTTGCTCGTGCGGCGAGGGCTTGGCAGTGCCAATATCCATGCCCTTGTAGATGGTGCGCGAATCGGCACAAATAATCTCACCACCGTACTGCTTGGCGAGGCGAACTGCTAAGCTGGTCTTGCCGCTAGCGGTCGGTCCAACAATAGCAATAAGCGGCACAGTAAGTGGTGTGTTATTTTTTGTGAGCATGCGAGCTACCTTTCAGATTATTATGTGACGCAGCAAGTGGCCGCCAGCGACGCTGTGCAAAATCAACCACGCGGTACGAATCATCACACTGGATCCCATCATGCTCGAGCAATTGCCGTTGCACCGCCTGCCCACCCGGAAAGCCGACCGCAAGGCCTCCCTTGCAATTCACAAGTCTATGCCACGGCAGCTCCTCCGGCCCACCATGGGCAATCTCCCCCACTCGCCGCGCAGCATATGGGTGGCCAGCAAAAGCTGCCAGGTCACCATAGGTTGTCACGGTATCATCCGGCAGCTGCGCCATCAGCTTGTAGACCGTATCACGCAGGCTCATCACTGGCAAGTCGCTCAATTGCCACCTCCACGTCGTACCAATTTGTGCAGCGCACCACCCCCGCTGGCAGCGTTGCGGCTTGGTTCCAGGCATAATTGCCAAAGAGCAGCGCGTTGCGGCCATGCGCTGCCACCGCTTGGCAGTGCTTGAGCTGGTCGTCGATCAGCACATCGGCGTTGATTTGTGTCATCAACTCTGCCTTCGTGGCACGGTGCGAATCATTAGTTAACTCATCCCAAATACCCGAGAAATAAACCGCCGTGCTCGCAAAGATACCTGGAAAATGCTCGTCGATCCAGGCTATTGTATCACCCTTTACTTGTAGGCAGCGTGACGTTGCAATCATCAGATGATGGTGTTGTGCCAAATGCTCTAGCACCTCCAGCGCGCCGCCAATGTGCCCATAGCCCGCGCTTAGGCTCGTGCTCACAATCTCGGCAGTGCGACGCTCCACTTCAGCATTATCCACCTGCCACATCTTGGCCCAGTGCTCATCGTAGTCATCGACCGTCAGGTTCGTCCCCCAGCGCTGGTTGCTAAAGGCGACGACGCCAGCGGCATTCTCCGCCAGCACGTCGTCGACATCCACAGCAATGCGCAAGCGGCGCATTAGCTCAGCTCCTCTAGATAGGCTGCTAGCTCATCCAACGGCATCGTTGTCTCGCCCTGCTGGGTACGCACACTTACCTGGCGGTTGGCTTTGTCGCGCGGGCCAACGATAATCTGCACCGGAATTTTTACAACAGTAGCTTCGCGGATCTTTTTGCTGAGCGATTCATTGCGCATATCTGTTGTATATCTTACCTCGTTGTATTTTATAGGACGCATCAGTACCACTGTTTTGAGCACCGATGTGATTTCATCAACATAGTCTTCTACGGTGTTGTTAATTGTGAGAATACGGACTTGCTCGGGCGCAATCCAGAAGGGGAACCACCCCGCTGTGTGCTCAATAAAGACGCTCAGGAAGCGCTCGATCGAGCCCAGCAGCGCGCTGTGAACCATCACTGGCCGAGCCATGTCACCCGCTTCATCGGTATATTCGAGGCCAAAGCGCTCGGGCTGGACGAAGTCGAGCTGCACCGTCGCCACCTGGTGCTCGCGGCCAATCGCATCCGTCGCCATGAAGTCGATCTTTGGCCCATAAAAGGCCGCTTCGCCCTCCTGCTCGAAGTAGTCCAGTTGCTTAGCCATCACAGCTGCCTTGAGCTGAGCCTGGGCCGATTGCCACAATTCTGGTGCCCCAAGGTAGCCCTCACCCTCATCGCGATAACTCAGGCGGACACGCAGCTTCATCCCCACAATGTGGTACAGCTCCTCGGCACAGGCCAGCAAATTACTCATCTCCTGCTCGATCTGATCTGGCCGGCAAAACACATGGCTATCATCCTGCGTCAGTGAGCGCACCCGGCTCAGGCCGCCCAGCTCGCCAGTTTTTTCGTCGCGGTAGTCGGTCGTCGTCTCTAGGTAGCGCACCGGCATATCGCGGTAGCTCCGTGGCTGACTAGCAAAAATCTGCGTGTGATGCGGGCAGTTCATTGGCTTGAGAGCCATCTTGTCGCTCGTCTCTTGGCTCGTCACAAGGAAGAGTTCATCACCAAACTTCGCCCAGTGCCCACTCGTCTCGTACAGATCTTTCTTGGTAATGTGCGGCGTCCAGACTTTGGCAAAGCCGTATTTCTCACGCAGCTGGTTAGAGAGCTGGGCTGCTTTATCGCGCAAGATCGTGCCGCGCGGTGTAAAGAGTGGCAAGCCCACCCCCACCAGTGGCGACATTGTGTAGAGGTCGAGTTCTTTGCCAAGCTTGCGGTGGTCGCGCTTTTTGGCTTCTTCGCGCATCTGCAGGTAGCTATCAAGCTCCGCCTGCGTTGCAAAAGCCACACCATAGAGCCGCTGCATCTGCGGCCGGGTCTCGTCGCCTCGCCAGTATGCACCAGCCACACGCAGCAGCTTGAAGGCCCCCACCTTGCCCGTACTCTCTACGTGCCCACCACGGCACAGATCGGTGTAATCGCCCTGAGAGTAGAGTGATACCGTCTCTACCTTGCTCTCGCCCTCTGCGGCGCTACCAAGGGCCTCTCCAGCCAATTCTTTGGCAATGGTCGTCCCCGAGCGCTTCAGGTCATTGAGCAGCTCGATCTTGTACGGCTGATCCGCCTCCGTCGCCCAAGCAATCGCCTCATCCACTGGCACATCTCGGTGTGTAAAGGGTAGATCGCGCGCAATAATGTGCCGCATCTCCTTCTCGATTTTGCCAAAGTCCGCCTCAGATATCGTGACATCACCAAGGTCAATATCATAATAAAACCCCTGCTCGATGGCTGGCCCCACACCAAACTTCGCCTGTGGCCACAAATGCTGGACGGCTTGCGCCATGATATGCGCCAGGCTGTGGCACATTGCTTGTTGCTCGTTGTTCATTGCTTTGTTTGCTCATCAACTTCTCTGCTGCGCGCTAGCAGCCAGAAGCCGATTCGCTCCTCCTTGGATATAAATTATGTTGATAAAAATAAAAAACATGCGCCCTGGCACGGATACTCCATCCGACCAATTTCGCATGTCTCGGGCCGCTTGCACACAAACGGCGGTTCCACCGGACTTCTTGGCGCTTACCGCCAAGCACTCATGACGCAACGTTCTCGCACATCACGACAGCCCACGAAGCTCGGGAGGCTGGTGAGGCCCCGTCAGCACTTACCGTCTATTGTATAACGAGAGTGGGGGTGGGTGCAAATAGTGTCAGCCTCAACCTCTCCCAACTACATCGCCCTCACAACAAACCCATCGCGCAAGAAAATATCTGGAGGCCAGTGGCTGTGAGGGCGGATAAGCTCTGTGATTCATCTGGCCGGAACATTTTCGGTGTGATGGGTTTGTTGTGAGGGCGAAGATGATAAGTTTGCACGTTCAGGTATGTGTCCCATGTACCCTTGCCCTCCCCTGCATCTTCTGCTACAATACACGTGTCGGGCGATTAGCTCATTTGGCTAGAGCGCTTCATTGACGTTGAAGAGGTGAGAGGTTCGAATCCTCTATTGCCCACCATTTCGGTCTATTTGCCAGTGCACCATGTCGGTCTGTAAGGTGCGCTGGCGCGAAAGCACTTACTACTACAGTAAGTGCTTTTTGTTATGACAAAGCCTCGCCAATATTGCTTCGCTCCCCGCCCACACCACAAACTTGCAAAACGCAAGCCTTGATGCTACGCTAAAGGCATGACACGAACAGCTCACAAACGCTCAGCCTGCCCCATTAGCTACAGCCTCGACCTTTTTGGCGACAAATGGACACTCCTTATCATGCGTGACGTGCTGCTCTTTGGGCGCTGCTACTTCCGCGAATTCGCACGCGATGAGCGCATTGCGAGCAATATTTTGGCTGATCGTTTGGCGCGGTTAGAATCGGCTGGCTTGCTTGATAAGCAACGCGATCCACTCCAAGGCAATCAATACATTTATAGCCCAACAGACAGCAGCTGGCAGCTCTTGCCGCTGCTCGTCGAACTACTCTTTTGGGGTGCTTGCGCCGACCCGCACGCAGCTGTGAGCGACGACTATCGCACTACCATTGCCCACGAAAAAGATTTGCTCAAACAAGAAATCATGCT
>CAUUSZ010000012.1:0-18371 GCA_963548065.1 uncultured Candidatus Saccharibacteria bacterium
TGTGCTACCTTATCTTGCGATTGTGTAGTATATTGCTTTTGGTGACCGATTTCTCGAGCCTGTGCTGGCACGATACGCCAGCCAAGTTGTTCGTGATTGCTTGGTGAATCAAATATAACAACTTCGCTCAGCTTAGCTGCATTTCTATCACTCATCATTGCAATAGATGCCGGAACAACCCGCCCACCAAATGAATTACCAAGGACAACAATGTCATCATAATCATGGGCGTATCTTTCGATAACTGGGGCAATCGCTTCGCCTAACAGCATAAAGCTACCAGTGCGCGCCACCTCTTTGGCGACAGATGGCTTATGAGTGCTGGTTGGCAATGTCAATACATCAGGCATCACTCCGCCTGAGCCACCAGCATGATGAGCGATCTCGGTAATCTCAAGGTTACCGGCAGGTGCTGTTGGGTTACTCCAGATTCCAGCACCGTAGAGGACCAAGCGACCAGAGTCTGATGTGCTACTCTCAAAGTGCGTCAGCATCATCGCACCCTTGCCAAGCTCAGACACCACCTTGATCTGCCTGAGATTACCCATGTCTCGCTCGCGGCCACTATACGGTTCCAGACCTAGGCTCATCAGGTAGCTAACTTGCTCGAGTAGTCGATCATTTCTATATTGATTTATTGTGACTGGTATGTTTTCTGCGCGGTAATTTGGTGCTCCCTTTTTTCGTCTCGACAGCATAACGAGCTACCTTCCTATCTTTAGCGGGTTAGGTCTATATGATATATAGATCTTTTTAGTTTGTCAAGTCATATTGAGCTAACTTGTGCAACACTATTGCATATCATATGTACAGCAAAAATAGCACAGCAGCTTAGTGGACTTTTGCTTGATAGGATGCCTCTTTCCTATTCTCTGCCTCTGTCGGGTAGTATTCGATGGCTTCGAGATGTAATAAGTGCCCTGCACCTGGTGCTGTCACGAAGTGTGCTTGTGGCAATAATTCGTGCATTATTTCTACCGCCTTGGCATTAATAATATTATCTTTGTCGCCAATGATGACGGTTATTCGCTGCTGAGCTTCTTCTGGCATGCCAAAGATATACGGATTTTGATTGTAGAGTAGTGTTGTCAAGATATCAGAATCGCGTAAGGTAAGTGTATCTCTCTTGTATCGCTCTGATTCACGCAGCCACTGCCAGGCGTTTTTTCGTCGTGTCTTGAGCCCTACAACCATACGAATCCCTTGAGCAGACTTACTTGTGTATACATCCCAACCTAGCTTATCAGGTAGTTTATTCGATAGTCTTTGTAATGTATTGGCGATTCGCGACATAGTTGGCGTAGGGCAAGCCAGCACGACCTTGATTTGTGATGGCAGCCAGCCCATCCGCAATGCATGATACAACACTGACGAAGAAAAAGAATTACCGATAATGAGATGTGGTGTTTTGCCTAGTTGATCAAGTGCACATAAGAGCCATTTGGCCAAGTCATCATATGTTTTGAAATGGGTGCGCACTGATCTACCATGCCCAGGTAGATCAAACACACACACTGCATATCCAGCACCCACATAGTGCTGAGCCAATGGCATCATATCAATCTTGCCGCCAGTTACTCCAGGAAAAATCACCACCAAACGCTCTGCCATCATATTGCACTCGAACCAACAAATACCTTGCGATACTCGCTCACGGCAGCCCAGCTCTGTGTAAATTTGTTTTAGCGTTGAAATTTTATTCATTTCTCTATTATACTAGGTTTATGAAAATTAGCATCATTATTCCTTGCAAAAACGAAGCTGGCGTAGTAGAGCACCTGCTTGAAGCATTAGTCAGACAGTCTCGAGTAGCTGACGAAATAATTGTGGTTGACTCACACAGCACCGACACAACAGTCGAAAGTTCTCAACAGTACGCTGATAAGCTCCCTCTAACTATTATTAAGGCTAACAAACCAGGGGCTGCACATGCTCGAAACGCTGGTGCAGCAGTGGCAACAGGCGATATGTTAATCTTCATGGATGCCGACCTCATCCCAGATGCGGATTTTTTGGCAGATTTTAAAGTACAAGTTGCAAAACATCTTTTTGCGGCGGGGAGTTTTACTCAGCAAATGAAGTCCAAAAAAATGACTATTCGACTTGGCGCAAGCTTTATGGTCGGCTATATGCGACTAATGGCTCACACGCCGTGGCCAATTGGTTTTAGCTGTTTATATGCTACGCGTCAAGCATTTCAAACAATTAATGGTTTCGATCCTGAGCTTTTTATTATGGAGGATTACGATTTTGTGCTCAAGGCAAAGCGAGCTGGTTATAAAATTGGCATCATCAAAACCAATTGTCAATCATCCGACCGACGCTATCGTGAACAGGATTTAAAACAAGGATTACGCGGTATCTATGGCGAACTCTATCGTTATACTCACGGATTACGCATCACTAAGCCGATCTACCGCTATGATATGGGCGGCGGCACAACCACTAGCACCGAGAAGGACTCCACATCGTGAATCTCTACTCCTGGAACGTCAACGGCATTCGTGCGGTGATAAACAAGGGCGAATTTGCCCGCTTTATGGCGGCGCATAACCCCGATATCCTGTGCCTGCAGGAGACGAAAGCGCAGCGCCAGCAGGTGGAGCTCGATTTGCCGGGCTACCACGAGCACTTTTATAGCGCGGCCAAGAAGGGCTATAGCGGCACGGCAGTCTTTAGCAAAACCGCACCGCTGCAGTGGCGCGATGGCCTGCCGGCTGAGTTGGTAGAGCAGTTCCAGCTGGCGGCCGATAGCTACGGCAGCCCAAATGATGAAGGCCGCGTCATTACAGCGGAGTTTGCCAGCTTTTGGCTGGTGACCTGCTACACACCCAATAGCAAGGGCGACCTGAGCCGGCTGGCCCTGCGCGCTAAGGCATGGGACCCCTGTATGCTGGCATACCTACAGGGGCTGGAGGCCGGCCAGTACGGCCCGGCCAAGCCGGTGCTGTACTGCGGCGATATGAACGTCGCCCATCAGCCAATAGACCTTGCCAACCCACGCGCTAACCGGGGCAAGCATGGCTTTACAGACGAAGAACGGGCTGGCTTCCAGCACTACCTAGACGCTGGCTTTGTGGATACCTTCCGCGCCGCTCACCCAGGCCAAACCGATGCCTACACCTGGTGGACACACTGGGCCAACGCCCGGGCCCGCAACGTGGGCTGGCGGATCGACTACTGGCTAGCCTCGGCGGCAATCGCCCCGCGCATTACCAGCGCCCACATCCACGCCAGCCAAATGGGCAGCGACCACTGCCCGGTTAGCATTACATTGGATGAGCCAATAGTGTAAGACTAGGGGGGCGCGATAAACACGCAAACCTTGACACACCCCTCATATATTGATATATATATTAGCTTCTCGTAATTCGGCGAGAGGTGACCTTGAAGGGAGAGGAGGTGACAGTCATGAGCTTCCTCCTCGGTGGAAGTGGATCCTAGCTGGTCAGCAGAGGGTGCGCAAGCACACGTTTGCGCACCCTCTGCGCCCCAACCTCCCATCTCCTTCTTGCCCAACCTAGTCGTCAGCACTTACTCTTACTAGAGTATGGAGAGCTCCTAGGTTGGGTTTTTCTTTTTCGCGTTTTTTCACTCACCACAGGCTGTGCTCCTCATCCGCCCCAGTTATAGGCCGCTCAATCCATTCCACTGCTCAGCAGCAAGGGAGATGCTACCGGGCAGAGATACATAGCACACACTCTCACTTCGCGGTATAATAGCTCTATGCTGATTATTTTCTCCCCGTATTATCTCCGCCCGTCAGAGCAAGGTGACTACGCATGAACACCCCCTACTGGCAGCAGCAAACGCCGGCCAAACCGCTCTACCCAGACATCGCCTGGAATAAACCGCAGCAGCGGGCCCAGGCAGGCAAGCTAGGCATTATTGGTGGCAACCGGCTGAGCTTTCGCGCCATCGAGCACAGCTATACTACTGCACTCGCCACAGGGATAGGGCAGGCACGCGTGGTGTTGCCAGATGCCCTACGTGGCACTATTCCTGCCAGCGTGACGGACACGATTTTTGCCGCAAGCAACAGCAGCGGCAGCCTGGGCAACGAAGCCTGGCCAGAGCTGCAAGCCTTGGGCAATTGGGCCGATACGCTTCTTCTCATCGGCGACGCTGGCCGCAACAGTCAGACTGCCATTGTCTACGAAAAGCTCGTGAGCCATACCACCATACCACTCATCATTAGCCGTGATGCGGTCGACTTGCTTATGCCAAGCGCCCCGCAGCTTGCCAGTCAGTCAAACATCCTCATTGTCGCCTCATTCTCGCAAGTCCAAAAGCTGCTGCGCACGCTGTACTACCCCAAGATCCTCACCTTCCTCATGCCGCTCCTCCAGCTGGTCGAGGTGCTGCACAAGTTTACCATCACCTATCCACTTACCATAGCCACCTTCCACGCCGACACCATCCTCATCGCTCAGCACGGCACTGTCACGTCAACACCATGGTCGCAGCCAATGGCACTTTGGCAGGGCACTGTGCCAACGCGCATCGCCGCCTACACCATGTGGAACCCAGCGACACCCCTCCAGGCAGCTACAGCTAGCCTGCTAGATGGGAAGGAATAGGTATCAGGTATCGGCTCCGGAACTTTTGTTATAGCTATTTGTATTTTCTTCTTCATCTCTTTGGCTAGTGAAGGGAAGTATAAGAGTCGCTCAAGCCCTAGAGCACGAGCAACATTTCTATGATCTGCTTTTTGCTTGAATGACAAACGACAGGCATATTTAAGCACGATAAATATACCGATGAGACCACTTCAAGTAGTGGGATTTTATATCCTACCAAACCAATACCGAAAGGGAAGAGCGAAAAAAGAGATTTGCACGCGATGCACAGCGCTATTATTATATTGTTCGCTTTTTGTGTTCAGATCATACGAAGCACAAATCATGAACAAATGTTTGCGTCACATGAGCCCACGACCTCTGTTATTCTGCTGGACAAAAAACTAGCACAAGCATAAAACACCGCCAAATACTATATCAAACTCTCTTATTACATGGCGTGCTATACTTGCACGAATACCAGCATTATATATCTTATTTATAGAACATAAATAGCACTATTATACTGGAAATCAAGTACTCATACCATGTTTTGCTGTAATATTTAGCGTATCAGTCATAGTAGATCGCCTATTTTCTCTTGCACTATAGAGTAAAAAGCAGCTGAGTATTATATTTGTTCGCACTAGTTTGTGTACTGCGTCAACTATGATACATGAGTAATGAGCGTGTTCAGTGCATCCTCATACTGCTCACTTTGTTTTGTGTGTTGCTACGCAGTCCATCACTTGCCTTATTCACCACCGCCCCAGCCTGTATGAAGATCCCATACCGCGTAGAAAGCATCTCCTATCCAAGAGTATAGTGGGATAGAGTAGGGGGTGTAGATGGAATACCTTGAGGAGACATTGGACACCGTCATCATTAGCTGAACTATATCTACAGAAGCTAACTACGGCCTATATTAAGCCTCTATTGAGGAGGAGTGAACCAATCAAACTACTCGTGTTACCATCTAGAAGCTACGATGTAAAACATATGTTTACCTACCTTTCTCTATTATTCCAGCAAAATATATATCCTGCCACTGACTAGCATAGAGCACCACCAGTACAGGAAGATCAGACAGATTGCACTCACATATGCGTGACCGGCCTTCTCTTGCGGCCTAGGAGTGGCTGAGAGGAAGAGACAGAGAAGCTTAATACGTCTCATCAGAGCAACTCTCACTCCACAATCCCACAGATGAGACCAATCAAAAAGAAAAGAGGACGCGCAGCTTATATTGGGCCAATCGGTTCCCTTCGAAAACCAAACCAATAAAAATCACCCGTCCATGCAAAACGGGTGATTTTTGGTTATCCGCAAACGGTTATTTATTTGCGGTGGCGGCTTACGTAGTAAGCGGCACCTGCAGCAGTGAGGCTACCAATACCAGCCAGCGGCAGGAGGGTACCGCCCAAGCCGGTGTGTGGCAACTCAACTACTGAAGGAGGAGTTTGCTCACACTTCGACATGTCGGTGGTGTAGTCATTGCTTACTTCGTTGCGGCGAACTTCGACGATCTTCTTGTCAGAGATGCGGCAGACCTTGACCTTGTCGCAGTCAGCAGTGTTCTTTGAGTGCTTCTTCTCGTCGAATTCTTTTTCCTTGATGGTGACAATAGCACCAGTCTTCAGCTCACAGACCTTCATCTTGTCGCAGTCTTTGACGTTCTTTGAGTGCTTCGTAGCGTCAAATTCACTTTCTTTGATAGTGATGATGGTGCTGCTGCTCAGCTCACACACCTGGATGCTTGGCTGAGGTGTTACCTTGATAACAACCTGGCAGTCCTGGCTGGTCTTCTCAACGTTGGTGCTACCACCTTCGTTGCCAACTACGGTCATCTTAACGGTGTATGTGCCTTCTTTGGCGTAAGTGTGGCGAACGGTTGCGCCGCCGGTGGCAGTCTTGCCGTCACCAAAGTCGTACTTGTACGTAGCGACCTTTGCACCTTCCTTAGCGGTTGCCTTGGCGGTGAATTGGTATTCGTTGCGCGAAACCTGGGTAGCTTGCAATGCGTCGCAGGTCAGGCTTGGCTTAGCTGGTGGGGGAGTTGGGGTACCCCAGGTAGGGTTACCACAGTCCTTGATAACACCAGCGATAAACTTACCATTGTTGTCGAACCATGCGTAGATATTGAAGGTTGTCTTGCCCAAGATGAAGCTGTCGCCCGTTGGGTACTGGTAGTATGTGTGACCACCAGCAGCGCGCTGACCTTCTGGCTTCTTTTGGTTGGTGCCAGCCTTGGCCTGCAGGGTGCGAGCACTTGTGGCAACAACCCGGCCGCCAACGATGATGTTGCCGTTGGCATCAACAGTACCTTCTTGCATGTTGGCACCGCTGATCATTTGCTCGGTAATACCGAACTGGGTGTAGAGCTGGCGGATTTCTGCACGGCTCGAGTAGGTGCTGCGCAGGGTTTGTACATCCTTCGTGCCGCACTCTACGACGTTAAATTTGCTACAACTTGTTGAGATCGCTGCCGATGCTGGCTGTGCTACCCACAAGCTACCGATTGCTGCGCCGGCGACAACACCGAGTGCAACAAACGATTTTGCTAGTTTGTTCATTTGTTTTCCTCCTCGTCATTATTAGACGTTATGTGTTGAGATTATCATGTCCTTTATTTTTTGTCAACAATACTTTTTCATATATTATGCTTATGCTTAAATCTATATTTCATGGCTGTTGTTCTACCATAAAATGATGATAATAGCCACTGTTATATGAGGGTTGCGTGCAAGCGATGTTCGATGGTGTTGTGTTTACAAACATACATCGTACGATTGGTGCTTTCGCCTGTTGGGCGGCTATGTGATGTTGCTCGGCTTTTTGCCATATTTTCTCTTGCTTGTTTATCGCCAGTTGTCTAATCATTTAGGATGGGCGAGGAGTCGTATTGAATGAAGAGAATGACCACTTAGGCATGTCTCCATAGAGCCTTGGGCAAGAGGCTAGTCAAGTACAGCGCAATCTGCTATACTAACGGAAGTTGCAGGATAGGGCTGTAACTGATCTTACACACGCCGCGGTGGTGGAATTGGTAGACACGTCAGACTCAAAATCTGATGTCCACTCGGACGTGCCGGTTCAAGTCCGGCCCGCGGTACCAGTGTTTATTCAACTGTTTTCCGAAAAATAAGCCGCGATGTCGGCTTATTTTTTTGATTAATAACTCTTATTTTTCGAATATATCGGTCTCGAGAGCGTGAGCACGGGCAGGTAACTTCTTATCGAAGGCAGGCTTTGAAACGCAAGCGATATATTGGTATATCAAAGCTAATATTGTATACTGGAAGTAGTTATGCAGCCACAAGATTCGTCACGCACAACATCACGAGGGCACTCATCATCGCAGAGCCGCGATGCACGGCTTAGTGAGGTGCGTGGGCAAATTGATGCGCTATACAATACGTCAAACAGTAGCGGCAACACAAACCGCCCAACTATGCAGCCCATCATTGGTAATGCGCCGACTCGCCAGCCAGCGCCCAGCACGAGCACCAAGGCGGCTACCTTCTCAGTTCCAAACCTTGCGAGCAAACCAGCCAGCCATGCACCAGTGGTGCGGCACGCAGTAGGCGGCGCTCAGCACAGCCAGACGGCTTACCGTCCAGGTGCGCACGCGTGGCGTCAGAGCCAAGCGGCTGCAGCGTCAAATACCCACTCAGCACCCACGACTCGTGAGCGCGATATCTCATCTATCACGCCGCGTAGCCGCCCACAGGCGCACTACATTGGCACATCGGCGCAATCCCAACCCTCACCAACTCGCACAGCCACTTCATCAACAGCTGACGCGCAGCAAAAACCCTCATCTCAAGACAACCACACCGAGCAGCCAGCAGCGAGCGCGCATCAGCCGCAGCAACCAGACAGCCAGCGCCCTGCCGGTGCACCACGCCAGCCCACCGCCAACCAAAAGGCCGCTTGGCAGCAATATCACAGTGCTTGGCAAAACTACTATCAGCAGTATTATGAACGCTACTATCTAGGCCAAGTCAAGAAGGCTGAGGAGCGCCTCGCTGAGCAAGCCAAAGCTCACGACGTCGATACGCCTAATACCACCACAGCCACCACTGATGAGCCAGAAGAGCTCA
Organism: uncultured Candidatus Saccharibacteria bacterium; assembly: GCA_963548065.1. Classification (GTDB taxonomy): domain Bacteria; phylum Patescibacteriota; class Saccharimonadia; order Saccharimonadales; family Saccharimonadaceae; genus Saccharimonas. Next base: position 8,663 of record CAUUSZ010000012.1, read on the forward strand.
CCCAAAGCCAAGCAATGGGCGACCTGCGCTCGCGCTTACTGAGCTCGATCCGCAACGGTGCGAACAAAGTCCGCCATAGCCGACACTTCATCCCCGCGGTAGCTGGTATTTCCGTCATGGTATTATTCTTGGCATTGCAGTACAACCGGGTCTTTTTCTCATACGTTGCTGCTTATACCTCGCCAGGCGACCTCGATGCCCAGAGCTATATCATTAGCCCATATGACTCAACCAACGTTGGCCCAGATCCCAAGCTTATCATTCCTAAGATCGCGGTAGACGTACCCATCGTGTGGGATGCCAACGCTGCTAGCCAAGCCTCACTCAATGCCGCTATGGATAAGGGCGTTGTGTGGTTCAACATCCCTGGTGCCAATGCGAAGCCTGGTGAAGTAGGGAATTTCGTCGTCTCAGGTCACTCAAGCAACGACTGGCTCGATAATGGTAAGTACAAGTTCATCTTCGCACGGCTCGAGCAAATGCAAAAGGGTGACAATATCTACGTCAATTACAACGGCAAGCGCTACACCTATACTGTCACTGGCTCGCAAGTCGTCAAGCCGACCGATGTGCACGCGCTGCAAACCAACGCCACCAAGCCAACTATGACGCTCATCACCTGTGTGCCACTTGGTACCGACCTCAACCGCCTACTCGTCACAGCCGAGCAAGTCAGCCCCGACCCATCCACCGCCAAAAAAGAAGCATCTCAAACCACTACCAACAGTAGCAGCAACAGCAAGAGCGCCATGCCAGGCAACTCACCAACTTTCGTCCAACGAGTCGGCAACCTGTTTTCGGGACGGTAAGTTGGTTATAAACCAGTGTGATATCTACGCTTGAGGTGCGAGATTTAATTACTCTGATGGTTGACGTAGTGGAGTATCACACTGGGTCAAGTCTTAAGACTGCCCAAGGCTTTCATTATCATCTCCACTGCAGCGTCTCGGCTAAAATAAGGGCTCTGCTATCTATTCTAGCCGAGACATTTCTAGCATAGTGAACTTGTATGAGAACTCGAAGTAAAGTTTTAGCGGTGTTTTTTGATTCGCCTGATTAGTTAGGCTATATTCTTGGTGTAGCAGTATAAAGACGAAGGAAAGTGTGCTATCGCAAAGAGATATGCGAATATGAGAGTACATTGCCAAACTACACAGCGCTATAGCAATAAGAAAAGTATGTAAAAATCACAACGATTATTGGTTAACAAACCTTCTAGCTACCCCTGTTATCTTGGTGAATATATCGTGAATCTTGCGACTATTGCCATGACCCAATCTGATCGTAGTGCCCTTAAGCGCACTCTCGGATTGAGCGATTAATCCGGTTCAGTTTGAGCATGGTTGGTGGGCTATGTTTTTTGATTTTTGTTAATTATGCGCATGGCCCGCTAACAACAGCAAGCCTATAACCGGTACTGTCAAGGGCTGTGGTAATGCCTAGTTATCGTTCACGATCTTCGTCTGGCGCAGCGCCACGCCATCCTTCGTCTTGACGAAGCTATAGAGATAGCGCTGGTTTTGCGAGAGGACAACAGGGAGGTCGAGCGCCGAGGTGGTGATGCGCTGCTGGTTAGCACCATCAAAGTCGTAGAGGTGTACACCGCCGTGGGTGAAGGTGAAGTGGTAGCCATCAATCCAGTTGATATCGCGCGTCAGTGGCTGGGGGAGCTTGATGGTGGAGGACTTGAGTAGCTCGAGGTCGTATGTCATGAGGCTCGCATCGTTATACACACAGGCGAAGCGATGCCCGCCACGCGAGAAATCGACATGGCTAATGCCACCTGGCATACTGAGGCTGGCGACAGACTTGAGGCTGCTTGCCGTACGCGAATCGCTCGCAGCATGCGAGGTGCTGCTGAGAATCTCAGCCGTCTCACCATAGGCGATCACGTAGTATACTTTGTCGTAATATTTCTCGATACGGAAGTGTAGTGGTGCTACACCATCATCGGCATAGCTACGGACGGTGCGAGGCTTGGTGGTGCCAATAGTGAGGTAGCCAGCAGTGCGCTGCTTGCTAGTGTGGTCGAGCTTGGTCGTGTAGGTGATGGTAGTGTCGCTGTAGAGCGCAAACTCAGCCACATTGCTGACGAGTGGGCCAGTGATGGTCGTATCACTAAGGTTTGCTTGGCGCAGGTCGCCCTCACCAGTGAGGACAAAAAGCTTGCGGCTGTCACCCTGCGAGAATTTAGCAGCAGTAACATTTACGCCAAGCTGCCGCGTGACATTCTCGAGCTTGTGGCTACCCTGCGTGTCGAGGACGAGCCACTCGGTTTTATCACCATTGTAGGTGTGCTTGATCGTCACATAGCGGTTATCCTTGTCCCACGAATCGAGGGTGAAGGCTTGGTGCTCAGCATTGTCTGGCGCGGTGTAGTGCGCGCTGTCGAGTGTGATATTCGTCGTCTGTGGCTTATCACCACTGAGGTCAGCCAGGGTAACGGTGGGCTTGTGCGCAGACGGAGTGAAGGCGAGGTAGCGATTATTACCTGAAGCAATGGCGCTTGACGCACCACTAGCGGTTGCAACATTCTTGTGGCTGGGGTTGCTGGAAATGAGCCGAGCGTAGTCGAGCCACAGCACACTGCCAGGCTTCACATCCACCGTCTTGTGCCAGTCACGGTAACCCTCACGCTGAATAGTAACGTTGCGCTGGCCAGCCGAGAGGGTAAGCTTACTAGGCGTCTCGTTGCTTAGGCGAGTTTGGTCTACCGTCACTTGGGCACCATCAGGGTGAGTGTCAAACTGCACCAGGCCACCCTGCACAACCTTACCACTCGACCAATTGAGCCGGTACCCCTGTATTGCATAGGCAAAAATCACGACAGTGAAGAGAACAGTCAGCACCATCATGCTATAGATCAATGTCAGATGGACGCGTTGGCGTCGCTTTCGTTGCTTCGTATCCATGACAACATTATACCATGGCTGGAGGGAGGTAGGATGTGTTGCCTATCTAGTTCAACCTTGCAGCAGGCTCATGTATTTTATTTTGTCCCGAGGGATTTTATACAAAACAGCTCCCACCTCTTGCAAAACCCCTTACGCTTGGAGTATTATACGATCAAAGAGGGAACAAGGGGGATATACTTATTATGCGTCATACGACGGTCACACGTGGTAGACAAGTGTCTAAACAGGCAGCTGGGCAGACTGCCATTCGTCAAGATATACAGAGGCCAGGGCTGCATCGCACAAGCAAATCAGAGCGGCAGCCTGTACTATACGGGCCTGAGCTAAAGATCATTCATACCCCGCGCGCTCGCTCTACAGCAGTCAAGGCGGCTCAGAAGCATATCTCAGAAATCATCCCGGCAACCAAGGCAGTACAGACAACTCAGGCGGCCACAGCGACGCCGCAATCACCCGTAAAGAACCAGTCACGAGCATCTACGAGGGCCACTCAAACCACTCCGCCGCGCCCCGCGCACCAGCTGGCCACACTCCATGCAGCCGCACCGCAAAAAACAACGGCAACACATCGCGCCACAGCACCAGCTGCGCACATCACCAAACATCATCGGCCAGTGGCGGTGCAGCCCATCACATCATCTCAGCCCAGCACGCCGCACCAACTACGGAAGCGGCAACCTGTGACGATCTCACCACTCTCGGCTCAGCCAACAAGACCCTCATCGCCCCGTGCGCAAACTCCACACCGCACTGCTCAACAGACGCCCACCCAGCCTGGCGCGCCACGCAGTATGGATTTTGTCTTTGTACCATCAGAGATAGAACCACCCAGTGCCGCCAAGCGCCACAGCACACCACCACCATCACAACTGGCACGTGTGCTTGCCACCGAGCAAGCCGAGCAGACGCAAACCCAAACCACGCAGCCAGCCATGCCGATCGGCCTGCCCACGCTCAACCTCGCCGAACTTGCTGCCCAACCACTAGTGGCGCAGCCTTCTGGAATGCCCCAGGGTGAGGTGTGGTGGCCGCCAGCCGAGCCAGAGCTCACCACTACGGAGAATATCCCCGTTGGCACACTGCCGCGCAGCGTCCTTACCGAGCAGAGTAAGAAGCCGGCAGCCGCGCCCAGATCCAAACATCGCAAGCTCTTCGCTAGTAAACGCCGCACCAACAAACCCACCACTAGCGTCGCACCGCCACCAGCTCGGCAGCCAACAGCGCGCCACTGGGGTCGGCGCCTCAGCATTGCTGGGGCAATGGTGGCACTACTTGCCTTTGGCGGCTATCTGACATACCACAACATGCCTGCCATTGCTACACGTATGGCCGCCGCTCAGGCTGGCATTAATGCATCGTTCCCGTCATATCAGCCGAGTGGCTATAGCTTGGCGGGCGGCATATCGCAGCAGCAGGGGAGTGTCTTGATGAAGTTCGCCGCCAACGCTGGCCCAGGCACCTTTACTCTCACGCAGAGCCGGTCCGATTGGGATTCCAGCGCTGTCCTGGCCAACTACGTTTTGCCCAGCTTTGGCCGCAACTTCGCCACTACCACCAGCCGTGGCCTCACTATCTATAGCACCCACAATGCCGCCGCGTGGGTCAATGGCGGCATTCTCTACACCATCAAGGGCAATGCACCCCTGTCGAGCGAGCAGGTGGAGCGGATTGCAGCAAGTATGTGAATCTCTTAAGAGGTCTGCACTTTTCCCATCACTTCATCCGATGGAGTGTGAAAACAGATTGCAATAATCTGTTTTCAGCCCAGCGCAAGAGGTCGATACTCGGGGAGTGTCGACCCTTATAGCGTTCCGGAGGAGGGAGCGATGGGAGAAGTGTAGACTATGGCCAAAATCATGCTGTTCTTTGTCATGTGGTTCATCTGCTATACTTATCCATATGAGTAATGACACATCATCTGATACACCATCTTCGCATGCCACTACCATTCGCACCCGCTTTGCACCCAGCCCCACGGGGTATATCCATGTGGGTAATGTGCGCGCAGCGCTCTTTCCGTGGCTGCTCACGCGCCAGCAAGGGGGGAAGTTCGTCTTGCGCATTGAAGACACCGACCGCGCTCGCTTTGTATCTGGGGCGGAGGATCTGATTCTCGATACACTCGACTGGCTTGGGCTAGACTGGGACGAAGGCCCACGCGTTGGCGGTGATGCTGGGCCATACCATCAGTCGGAGCGCCTCGCCATCTACCACCGCTGGGCCCAAAAGCTCATCGACAAAGGCCTCGCCTATGCCGACCCCTATACCCCAGAGGAAGTCCAAGGCTTTCGCGAGGAAGCTCGGGCCGCCAAAAAGGCTTTCTTATACCGCGACTATCGTCCAACCAATCCACCAGAGTGGGATGGCACTCAGCCATTGCGCTTTAAGGTAGCCGAGCCCCAGCGCTACACCTGGCACGACCCCGTGATGGGTGAGCTCTCTGCTGGGCCAGAAGCGCTCGATGACTTCATCCTTATCAAGGCTGATGGCTACCCAACGTACAACTTCGCTCACATCGTGGACGATGCCGAGATGGGCATTACCCACGTCATCCGCGGGCTAGAATATATCTCCAGCATTCCACGCTACCTCAGTTTGTACGATGCGCTGGAGCTTGAGCCACCCGTACTGGCCTGCCTGCCACACATCATGGCACCCGATGGCAAGAAAAAGCTTGGCAAGCGTGATGGTGCCAAGAGTGTCACCGACTACCGCACCGATGGTATTTTGCCCGAGGCAATGCTCAACTTCCTCGCCTCGCTGGGCTGGAATGATGGCACCGAGCAAGAGATCTTTAGCAAGGAGGAACTGATCGAGAAATTCAGCCTCGAGCGCGTCCAGCGCAGTGGTGCCCGCTTCGACGAAAAGCGCCTCCTCTGGATGAATGGCCAATGGATCCGCCGCCTATCGCTCGATGACCTCTACAGCCGGGTCGAGCACTATTGGCCAGCCAGCGCCGCTAGCGCCGACGAATCGTACAAAAAACATGTGCTTGCCCTGGTGCAAGACCGCCTCAAGACCTTGGCCGAGCTACCAATGCTGAGCCGCTACTTCTTCGAAGAGCCCACCATCAACGAAGAGCTCATTACCACCAACAAGCCTCTGCGCAAACTGACGGATGAGCAGCGCCGAGAGCTCCTCGCCACGGCCCACGCCGCTCTGACTCAGCAGCACACATGGACACCAAGCGCCATTCAAGACACCCTTAATCAACTCCTCGAGACCACTGGCCACAAGCCGGGCGTGCTCTTTAGCCTCATCCGCATCGCCACCACCTGGGCACCCTTTAGCCCCCAGCTAAATGACACGCTGGCGCTGCTTGGCAAGGAGCGGACGTTGGCGCGAATTGAGCAGTATCTTGGATAATAACACGCTACGCATCACACAAAAACCGGCTCTCCCAGCCGGTTTTTACTTGAACAAATAATTGCGTCATAAGCAAAAAATAATAGCAATAACAGGGGTAGAAGTTGATCACGAATTATCGTCGTGTCCAACCTAAACAAACGACAAGGTCAAGATAGAGAAAGTGAAGACTTAGCTATTCAAATCAAGCGAGATTATGCCACGAGAAGGGAAGTACTGCACAGCTACTTTGCTGGAGGTACGTCGCCTAATAGGACTGATTACGGTGACTTTACACGAGACTTTGTATCATGATAACCAGGGAAGTGAGTATAAGGGACGTTACCAATACCGAGGCCACCCCTCATAGCAGCTTGCGTTATTGCTTCTATTACCTTAGATGGCGGGCAAAACGCCTCTTCTTGCGCCTGCCCCACACGCCAATCTCCGCCGCTCGCTTGTTGCGGCGATTGGGGTGATTGACCTTCATCAGTCTGTCGTGATGGTGGTATAGTGCTGCTGTCTCTACCATTATCTGTACTGTCGCTCTCGTGTCGTCGTGTCATTTTCCTCACCCAAATTATCCGTTAATGGTTATTCATTGTAGGCTATTTTTGCGGATTTGCCAAGGGGTTTGTTGGGTAATTGATCGCATGCGCTCGAGGTGTCGATGTATCTATCTTCACCATGCAGCTCTTACGCAATTCCTCATCACCCACCGCTACAAAAAGATACAGCACACAAAGTAAATACCAATGCTCATTTACCCATAGAACACAAGCAGAGAAGCGCAAGAGTAAAAATACTTACACCGTACAGTGGTCAAGCCCAAGGTAGCCTTTTGCTGCAAAATTCCTCATTCATCGCTATCCGCTCATGGTATAATGGCCATAAGATGAGTTCACCACAGAATACACCACCGGCAGCTTTTGGCGGTCGGGCGCAGCGTCGACGTTTGCGGCGGCATGGACGGCACTTTATGGGGCTGCGGCATTTTGTGGGGCAGCACCGCATGCCTGTGATGGTGATTGGTGGGGTATTGGTGGTATTTGCGGGAGCTATGGCGTCATTTTCTCTGCTCAATAAGCCTCGCCAGACCAAACCCGCCCCCGTTGTGGTGGCGCACAAAGCCCCAGAGGTGTATTATTCGCCCTTGACTGGCCTCAAGGTAGCCGACCAAGCGGCCACCACCAAGCCCGTCACCGCCGTGATGCTCGAGAATAGCCCCAGTGCTCGCCCTCAGTCGGGCGTCAAGCAGGCTGAGGTGGTGTACGAGGCAATTGCCGAGGCAGGCATCACTCGCTTTCTCGCGCTGTACCAGCAAAACAAACCAACGATGATTGGCCCAGTGCGCAGCCTGCGGCCATACTACATCGACTGGCTCGCACCATACCAGCCCAGTGTAGCCCATGTAGGGGGTAGCTCGCATGCTTTGCAAGAGATCCGCAATGGTACCTACCGCGATATCGACCAGTTCTTTCATGAGCGCAGCTATTGGCGTGCCACCGACCGCCGTGCCCCGCACAATGTCTACACCAGTACCGAGCGGCTGGATGACCTCAATAGCAGCAAAGGCTACAAGCAGTCTGTTGTCAAGATCGCACTTGCCCGGGCCGATGGCAAGCCAGCCAACCCTGCTACCGCCACTGTGGCCGTCATCAACTTTGGCAAATCCGCCCGCTACAACACGCGCTACCAATACGATGCCAACACCAACACCTACCAGCGTAGCATTGGTGGCGAGGCTAGTTTGGATCGTGAGGAAGGGCAGATCGCGCCCAGCGTTGTGGTGGCACTAACCGTCCAGCAGACCACCGTGCAAGAGGATGGCACGCGCGAGAATATTATCACCACTGGCCAAGGCAAAGCAACTATCTTCCAAAATGGCAGCGTAGTGGAGGGAATATGGCGCAAGGCCGACCGTACCAGCCCCCTCGAGCTACGTGATACCAATGGCAAGGCAATCGCTCTCACCCGTGGCCAGACATGGATTGCGGCAGTACCTGGTGGCACAGGGAGCGTGTCGTGGCAGCAATAGGCCCAGCCCGGCCATTGCCACCTCATCGTCCACCCACCCTTATTAAGCAATATTGGCCGCGCTATAGTCGCCGTGCTATTGGTGCGAGTATCCTGATGCAGTGCACTATTGCCGGGCTCGTGGCGAGTACACTGTGGATGATTGGCCTAAGCCCTAGCCAGCTGCAGTTTTGGCTGGTCATTATGGTGGTAGTGCTGGCGAGTATCCCACTCAATATTTTCCTGCTCATACAGCTGCTCACCCCGCTCAAAGACCTCACACATGCCCTCAGTCACGTAGCGGGTGAGCCCAGTACCATTACACCGCCCAACCCCAATGCAGCCCACTTCGAGCGCGATGGCTTCAAACCACTGTTGCAATATATCTACCAGACGGCCGCACTAGCTGGCCAAAACCCACCGAGCCAGGCTCAAGCACAAGCTGCCCAGATCGAGGCCGCGCTCGATCAAACCAGTGCTGGCATTGCCATCCTCACTGGCCAGGGGCAGGTACGCTACCACAACCGCCACACCCCACTGCGCCAGAGCCATGATGGTGCGACCGAGCTCGAGCTGTTATTCGAGCCAGGCGATGGTCTGACGGAGTGGCTCGCACACTGCCGCCGCAGCGCCGTCCATGCCGAGAAGACCTGGCTGCGCATTGCAAACAAGCTGGTGGGTGAGTCTGGGCGGCGTATCTTCGACATTACAGCCAATTATGAGAAGGGAAGCAGTGCCGAGGTTATACTGGTACTGCACGATCGCACCACCCTCTACCAGCCCGAGGATGATGACCTCGATTTCATCGCCTTTGCCGCTCACGAGCTGCGCGGGCCCATCACCGTTATTCGTGGCTATCTGGATGTCCTCACTGAGGAGGTTGGCCCAGCGCTGGCCGGCGACCAACACGAGCTGCTGGGGCGGCTCGTCGTCTCGGCCAATCGCCTCAGTGGCTACATCAACAACATCCTCAATGCCAGCAAGTTCGACCGCCGCCACCTCCGCGTTCACCTAGCAGAAGAGTCAGTGGCTAGCATCTACAATATCATCCGCGACGACATGCAGCTGCGCGCCACCACCCAAGGCCGCCAGCTCACGGTGGATATCCCCACCACGCTGCCCACTATTGCGGCCGATCGCTCCAGCCTGTCTGAGGTGCTGAGCAATATCATCGACAACGCACTCAAATATAGCAACGAAGGCGGCGAAGTTCACGTCTCGGCCGTGCAAGACGGTGCATTCGTCACCATCAAGGTGCAAGACCACGGCATCGGCATCCCTGCGAATGTGATGGGTAATCTCTTCCATAAGTTCTACCGCTCGCACCGCAGCCGCGAGACCGTAGCCGGCACGGGTATTGGGCTCTATATTAGCAAGGCGATCGTCGAGTCACACGGTGGGCAGATTGGCGTGGTAAGCCGCGAAGGGGAGGG
>CAUUSZ010000013.1:0-18229 GCA_963548065.1 uncultured Candidatus Saccharibacteria bacterium
TCTCCGCCATATTTCTGATACTGGTAATCTGCAAGCTGAGGATGCTTGTAGATTTTTTATTACGAAAAACAATGTGCTTGCTTTATTTCTGTTCTTTGCAAACTCGGTCAAGAGCAACGAAAAGCGCACACCGCGATGGTGTGCGCATATGTTTGTGTGAGAAGAGAGCCAAGTATTACTGGCTAGGTGGTTGAAGCACCAGTGTTGCTGCTGTTGGTCGTGGTATTGATATTGCCACCAGGGATGATGGTGTTGATAACAAAGTTCACCGCGGCGTAGGCCAGCAGTGCCACCACGACACCAACGAGGGCATACATAATCGTATTCTTGGCACCCTGCACCTGTGATGAATTACCACCAGAGACGACATAGCGAATACCACCGAAGATAATCATGATGACCGCGATAGCTCCAACGAGGAAGAGCATGATGTTGCTCACTCGTGTGAAGATACCGGCGTCACCAAAGAGATCGGCTGGCTGATCTTTGCCCCGTGAGCGGCTGGCGCCGTCTGACACACCGCCGATTGCAGCGCTGGGCGGCGCAGCAGCAATTATCCCACCCCCGATGAGGGCAAGAGCACTGATAGATAGTAGACATTTTTTTAGCATAATAAACTTAGCTCCTTTTATCTTGTAATTATACGATATGGCGTTTTTTTTGTCGAGAGGAAAGCGGCGAAATTTCTCGGCTTGTGGTGTTATGGTGACTCGCTTCCTTCATCTCTTTTGCCAGTAGCGTCTTGAAAACCTGCTGTTATGACGGTATCTTGAAGCTCAACATGGGGAATTGGTATGGTAGTGAGACGCCCACCGCCTCCTTATTTATATTGCTTGATAAAGGGAAGGGGAATGCAGGAAATATATGGCTAACGACACTGCGGCGAAGTAGGGATAAAATTGTATCTCACAAACGTCTAGCGCAATTGCCTGACCTATGCTACAATAACCAGTGCACGTTGGTGCACAATCCGACACGCTGGAGGAGTACCCAAGTGGCTGAAGGGGACGGTTTGCTAAATCGTTAGTGTGGGGAGACCTGCAGCGGGAGTTCGAATCTCCCCTCCTCCGCCAGGATTGTTAGAGCTATTAGCTATCAGCTCGGTGTGTATGACGAAAACAACCGAGTGGCGTATATAACTCAATAATGACAAGCTAAATGAGACGAATGCTGAGGTTGCTTAGCAATCTATAGTTTTAGCATAAAACCAGCGCAAAGGCTAGATGAACGAATCATTGTAGATATTACAATGATATTTTTATTTGTGTGGATCTTGGTGGAATAAGTGATATATTCAATACATGCGAAGTATCGAATATGTCAAGAGCTCTATCTGGGGTATGATCTATATATGTACGGTACAAGCGTACAACTGGCAAGAGAGGCGAAGTATGAGAGTTGCGCGAGGTGTACACCACAGGATTGCGCAGTTATGCGGGTTATGGTTAATTGACCAGTGCGGCCATTATGATAGAATAGTCTTTGTAACGTAAATCTAACGCCAACCGACAAGGGGAGGAAAGAGCAGTGAAGATTAGACGTCAAAAACGTGGGATCGTCATGCGCATCGCATCGGTTGTGGCTGTGAGTGGGCTCGCTATAGGCGGGCTTTTTTATGGCCTCAATTCGGTGAACGCAGCCGGTCTGAATAAAAACTATAATTATATCAAGGCAAATTACGCTGTGCCGAACGCCAACGTAGCCTGGGTGTCGCCCAACGGGGATGACAACAAGGGTAACGGAAGTGAGTCAGCACCGTACAAGAGCTTTGGTCGCGCCGTGACGAAGATTGGCGACGGCGGAACGGTGGTGGCAAAGAGTGGTATCTACCGCGAGCCACACTTTTTTGTGACAAAGAAGAATGTCACTATGCAGGCAGCACCCAACGCCGAGGTATGGCTCAAGGGTAGCGACGTGGTGACCAACTGGTCGCGCGAGGGCAATACGTGGAAGGCCACCGGCAACTTCCAAAACTTCTGCCATGTCTGTACGACCAACATCAAGCCAGAAGTCGAAGGTATGGCTGCCTACCCAGAGCAGGTCTTTATTAACGACAAGCCACTGACGCAGGTCGGGAGCAAGGCTGAAGTTGGCCCAGGCAAGTTCTACGTAGAGGATGCCACGCAGACGACGCGTAGTGGTGGGCACTTCAACCCAGGCCGGCAAGACACCGTCAGTTACTACCTAGGCTCAGATCCAACGGCTGGCACAACGGAGATCTCGCAGCGCACCCGCGCCTTTACCACAACAGGTGAGAACTTCAAGCTGCAGGGTATTAACATTTCGCAGTATGCACCCAACCAAACCTGGGGCTTTAAAGACCCACAGCTCGACGACAAAGCTGGGCCAATTGCCATCTCCATTAACGGAAAGAACTCGCTAGTGCAAGATGTGATCGTGGCGCAGAACTCTAGCTCTGGATTGTTCCTCGATAAAGCCTCGGGTACCGTGGTGAAGAACAGCCAATTCCTCGACAACGGGGGTAATGGTGCTGGTGCCAACCGCATTGAGAATGCCGTGTTTGAAAACAACACCTTTAGCAACAATAACGCCGCCGGCTTTGAAACCAATGGTAGCTACTGTACGTCGTGGTGCGGTATGGCCGATGTGAAGGTGACTCACGCCGAAAACTTCACCTTCCGCAACAATGTGGTGGACTACTCGAAGTCTGGCTCAACCAACTCCGACATTGCTGTGGCTAAGCGCCACCAGCTGCCAGGCTTCTGGTGTGACGAAGGATGTATCAACACCAACATCGTCAACAACTACTTTACCAATGTGCAGATGGCGATCTTCTACGAGGTGTCGCACACTGGTATCATCGCCTCGAACATTATTGAGGGTTCAGGTTCTGGTATCTTAGTGTCGGGTAGTAGCAAGACGAAGATCTATAACAACTCTATCTCACGCACCGCTTACCCAATCCGCATCCGTGAGGATACCCGCAGCAAGGGTTGTAATGCCTACCAAGGTAGCACCTGTACTGCACCGGAGAGCTGGTCGCAGGCCAAAGGCCTCAGCTGGGACACAACAGGCACAGAGATGTACAACAACATCATCTCATCACGTGCCGCAACTGCTAAGGATGGCGACAGCCCATACTGGGCATACGGTGTCCGCACTAAGGGTGGTGCCAACATTGGCGGGCCAAAGGTTGGTACAAACGAGATGTTTGCTGGCCTCGACTATAACGTCTACTACCGCAACGATACCAATGTCGACAAGACCGTCTTTACCTGGGACTTAGCACAGACCGACGCACCGATCGACGTCCTCTTTAGTAAGACATCAGACATTGCTAAGGATGGCCGGGTCAGCAAGGCGATTGATGGCCTAGAGCGCAACTCGCTCGACCAAACCGGCTCACGCAGCGCCAACCCATTCTTCACCAGCGAAGCTGCGAACAATAACGACTACAACAAGAGTAACTACACCATCAAGGCTGGAAGCCCAGCTGCCAACAGTGGTAAGGAACTGCCTGCCGACGTGGCAAAGGCAATCGACCCAAGCGGTGCAACCGTAAAGGCTGGCACCAAGGTGAACCGTGGTGCATTGGTTAATGCCAACATGACTGGTGGCGAGCCAAACGTCAGCAGCAAGAGTAGTAGTACTCCACAACAAAATAACGCCAACGGCGCAACCACCAACGGGCAAGCAAACCCAAAAGCGCCGGGCATGGGCAGCGCCAGTAAAGCTGACACTGCTCATGCAGCCCAAACCGCTGAGGCCGACACCAAGAGCGACAACAGCGTTGTGTCGGTCCCAGACGCCCGCCTCAAGGAGGCAATCAACAAGCGCCTGTCTGAGACCCTTGGCGCACGCCGCAGTGCCTCACAGGACGTGACAGCGGGTGAGATGCAAAAGCTGACTGGCTTGTCGCTCATCCTGCCAGGCGATGCAGCGGATGACCGCAAAGCAGCTGACCTAACTGGCCTTGAGGCGGCAACGAACCTCGATTGGCTGGCAATTGATGGCAACAAGGTGAAGAGCCTCGCACCGCTCGCCAAGCTAACCAAGCTGACTTCGTTGACCGCTCATTCCAACCAGATCGAGTCGCTTGACCCAATCGCTGGCCTGGCGAACCTCAAGCTTGTGATGGTCTCGGGCAATCCAATTACCTCCACCAAGCCACTTGCCAAGCTGGCGCACCTCAAGCGGGTCGCGCTCTCGGGCAAAGATGGCTTCGTGCTAGACATTGCCGACGTTGCAGCCAGCAAGAGCAGCCTGGAGTCGCTCTCGCTCTACGACTACAGCCGCAAGACCACACTGGCCAACGGCAGCCAACTAGCCACATTTGGCAGTCTCAAGAAGCTTCGCCTCACTGGCGTCAAGCTAAGTGCTGCTGATAGCGCCGCCATTGGCACACTCAAACTCGAAAAGCGCCGCATAGACTAGGTTCCTCCCCATCAGCCAAGTCTGGTAGCGTACACAAAAAGCCGAGCGGTTCTGCTCGGCTTTTTTGATGGCAAAACTATGTCGAGAACCAGATTATCTCACGAATGTATTACTATAAAGGTATGGTGTTGGGTAGCTATATTTTATAAGCCTGAGCGTATGTATAAAGAAAAGAAAGCCTTATAATGTCGTAAAACAGCTCGAGAAGGCCAGCAGAAAGCGCAGAGGAGCTTTCTACAAGGGAGATAAATAGAACGAAAAGGTTCTGCGGTAGTAATCGAAGCTTACAGAGCTGTTTGAGAGAGATAAGCCCATATATGCTATAATACACAAGGCAAAACAAAGGAATGCAATAAGGAGCACCCAAGTATGAAAGAAAAGCACATGCAAACCCTCGGATGGGTCGCAACAGCAATGTCGGTGATGATGTATGTGTCATACATTCCACAAATCGTGGGCAATATGAATGGCCACAAAGGTGACTTCCTTCAGCCAGCAGTCGCGGCAGTGAACTGTACGTTGTGGGTGATCTACGGCCTATGCAAAGAGAAGCGCGACCTACCGCTGGCTGCGGCTAACTTGCCTGGGGTCATCTTTGGCTTGATTGCAGCAACGACGGCACTTATGTAGTGGCTATTAATGTGTCGAAAAAAGATTGTTCGGTACAACTCTTGCGACCTAGCTTGCTAGCTGTTGACCAATATTTATATTTTCTTTGATATACTATACTAGCTCTGTAAAAAGCTGCTTAATCTAGCTAAAGGGCTTCTTGAGACAAAGTCTCGTCGTTGTCGTCGATTGAGTCGAGCATTCTTTGTATCCGGTTATGATATCCCGGATCGTTCATTTCTTTCAACACCTGACGATGATCTGCTTGTAATGCTGGCGATATGCGCCGCCTGATGCACAACATCGCACATCGCCACCGTGCGACTTTGATACAGAGCGACAACTGGGTGAAACGGCGCAACCAGGCCGATGACCCGCTCTGCAACGACGAAGCGCTCACCAGTGGTAGTGAGCGCTTCGCATCTTCATCAACCAACCCAGACCGTGTTACTCATGACCTAGGTTTGGGTAAGGCTATCGTGGTACGACTCCCAGCACAGTCGTCGCATATCCCGGCCCCGTGCGGCAGAGGCTGCGTCGAAGAGATCCGCTGCTCGACGGGAATGGGATGAGGAGGTCCGTCCCATGGACGCAACTTGGCTTCCCTGCCCGGGGAAGAGGTACGCGGTGGTCAACGGATACTCCTTCTAATGCGCACGGCACCCGCCACCGTGAACATGAGCCCGAGGACGGTGAGGCCCGCAATCGCCCATGCCGGATCGATCTGCGTGTCCCCGATGCTGATGACGTGACCGTAGTAGGTCTCGATGGCCTCCCGCGCCGGCTCGGAGCCGTTCGCGAGATTGTCTAGCGCCCGACCCGCCAGTGGCTCGCGCAGCAGCATGGCACTCGAGGAAAAGGGTAGGGCATTAATAACGTTGACGACCGACTTCGACAAGAGCCCCAGAGGCAGATAGGCGCCAGCCAGGAATCCGAGTAGCGTGCCCGTGATGGTGGATACAGTAGTGAAGGAGCTCGTCGAGTTGACGAATGTCATCCCGAAGGATGATAGCGCCCCGAACACCCAGGAAATGAGGACGATCAATCCGAGCGCTTCAGCCATACCGCCCCATCCGGCGAATTCACCGTAGAAAATCTTGACCATGGCGGCCCCGACGATCAGAACGATCGTACTCATTGTAATCGCCACGAGGACCGCCGATAGCTGGTAGCCCAGAATGAGCTGTGTCCGGCGGATTGGAGAGACTCGAAACTCCTTGAAGCGCCCACTGATCTTGTCGTCCACGTAAGTCTGCAATGCTGCCAGTCCGGTCGTGATAGGTGTGATCATAACAATACCCGCATAGACCCACGCCCCGATATATCTACCAACGTCATCGGTAGATGAGCCCGGCACGAAGTCCTTGAGATTGTCCACTTGAATCTTCCCTAGAAACAACAAGTAGAGGAGTAGCAGAACGAATGCTGACAGTAGCGACAACAGAACACCGGCCCGATCCCGTACGTAGATGCGCAGGTTGCGTGCGACAAGTACCGCAATAACCCTCATAAACTCTTCTCCCCATTTGCAAGGTTGAGAAAAACGTCATCCATCGACCCTTGGACGACCTGAAAGTCCTTGACTGCGCCATCAAGTTCGTTGAGCAGAGCGAGCGCAGTAGCAGAATCTGGCACAGTGACATGTATGGCTCCGCTCTCGTCGTGCCAGTCAGCCCCATCGAGACGGCGCTCGATCACCATGATCACGTCTTGGCGGCGTCCGAGTCTCGGCACCATGAACAGTTTGGGCGTGGAATAGCGCGTTCGCAGCTCAACGGGTGGCCCCTCAGCGACGGCAACACCTTTGTCAACAATAAGGACGTGATCGACAGACTCGGTCTCTTGCATGTAGTGGGTGGTCAGGACGACAGTGAGGCCCAGGTTTTTACGCAGGCCCGCGAGTGTCCTCCACACCTGCTCACGACTCTGCGGGTCGAGGCCGGTTGTAGGCTCATCCAGAAACAGGATTCGGGGTTGGTTTAGAAGAGCTCGAGCTATATCAACACGCCGCTTCTGTCCACCCGAGAGGACTCCGTAGGGACGGTCCTTGAATGACTTTAGGTCGACGAGCTTGACAATTTCGAAGACGCGCTCACGGGAGACGCCGTACAAATCCGCCTTGAATCGGAGGTTCTCCATGGTGCTCAGGCACGGGTCAAGCAAAGACTGTTGAAAGACGACGCCGATGCGCGAGCGTACCTCATGTCCTCGATCCCGGACACTCATTCCATCGATTACGATACTTCCCCCGTCCAGAGGGAGGAGCGTGGTCATGCATGCTATCGTAGTTGTCTTACCGGCGCCGTTAGTCCCCAGGAAAGCGAAAAACTCACCGTCCTCAACCGTGAACGACAGATCATTGACGGCGACAACCTCGCCGAACTTTTTAACTAAACCCGATACTTCTATCATGTGTTCATTTTTCCTGTGTCTAAATTAATTAAATCGATCGTATAATAACTATTTATACTCCGTTACTTTAACAATGTCAACTGTCACCTGCGCGACGAGACTCGTCAAGGATGCCGGTGTAGCCTATTGGGGGCGATGGGATGGGGTGGTCGGTGTGGTTGTATGTAAGCTCGGCGCTCAGGTGCTCGCGGTTGGGCTGGCAGAACCGCACGTCGTACTTGACGAGCACGTCCCCGCCGGGCAGCTCCTTGCGGTCGGCCACGCGCACGTAGGGCGCGGCCACCTTGGTGTGGTCCAGGTTGAAGGACTCGACGTTCATCCTCGGCGTGCTCCTCGATACGGTCAGGAGAATCACTGACTGCGGTAGAATTCCACGGCACCCTAGGTGACGCAAGTGACAAATATAACCATATCAAATATTCTATAGTAAATATACGTATTTATTGAAGTTACCTTATTTTGTTCTCACCACTCCCACCCAAACCCGCCGAACAGTCCACCGTGCACGTCGCGCTGGGTGAGGGTGGCGCGCTGCTGGGCGTCCAGGCTAGTGCGGTTGTACTGGTTGGCTGCCTGGGGGCGGGCAAAGGGGCTAGCCCCAGTGAACTGCCAGATGCTGGATGGCACCTCCCCGATGAAGCGCACCTGGATGGTGGCCAGCAGTGAGCGGACGATGTGGAGATAAACCGGGCGTTTGAGGACGCCGGTGTGCGGCTGGTGTCGACCAGTGAGAACATCGACCAGACCCCCGGCGGCATGCTGCTGCACGGCATCATGAGCAGCATCGCTGAGTTCTACTCCCGCAACCTCGCCAATGAGGTCATGAAGGGGATGGGCGAGAAAGCCAGGAACGGCGGGACGCTGGGCAAGGCACCGCTCGGTTACCTCAACGTCCGCGCCAGAGATGAGAACGGGCGAGAAGTCCGCACCATCGCCCTCGATGAGGAGCGCGCACCACTCATCCGGCTGGCCTTTACCGAGTATGCGACGGGGCAGTGGACGACCAAAAGGCTCGCTGCGCACCTGCACGATCGTGGGCTGACGACCGTGCCGACAGCCCGCAAGCCGGCCAAAGCGGTGACGGGTGCCCAGTTGCATCGCATGCTGCGCCACCCCTACTACAAGGGTGTCATTTCCTTCCAAGGGGTGGAGTACGCCGGGGCGCATGAGCCGCTGGTGGATGAAGAGACCTGGAGCCAGGTGCAGGCCGTGCTGGACTCCCATCGCTTCGGGGAACGCGAACGCCAACACAACCACCACCTCAAAACGACGGTGTACTGCGGCCTGTGCGGTGCCCGCCTGCTCGTGCAGAACACGCGCAACAGCAAAGGCGACCTCTACCCCTACTTCATCTGTGCCAAGCGGCAGCGAACCCACGACTGCTCCTTCCGCGCCGTCCTGATCGACGTCGTCGAAGAGCGGATGAACGACCTCTACCAAACCATCCAACTCAGCAGCCAGGATCGCCAGCTAGTAGAGCAGTACGTCCGGGAGGAGCTACAGCGCCTTGAGCGTGACAAAGATCGGACAATCCGCTCCCTGACGACCAGGCGGACGAACATCGAAGACAAGCGCCGCCGCCTGATGCACGCCCACTACGAAGGTGCCGTCCCCCTGGAGTTGCTCAAGGAGGAACAGACCCAGCTCACGAGCGAGCTCGACCATATTGAGCGCCAGCTGACCGCCTACCAAGCCGACATAACCGAGGTGCGGCAGCGCCTTGCCCAGGCCCTTGACCTCCTCGAAGACTGCCACCGCCTTTACACGGCAGCACCTGCCCACCTGAAGAAGCTGCTCAACCAGGTGTTCTTCCAGCGGGTGCTGGTCAACCCAGCGGTGGATGAGGAGGGCCGAGTCATCCTGCCGGAAGATGGAACGAATGATGACGGAGGCAGGAACGCGACCGATGCAGCAGCTGGCGACTGCCCGATAGGGGAGAGCGACGACGGGCCATTGCAGCACACCGCAGCACCGCGCCTGCTGTCCGACGCAAGTAGCGACGCCAGCCTGGCAGCCGAGCTCCGGCTGCCTTTCACCTGGCTGACCAGCCGCCTGATGCACAAGGTCGCACGGCAACACCGTGCGACCTTGTTGCAAGACAACCCGCGAGAAAACCGGGACAACCAACTGGACTGCCCCATCACCAACACCGTCTGCAACGACGAAGCGCTCACCAGTGGTGGTGAGCGCTTCGCATCTTCATCAACCAACCCAGACCGTGTTACTCATGACCTAGGTTTGGGTAAGGCTATCGTGGTACACTCGGCGCGATTCGAACGCACGACCTTTGGCTCCGCAAGCCAACGCTCTATCCAGCTGAGCTACGAGTGCATACCTGGGAAACAAACGTTGCCCAGACCAAACTATAAGGTGCACTGGATGATACCAGATCGCTTATTATTGTAGCACAGAGGTGCGCCGAGGGCAAGACGCCGCGGCCAAAACCACTACTGCAGTCGCAAATAAATGATCAGCCGCTCAAGCAAATCGGGCTTGCGCTCGCTCATTGGTAGGTGAGAGGCGATGAGATCAACCAGTTGCTCGCCTACATCTTCCGGAAAATACATGACGATGGGCATAGCGAAGCGTTTGCGTGGGATGAGTGTAATCCAGTTTTGCGTAGGCTTGGCAGTAACGCTAAAGGAGCGAAAGGTGTCGTATGAGTAGGTGCGCTGGCCTATCACCACCTCGGCGTGGCTGGCGCTGTAGTTTACCAAGGCAGCCGGCCGCTGCAGTGAAACGATCAACGCCACAGCCATGATGGGGATAAGTAGTGCGAAGGTATAGGACTTAAACAAAAAGATCGAAATCGCGAAGAGTACCACTACAACCACACCAAAGATCACATACCAGCCACGGGGGCGAGTGGTGTCATTTACCTCACGCTCTTGCCAGATGAGGAGCGGCTCGGTGGGGTCGGGGAAGGGCGAAACCTGCGACGAATTGCTATTGGCCTCACTCGGCCCACGGCGAATCTCGAGCGGTGGGTTAGGCTCATCAGTAGCCTGAGTCTCAGCACGAGTGGTGCGCGATGGGTCGGCTGCATCTGAAGATGATGACTGATCGAATTGCGATGGCTGCATATGTTTAGTATAGCATAGAGTAGAACTCAAGGCATACTCCATCGGATAAGAATAGTAGAAAAGTAAGATAAAAAAGATGAAGATAAGCTTGTGAGTCTGGGCTATGTAGTGGCTTGATTAAATAGAAAAATAAAAGCACCCCTCGGCAACACACTTGCTACCGAGGGTTCGAGTAAGCCCAATATGGCGGAGAGAGTGGGATTCGAACCCACGGTAGGGGATGCCTACGCCGGTTTTCAAGACCGGTACCTTCAACCACTCGGTCATCTCTCCAGTCTCGCTTATTATAGCATGAGATGAGGCAAGGCAAAAGATGGGGTGACTAACTTTTGCGTAAGCCCTGAATATTATCCTTATCCCCTCCTCCTGTAGAGTCGAAACATTGCTCCTTCTCTACAATGTTGATTATAGACGGGCCAACACTACAACGGTTTATCCAAACGGCTGATGAGCCACCACCACAGCAATAACCTGCTGTGCACCAGTGGTGCGGAGGCAGCGTGCGGCATAGCGAATCGTCGCACCCGTTGTAGAAATATCATCGATAAGGCAGTAGGTGACCTCTGAAGAAAGAGTGTATGAGCAGGTGAATGCCTGGCGGGCTTGCTGCTGGCGCTGAGTACGGCTGCTCCCTAGCTGCACACTGTGTTGAGCGCGTGTGAGGACTGGCTGGCAGGGCAGGCCGCGCAGCCGGGCAAAGGCTTGAGCTAGCAACCGGCAGTGGTCATAGCCACGCTGGCGCTGGTGAGCTGGAATGGTCGGGATGGGCACAATGATGGTATCCGCCGGCAGCGGCGGCGTGACGGCGTCGAGCAAGTCTGCGAGGGTGTGCTGAGCCGCTTGGGCACGCTCAAACTTATAGCGGTCGATCAATCGCTCCAGCGCACCCTCACGCTGCAGGGCACACCAGGCAGCCGCATAGGGCAGCGAGCAGGTTTGGCACTGGCCAGACAGGGTAGGTTGGCCACATTCGAGGCAACGGTAGAGCGGGTTGCGGATGATGTCGTTTTTACAATTATCACAGAGCAGTGTCCCAACGATGTTGCAACCACAACAGGTATGCGGAGCGAGGAGGGTAGCAAGATAGGTCGGTATTGTGATTTTTACACTCATGAGGCCTCTCCGGTTGATTATACGCCATCGATTAGCTATAATAAATCCAGACTGTTGTCGAAATGGTAATTGTGAATTAGCAAAAGAAAGTATGTGGAGGAAACTATGGCCCGGAGTCAAGATGATGATCTTTTGATCGGTGATGAGCTTGCGGCAGCATTTTTGGAGGGTGATGACTCGCTCGCGCCAGCTGCGCCAACTCACCAGCCGATGAATCACGCCCAAGCAAACCCAATGCCTGCCCAGAACCAGCAGAGCCAAACTTCGCCGTGGGGAGAAGAGCCTGCCCAGAGTGAGGAAGACTACACTGGCCAACTGGCAGTCGATGTGTACGAGACCGAGACACAGCTCGTGGTAAAGGCTCGCACCGCTGGAGTGAACCGCGAGGAGCTGGATGTGAAGATCAATGACGGGCTCTTGACAATCGTTGGTACGTTGAGTAGTGGTGACGACACCGTAGCGACAAAATGGCACAACCAAGAGTGCTACTGGGGTGAGTTTAGCCGCACACTAGAGCTACCTGTAACGGTACGTGAAGATGAGACGACTGCTGTGTTGAAGGATGGCGTGTTAACTATCACCTTTGAGAAGGTCAAGCAAGAGCAGGCCAAGAAAATCCCAATCCTGTAGATAGGAAAGGGAAACGAGAAACGAGCTTTGAGATGATGACCCCGCTGGTGCGGGGTTGTTTTGTGCTATGGGAAGTGGGTAGTGCGAGCCTTGAGGCCTCTTATGGTATCTAGTTATATGTTCTCTATCTCATTTAGCAGAGCGTGAATATTGGCAGCAGAAGGTTATCATTTAGTATTAGTACTGAGAGACTGGTGTTCTAGAGAAAGTTTTTGCAATAACTGTAGGAGAAATGGTAGCGAGGAGAAGGGTAAGGTGTTTGGGCTAGATATAGCTCATGCGAGAGGTGACGAAGGTAGTGGGGTGTAATGATTTTGTAAAACGGCTCTGTTAGGGTATATAATTGAAGAAGCTAAAGAATACTAGAAACTTCCCAAAACACCTCCTGAATGGTGCGATGGCTTATTATGAGGTTTCTGAGTGTAAAGTATAATGAGCGCAGTGTGATGATGATTCTCCAGCCAGAGTGAAATGAAATAGCATGGCTAGTGCTACGCAAAAACAGTCAGTATCAGACGCCATCAGCAATAGACAGACTTTCTTGCGTAAGTGTCGTCGAATATATCCTCAACAAAAAGTACCACCCTGCGAGAGGGTGGTGTAAGAGAGCCAATGAAGAAAGGTGGTTGTATTATTGCCCTTGGTTGGCACCGATATTGACGACGACGAAGTTGACAAGTGCGTAGGCGATAATCGCAACGACAAGACCAACGATGGCGTACATAATGGTGTTCTTAGCGCCAGTGACGGCATTGGAGTCACCGTTTGACACGGTGTAGCGCACACCGCCGATCACAATCATGATAACGGCGACCGCACCAACGATGAAGAGAATCACGTTGACGATTGTTTGGAATATACCAGTACCATCAGTACAACCTTCTTTTTCGCTACCGAAGAGACAACTTACTTGGTCGCTCCCCTTAGCAGAAGTAACACCTTTTTTGAGGCCAAGACCGTTGTCGGACGCCGCTGCCCCCACGTGTGGTGCTACCAGCCCAGCAACACCTGCAGCCAGCACCGGCACAGCGAGGAGTGTAAGCATAGCTTTTTTGATATTGATTTTCATTGTCATATCCTTTCTATTGGCATTAGTACCATCTTGTACTATCTGTACTATCTATATATACCAAAAATTTGCCAAAATGTTAAGAGTTAACGGAGAAAATTCCCAAAAAAGAGCCTATTTTATTGCAGAATGCAAGCGGAGTGGGTAGTAGTAATGGCTAAACGTAATTATATTGGGCGGTTGGAGTAGATTGGCTGCCACCACTCACGAGGTTGTCAACGACGAAATTGACCATGGCATAGGCAAGAATAGCCACGACGAGGCCGACAATAGCGTAGAGAATGGTATTTTTGGCACCCTGGATGCCGTTAGAATCGCCATTGGATGTAGTGTAGCGAATACCACCGATGACAATCATGACGACGGAGATGGCGCCGAGGGCAAAGAGCATGATATCGATGATGCTTTTGATAGCTGAGCCGATGGTTATTTGGTTGCTATCTCCACCAGCGCCCTTGATGCCTTCCTTAACCTTCTCCTTTGCTGTGGTACTTGCAGCAAAGGTGTTGGTGGGTGATGGTGCTGCAGCGCTGATAGATGGGGCAATAGCACCAGCTACAACAGCCGAACAGATACTTGCGCTGAGAACTAATTTTGTAAAGGTGTTCATTATATTATATCTCCCTTATGTTATCGATATTCTATCAGTAATCCAACTCACTATACCATAGGAAAGTATAGCAATAACAAGACCTGCCACTGCATAGAGGATGGTATTGCGAGCAGCCTTGACTGCTTGTGGATCGCCATTAGCTAATGTAAAGCGAAAGCCTGCATAGACAATCATAAGGGCGGAGACGCCACCAAGGACAACAAGAGCAATATTGATGCCACGTGTGACGATGACCATTGGGGTGAGCGCGCCGCCTTGCGAACTTGAGGTAACGGCATGACAGGCATCATTGCCATCACTATCTGTGGCTTTATTGCAAGCATCATTTGTCTTGAGCTCTCCCGTGAGGTCAACACGTGCGAAGGCGGGAGGGGAATAGGCAAGAGTGATGCCGAGCAGTAGGGCTGCGCCAACAAAGCAGCATATATATCGGAGAGATAGCTTCATCAAAAGACTCCATTTAGAACAGTATTGGTAATGACAAAAGCGAGAAGAACAACAGCGAGACCAACAATGGCACCAAGCAGGGTGTTCTTGGCGCGACTTACTTGGCTTGGGTCATCTTGTGATACGGTATACATAAAACCCGCTACAATAATGACGATAACTGCAACCACCCCGGCCCAAATATAAGCAGTGTTAAGGACATTTTGAAGAATGCTTGAGTTATCCGCGGAGCTTTGGTATTTGATATCTTGTGCACTAACACCTTTGAGAGCTGAGAATATAGGCCACATACTAAATAACTCCCGCTACCATATCAACAATTGCTGCTGCTGAGATCGCAATAACGAGACCAATAAGAGCATCGCGGATCGTGTTCTTTGCTTTAGCCATTGCATCGGGGCTGCCTGTACTGACCATATACATATAGCCACCCTTAATGATAAACCCAACGGCAACATAGGCAACGATAACCATCGCGGCCTGAAGGATATTGAGGGCAATTGTGAGGATCATCGTCTGTATATCTGTTTCTTTGATAGAGCTACAGTCACTCTTGTCTTGGAGGCCACGATACCAAGCGGGCATACCAAGGAAATTTGGCGGGGAACAGGGTGCATCGGCATGAACAGGTGTAGCTGGCGCCAGGACAGAAAGAATAGCGATGACGCTCATGCCATATCCTAGCAAACGGCGAATCATCGGATGATTCCTCCTGGCACAAGGAAATTGAGAGCAATACCCATCACTGCATATGCCAAAATGCCGATGACAACATTGGTAATGACTGTCTTAGCTTGGGCTGTTTTGTTGGCGTCACCACTGGCGGTTGAGTAGAGAATACCGGCATAAATAAGCGCGCCAACGGCTGCAATGCCAACGCCGACATTCATAATCCTGAGAACGCCAATGAGCAGACTAGAGATGTTGTCATCTCCCTTATCTTTTAGGTTAGCCTCTTGGGAACAACTTACCCCGGTAAAGTCAATAATCCCGCAGCCACTACCTGCCGCCATCACCTGCACTGGCGCAGCAATACTACCGGCAAACATCGCCAGCATTGCACCAAGGCCCAAGATCAACTGCTTATATTTCATGATACTATTCCTACGCTGTAGTGTATACGATATGAGCGGTGTTGTAAAGACTGGGGCGGGGCACGAACAGAGTAGGAGCGAATGGCTGGGTGGTGGTATTGGCATCGTGGCGCATAAAACTTGGGTTGCAAGGTCGATATTTTCTGAGTTAGTTTGCTTTTGCTGCTGGGCTGCTTTGTGAGAGATGAAATAAATAGTAAAGTTTTTAGCTCTGCACAGGGGTAGGATTATTCGCCAATAGTAGCCTGTATAACGCTAGAAGGGGTTGCGCAATAGATACGGTTTGACATGCAGGCAGCAAAAACTTGACCACTGTGCGATATTATGCTAATGTCGAACAAGACATGAACAGAGCGTGGCGAGTGGTTGCGCGGGCGAGGGGTTGTCTGCGGCAATATACGGGGTGGCTGGCACTATTAGTGACGGTACTCTTAGGGCTCACGCTCGCTACCTCTGTGCCGGTATATGCTGCTGAGACGGCGCAGCGCCAGGGCGAGAACCTCGTCTTTCGCCATAATACCTTCAAGCCACACCGGGCCAGCGACAAAGATCTAACTGCTCGTGGTTTACCTGCTGGTGTGCACTTCTATGAGTATGAGCCGACGACCAATCGGCGCCAGACCATCATCTTCCCGGCTGGTAGCGACCCACTACGTGCCAAGGAGGCGACGTATGTGGAATATATCTTTGTTGAGCCAGATACGTACAACAAGATGGATGATGCCATCGCTATCTCTGTCTCGGGGCAGCAGGAGGCCGCGCCGCAAAATAACGGCGGGCAGAACAACCAGAATAATCAAAATAACGGGGGTCAAGCTGGCCAAAATGCCCAAAACAACGGCAATAACCAAAACGGCCAAGCAGCGGGAAACAACCAAAATAATCAAAACAATAACCAACCTCAAGACAAGCCCGCCGAGCAAGCGGACAAAGATGATGATGCCACCACTAGTTGTAGTGGCACAGCGCTGGGAAGTATTGGCTGGATTGTCTGCCCGGTGAGTAACTTCATGGCGTGGATTACCGACCAGCTCTACCAGCAGGTAGCGCAGTACTTGGCGGTGCAGCCACTCCAATCTGGTAGTGATGGCACACTCTTTCGCTTTTGGGCGATCATGCGCGACTTGGCCAATATTGCCTTTATCGTCGTTTCGCTCATCGTAATTTATTCACAAGTTACTAGTGTTGGTATTAGCAATTATGGCATCAAGAAGATGTTTCCGCGCCTTGTCGTGTCAATTATCGTCGTCAATATGTCGTTTTGGCTATGTGCGGCAGCGATTGATATTTCGAACATACTGGGCTTTCAGCTGCAGCAGCTGTTTGTTAATATTGCCTCGACGGTTAACGGGGCGGATTATAACACGCTTAACAAAATTACGTGGCCTAATATCATGAGCGCTCTGCTGACAGGTAGCGCTGGTGCGGTGGGCGCGGTAGTGGGGGTGAGTGCACTGGTGGGTGCGACCGATGGGGCACTGGCGATGGCCATCCCGCTGCTGGTCGGTGTACTGCTGGCAGTCATCATTGCTGCAGTGATTATTGCGGCGCGCCAGGCACTCATCACCATTCTTGTCATTGTCTCGCCCTTTGCCTTCTTGTTGCATGTACTGCCCAGTACAGAGAAGTATTTTGATAAGTGGAAGGATCTCTTTATGACGATGATGCTGATGTTTCCGCTCATGTCGATATTGTTTGGTGGGTCGCGCCTGGCGGGGGTGGCAATCTTGACCAATGGCAAGGATGCAAACAACCTCAATCTCATCATCCTTGGCCTGGCGGTGCAGGTGGTGCCGCTGGTGCTGACACCCTTTGTAGTGCGGATGAGCGGCTCGCTGCTAGGGCGACTGGGCGCGATTATGAATGATCCGCGGCGTGGTATTGTCGACCGGACGCGGACTTGGGCGCAGCAGCGGGCAGACCTGCGCAAATCGCGCGTACTGGCTGGTGATGCGCAGCGCAACTGGCTGGGTAATGCGGCGCGGCGGCGGGCCCTGAAGAAGCGCGCTATTCAGCAGCGAACCGATGCCTACACCAAGCGCTTTGAAACAATGGCCGACTTATCGGCGGTGGGGCGGAGCAACGATGAATATAACCGCTACACCGACTTGCGTGGCAAGGAGGGAGCGGCGCGGCGCGACCGAGCCTGGAACGCACGCCTCTTGCACGATGACGAGCTGAAGCAGCGAGCGCTCAATACCCAGCTCACCACTGATGAAGCCAAGAATGCTGCCCACAAGCTGGATGCACTCTACGATGAGCTGAAGCTTGGCGGTGAGGTGCCAGCTGGCCTGAGCCATGGCCTGGGGCGGCGCGCTTATGCCGCGGCCGAAGTGGGTGCGCTGACGGAGATCCGCAGTGCGATGGCGCAGCGCGAAGTGCGGGCAAAGATCGACCGTGAGCTCCTTGCTGATGGGGCAGTGGCCAATGCCGATGGTGTGGTGCTGCGCGATGGCGATGGTGTTGCTCTGCGCCGCCGGATGGTCGATGGCCAAACGCTGCAAGATTACGCCACAGGGGTAGGGCATAAGAACTTGATGGTAGCAGGCCAGACGGCGCGGCTGCGCAAGGAGTTTGGTGAGCATGTTGCAGCCGAAGACCAGCTGATGCGCCACTTCAAGCTCAACAGTAACCAATGGCAAGCTATGGCTGCTACTGGTGATACTGCCATTACCCTCACCGATGCCAGTGGCAACCAACACACCTTCCGGGCGGATAATGAATATGTGAAGGAAGCGGCTATCGAGCACCAGTTCCGCGCTGG
>CAUUSZ010000014.1:0-11619 GCA_963548065.1 uncultured Candidatus Saccharibacteria bacterium
GCGTGCGCGCGCTAGTCCACCCCCAGGCCGACCCCTCCAGCAGGACGACCGTCACTGCTCCAACAGCAAGAATTGCCAGCAATGTCCCAAGCCAATCTACTCCTGAGTTATTACGGTCTGTACTTCGGTCCTTCACGTACCACGACGCCAGCCAAGATACTACCCCCACAGGAACGTTGATCCAAAAGATAGAGCGCCACCCAGCGACTAAGACCAAACCACCGCCTGCCAGTGGCCCCACTGCGATGGCCACCCCTGAGATGAGCCCGTAGATCCCGGTAGCTCGTGCCCGCTCGCGTCCAGCGGGGTAGCGATCAGAGATCATCGGAACGCCGACGCCCAAGAAGATCGCCCCACCGACCGCTTGAATAGCCCGGAAAACGTTGAGTACGACCATCGAAGGGGCCAACGCGCACACGGCCGACCCCACCGTGAACAGGACCAGCCCCCATCGGAACAATCGCAGTCGCCCCAGACTTCCGCTCAACGTCGCCGCTGACATCAGCAACGCCCCCAACGGCAGCGTGTAGGCGTCCACTACCCACTGCAACTCACTCTGCGACGCACCAAGACTCTGCCCGACATCCCCCAGTGCCACCGACACCACCGTGATATCCAGGACGTTCATGAAACTCACCGTGCAGACGAGCACAAGCGCCAGAACGCGGCTATTTATTAGCCCTGCTACTTTGCGACTACTCGACTCGATTACAGCTCCCATATTCTGTCGATTCACTCGTTGTTCTCCTCCACATCTAGCCGACTGTCAACCGATTAGGCCCTGCAAGCCTACCTGGATAATCTTCTCATCCAGTACCACGAGCTGTTAATCCACTCCTCGACAGCGTTGAAGTCGGTCGTTAGTAATTCCTGTATTATATAGATAAAGGTCGTTTCTCGGCCATATTTCTATATAACCATAGAAGATACACCATGTAAAGGCTGTGAGATTGGGATATTGATGCAATCATTCCTACATACCATATATTTCTATACTAAACAATAAACATAGCAACAGCAGAACGAACACAACGTCGGCAGCAATCTCGAGCAATTATTAACAGCATGAGCCTCAAGATGCGGCGGCTACGGAAGCTGACAAGTAACAGTTGAACACCTTTGCGTGGGAAGTGGTTTTGACCGATAATCTTGTGGCGAGGCTAACATAAATGAAAGTGGGTGGCGTCGCATTCACGATAGGGTAGTTGGTTTGCTAAGATGCTACTTTGCTCTACTAATTACACCATAAACTATTCGATGGCATCTCCGACTGAGGCAGCAACTATCGGCCACTCGACACTGATCAGCAAAAACTTTATGTCTCGCAATGGTAAATAGTGCAACAGCTGATAGCGGCCTGGAAGCCTCTCGAGACGACGAAGTCACATCGAGCCAGCCAAGTGACCTCGTCGTCTCGGCGCCAGAAGGGCCAGGCTTGCACGGTCTGCCAGATGATGACCTTCCTGCCCCAAAACCCAGCAAAAACAAGCAAAAAACCACGCCATGGGGCTTCCATGACGTGGGTTTGAGTGTTGACTCAATGGTCGGGGTGACAAGACTTGAACTTGCGACCTCACGGCCCCCAGCCGTACGCGCTACCAGCTGCGCCACACCCCGACAACGTCTCTCATTATAGCACAACTGGCAGTGCGTGCTCAAAATAACTGCTCCGTTATCTCATATTACACAAGTGTATCGTCTCATGCTACACAGCCATATGTGCTATACTAGAAAGGTTAATCAGTAAACGTGGGAGGCACCCAAGCCGCTTGCACCACAGAAAGGATACTATGGCAAAAAAAGCCGATCTGCTTGAAAAAGCAGCAGAGCTGAAACTCGATGTTTCAGAAAAAAACACTATTGCAGAGATTGAGGCAGCCATCGCTACAGCAAACGACAAGGACATCATTGCCCAGCGCGAAGCCACCGTGGCAAAGGCTGGTAAGCGTAGCCAAAAGGCTCTCGATGAGGCTGAAGCCAAGGCCAAGAAAGAAGCCCGCAAAGAGGCTGGCGATACAACCCCTCAGGGTGATGTCGATGCAGCTATCAAGAAAGGACCCGCACCAAAGGTTCGTCCACTAATCGAGCGCCGTGGCAAGGCCTATCGTAAGCTAGCTGAGAAGGTTGAAAAAGATAAGGTGTACTCGCTAGACGAAGCACTCCAGCTTGCAACCGAGACCAATCCTGCTAAGTTTGATGCGAGTGTTGAGTTGCACGTCCGCCTTGGTGTTGATCCACGCCAGGCCGATCAAAATATCCGCTCGACAGTCGTCCTGCCACACGGCACAGGCAAAACTGTTCGCGTTGCCGTCTTTGCGCCAGAAGCCGAGGTTGCAACTGCTACCAAAGCAGGGGCAGACATTGCTGGCGAAGAGGCTATCATCAAGCTGCTCGACAAAGGCACGTTAGACTTTGACGTTTTAATTGCTACCCCGCAGTACATGCCAAAGCTTGGTAAATACGCCCGTCTGCTTGGGCCAAAAGGTCTGATGCCTAACCCAAAGAGCGGTACTGTAACAACTGACATTGCAACTGCCGTCACTGAGGCAAAAGCTGGTAAGGTGGAGTATCGCGTAGACAAGCAAGCAGCGATTCACCTCAGTATCGGTAAGGTAAGCTTTGGTACAGAGAAGCTCCGCGCTAATGCCGACGCCTTCTTCACTAGCCTGCAAGCTCAGAAGCCAAGCTCGCTCAAGGGTGTGTATGTCAAATCCATCGCAGCTGCAACGACGATGGGGCCCGGCATCAAGGTTGAGCACAAGCTCGACTAGTTAGAAAAGGTATAGCACTTGCCATAATACTGCCAGTCAGGGAAGCTGGCAGTATTATTTATGTGCCTACCTATGCATGGTATGATGGAATGAGTGGTGATACTCTCATACTATTCATTCATCACCACAGCAATGGAGGTGCTATATGAAAAAATATGTCTACTCGCTCGTTGGTAGTGTTGGTTATTTTGAGCGATTTTTGCAGCCGCAGACACCAGAGCAGGTTGCACAAAAGGTGAGCCAGGCTATTGCTGACCCAACTGTCCTTGATGGCAACCGCTGCTTTAGTATCTGTGTGTGGGCCCTGCCAGATGGTATTGCCCATCCAAAGAATGTACCAAAGGATAGCTTGGCTGATGGCTACTATATGCAATGTGCTGGGTCGAATACCGGCATGACTATAGAAGTGCGCGTGCCAGATCCAGACAATCACACAGCCCAGTATCCATATATCCACTATGTGGTCGCGCGAGAGCCAGTAGCTGATAAAGAGCGATTTGTTCCACTCACCTGGCAGCGCGATGGCAAGCCATTTACAATACAGATTCATCCAGAAGAGTTATTCACCGGAGAGCAGGCGAGGCAGATCTTCACAGACTACATTGCAAAGGGTCATATTCCACCAAAAACTGTTTTGCGAAAGATTGATATATAGGGTGAGGGGTATTTTGCAATGAACATAAAACGCGGTAAGAAAGCTCGGCACCAAGGTAACTATATCGTCATTGAGGGGATTGATGGCACAGGCAAGTCGACTCAAGTTGAGCTCCTCGCGAAGCACTATCAAGCCCAAGACCATACAGTGACAATCGTTGAAGAACCAAGCAGTGATGACCCAGCTCAGACTACGTCAATAGCCCATTACCTCCGCACTGTCATCAAGAATGGCAATCTCTGGCGCGACCCAGAGATTAATCTTGCACTACTCAGCGCTGCACGGCGAGAGCTATGGCAGCAGATCATCCAACCGGCGCTAGCACGCGGCGAGACTGTCCTTGCGTCGCGTAATTATCTTTCAACACTCGCATATCAGGGGTACGGTGAAGGTCTGAGTCAAGAACATATCCGGCAGGTTACTGCCTTATTTACCAACCAACGCTATCTCACACCAGACCACCTCATCATCCTCATGCTCAACGATGAGAAGGAGCGTATGCATCGCATCCAGCAGAGAGGTACGCCTACCACAGCTCCCGACACTTTCGAAACACAAGAGAAAGGCTTTCAGCAGCGCGTCCACACGGGCTATCGTATGCTTGCCAAAGACTACCAGATACCTATAGTCCAGTGCATCAGCGATAATGGCGAACGTAAGTCTCCGCACAAGATACAGCGCGAGATCCTCTCGATTATTAATACAAATTACAAGTAAAATACCCATGGGGCTATTTTACACAGTAAAACCTTAGCGAAGGTCATCATAAGCACCCTTACACTTGCATAGCGCAAAGCTCTCTGATATTGCATATTTACCCACTATCTATAACAGTATGGACATGCCCTTCAGTGGTTAACCCTTGTGATTTTTTGATAACTTTGCTACAGTTGTATGCACTGTGTCGAATCCAACAAAAGAGCATACAACTAGCCCAGTAAATAATACCTTAGCGCACGAGACAAATGCGGGCTTTGATAAAGATCGATACGATTTATACGAAAAAGCGCTCAATCTCACTAACACACCAGAGTCTAAAACAAAGCGAATTGTATCGGGCTTGAGCCTCATGCGAGACTTTGCTGGAGAGCTATTTGCAAAATATAGCAATCACAGCGCATATACTGCGTACTTATTGTATACAGCAGGCAATCGTGATGAACTGCTCAAAACAGAGAACCTTGCCAGCCTCCGCCACAAGATGCTCGAAGATCATAAAAAACAGTGGGAAGTAGATGCATATAAAAAGTTTAACCAAATCGTTTCGATGCTGCAAGATACCAGCCAGCTGTC
Organism: uncultured Candidatus Saccharibacteria bacterium; assembly: GCA_963548065.1. Taxonomy (GTDB): domain Bacteria; phylum Patescibacteriota; class Saccharimonadia; order Saccharimonadales; family Saccharimonadaceae; genus Saccharimonas. Next base: position 4,720 of record CAUUSZ010000014.1, read on the forward strand.
AAGCGCCTGGAGTAAATTTCTTAATACGCAGAAGATGTCATCTGACCCAGACGCTCAGAACAAAGAGTCTCTATACACAGCCATTACGAAAGCTCGAAAGCTCGAAAAATCAAAAGGAAGGATAAAGCCTTCCTCTGCGGAGAGTCAATATCTTACAGACGAACAGAAACAAAGTCAGCTTCTTGAGACTGCAACACACGACCGCATGCAAGCAGAGAACCTCATGCAAGAGCTGTGGCAGCAGCCAATGAATATGCTCAATCTTGATGACCTTTTAGATGCAGGAGAGAGCGTTGGGCTTTCGACTATTTTTATGGAGGCTGTCAACACGCTCAATAAACTTAACAACACTCGCTATGATACATCGGAAGCGTATGAACTAGCCTACAAGAGCGAGGCATTGCTTGCACCACTGTGCGAAATTATTGGCTTTGATGGGCTTGCAATGGCGCTGCGAAGCAAGGTGATATGCCTCCAACTGCGCAATACCGGCCAAGGGCATTTTGTGGATCTCGCTGAGCGCATCCTGTCGGAATTTGGCGTGCTGGGTACTACCGATACTGACAACCCAGGTCACGTCATCACTGCCGAAGAACGCAACCAAAACTATTGCAACATTACAGAAAAAATTCTGGCGCACATGATTGGCAAAACAGACAAAAGCGGAGGCGACAGCAAGCTCGTCCTTGGCCAGGAGTCGAACCACAATATTGTAGTAGGGAATGGCAACTGTAGTTATGAGTGGCATACTGAGCTCCGAGCGGTATGGCGACTCAAGTCTGTTGGATCTCTCGCGCGTAAGCTCGCAGAAGCAGCAAAAAAAGCAGAGGAACAAAAGAGAGAAGAGTATCAAAAAATTCGGGCCTCTATCTCACCAGATGTGCTACAGGCATATGACGAGAAGATGAATATCGTCAAAGCTAAAGAGAAAGAGCGCCAGGATGGGCGAGAATTCATATCATACGAAGCCTTGCAAGCATATGACGAGAAAACGATAAAGATTTTGGACGATTTGAAGACTCAATGCATCGACGAACTCTGTGAGCAATTTGACGATATCACACCACAAACATTGCGCTCACTATCTCCACCAGAAAAAGACAACTCGCTTGAGGTGCCGTTTGATATCGATGGCATTACATTCATTACAGAGGATCGCGATGAACTGCTTGATGTGTTCTTGGATATGATCGACAATAACAATATTGTTACGCCACCCCAAGATAAAACTGCGCAAAATAACAAGACTTCAACCGGTGAGAAGGATGCTGACTATACTATTACCCCATACGCTGCACCAGGCCGAGACAAGATACTCAAGGTAGAGGGAGACACTCAATTCATTAAGGATATTAAGGCTGCATTTGAGGCTCGTTACCAAGGCACTCGCGCCGAGCAGTACATTGACTTCAAGGAAGACAACAAGAAGGGTTTTCGCGTTGCTAAGATGACAGGCCTGTATGAGGATCAGGCCTCGGGTATTTTGCCCTTTGAAGTCCAGGTCCTCACCAAGGAGGATCGCAAGGCAACACGCCATGGCATAGCAGCACATATCTTATACAAGCTTGGTAAGCAGCTTGGCTACCAGCTCCAGCCGACAGAAGGGCAGCTCACGCGCATGAGCAATCTCAACAGGCGTAAGCAAGATTTTGGCAAAACAAGCCTGCACCAGCCAAGCCGAAGCCGCATTAACAATACGAACCGCAAAATCGACGCAATGCTTGCTCGGGTATAGCTACGCAGCCGCTCCTTCGCTCTGTTTACACGCTGATACAAATATTTTTCCACACCTTGCATCCACCCACCACCATCTGCTATAATCCTTCTTAGACATTGCCAAAGACCGTAGCGGGCTGTTATGCACGACAAAGCAGCCGATAAGTATGCTACCGAGGGAATTTCGGATACGCCGTGGCCTATATTATGCCCAGCGTTTTAGTACGAAACTCGAGACTCGTCTTTGCGATAATGCAGAGGCGATTTTTTGCGGCACATGTCGGACGTTAACAATGCGGTCGGATACAACAACAAACCAGTAATACTACACTCCCTCTGGGCGTGTAATAGGTATTACAACTCCAAAGAAAGGATTTTATCTTATGGCAATTTCCAAAGATAAAAAACAAGCTTTGGTGGCTGAAATGAGCGAGCTTCTCGCGCAAGCAAAGGGCACTGCCGTTGCGTCCTACCAAGGGACAAGTGTGGCAGATCTGCAAGCGTTGCGCCGCGAAGCTCGCGAAGCTGGTGTTGTCATTAAGGTGGTGAAGAACCGTCTCGTGCGTGTTGCCTTTGCGCAGCATGACACCTACAAAGATACCGACACTTCGGCCCTGGCTGGGCAATTGCTGTATGCAATCTCGCCAGATGACGAAGTGATGGCAGCAAAGGTGTTGCACGAGTTTGCCAAGACGCATCCAACAGTTCAGTTGGTTGCTGGCTTTAGTGGCGAAGGTGAAGCTCTCAACACAGCCGATGTTACTGCACTGGCTGGCTTGCCAAGCAAGAATCAGCTGGTGGCCGAAGTGGTGGCACAGCTGCTCTCACCAGTACACGACACTACCAACGCACTTTCGGGCAACCTTCATGCATTGCTCGATGGCATCGAAGACGCCAAAGCAGCTGCGTAACCAAGCGCAGCATTGTACTAACGTTTGCACAATGCAGACAATAACTCGTGTGGTAATTCTATCGCACATCATCGAAAGGAATCCATCATGGCAGATGTGAAAAAACTGGCCGAAGAACTGGTTGCTTTGACCGTTCTGGAAGTCAACGAACTCAAAAATGTCCTTAAGGACGAATACGGCATTGAGCCAGCCGCTGCTGCAGTTGCTGTCGCTGGCCCAGCTGCCGACGCTGGTGCTGCAGAGGACGAGCAGACCGAATTCACCGTCACCCTCAAAGAAGTTGGCGGCCAAAAGGTTGCCGTCATCAAGGCTGTTAAGGAACTCACTGGCCTTGGCCTGGGTGAGGCAAAGGCTTTGGTTGACAACGCACCAAGCCCAATCAAAGAAAAGGTCAGCAAAGACGACGCCGAAGCTGCCAAGAAGACCTTGGAAGAGGCTGGCGCTACCGTCGAACTGGCATAACCACCCCACCGACCGCATTGCTACCATCAGCACACCCGCTTGGGTGTGTTTTTGGTTGGTTTGCACCTCCGAGGAAGGGAGAATATCATGAGTAGCATGACTGTCACTGCCATCGTTCTAGTAGTTGCCGCCGGTCCATTGCCGTGGTATTTTTGCTGGTCATTACCAGCAGGGAGTTGCGATGGAAGGCACTAGATAAAGACAGAGTGATTATACGTCTCTGCCAGGCAGTCTTTTCTGGCTACATAATCGAGACGGTAGGTCTCATCGCTACTGTGTGCTATACCTTGCATATTAGTATCGTTGGGACGATCTGCTGGTCGATCGTTGGGTTACTGGGAATTACTCTCTCATATAGCAATATTCTGCAACGTTCGCATCGACCAGTTGCTCAAGAAGGCTGTCTGCAGCTATGATAGTCTGCGCGGTTTCCCATCAGAGATAGAGATTAGTAGCCGATGACGAAAGGAGGTGCCCACGCACAGCAATCTGTTGAGCTCACTGCTCCGGATTGCTGTGCGTCATTCTAGGATTAGTGGCGCTCTAAGCATCGTACCATTTTTACAACGAACTATTGGCTACCCCTGTTATCGCTGTGGATAACCACCAAGCGCCTTGACAAGGCCCCACCCCATCGCTATATAATGGGTTGATAACTAAGAAAACAGACAAGGAATTGCGAGAAAATATGTCTGAATTACCAGAGAAACAGGTGAAGCGATTACGATCGCTGATTCAAGAGGCAGAGACAAACCTGGCCGCTGCAAAGGAATTATTGATGAGTATTATTGGTGACGATGGCGAAGTCGTCGTGCCAAGCAATAGCCGCGAGGAGGTATCGGGCAAGATAGTCGAAGGAATCTTTGACGGGCAAGTAATGGTTGATGCCGATGGCAAGAATTATCCTGTGCCAGCCAATTATGCCAGCAAGTCTAAGCTTGTTGAGGGTGACAAGCTCAAGCTGACGATCGCCGACGATGGCGGCTTTATCTACAAGCAAATCAAGCGGGTGGAGCGCAAGCAGATTATTGGCACACTCACCCAACACGATGGTGCATACTACGTGGAAGCACAGGGGAGAGAATACCGGATCCTGCTGGCAAGTGTGACATTCTTCCGGATTGAGATTGGCCACCAGGTCACTGTCATCATTCCTGAGGACAAACCCGATGCAACGTGGGCAGCGGTGGAAGCACCGTTATAGCAGATATACCTGCTGAGATGATATACACAGATTATGTTGTGCCTCTACAGGTACATTATAAAAAGCAACAACCGTTACTATGTGGAACTGTTGTTGCTTTGAGGCGTAATTTTTATACTTTCGTTTACTAAGCATATAGTCAAAATAAATTGACTACTGTTTGATAGTTAATTACTTTAGTGATTTACCATTTATTGCTGCAGGAATCGCCTCATCAAGGTACCATGTCCAAAATGCGCGACGAGCGTTAACATCAACATCTTCCGCAGCCTGCCAATTCAACCCGCGAGCAGCAGCAGCCGAGCAGGCGTAGCTCAAATCGAGTGAATCTGGCAGTAAATCATCATCCTTGAGATCGCTATCCATATCGACTTCGTAGTACAGATCTCGATGGCAGGCTGACATCACAGCACTAGCTGCGGCATCGGCCACGAAGGTTGCTGGCTCGGTGATGCTGTCGAGCTCCACATCGAAGAGGAGCTCTTCAAAGTAGCTGCGTGCACGCTCCTCTGCTTCTGCTGGATTAGCCTGCCCATCTGCAACATCCTGTGCGAGCGTGAGAAGATCTTCGACTCCAGAATCATCAGGGAAAGCACGATACCAAACATCCTGTACGTGGCGGACACACATTGTATTGAGCCGGAGGCGAATTTGATACGAGAGGTCGGCGTCGCTCTCATCGATCATTGCTCGCCAGATCGCAATACGGCGCTGTAGTGAGAGGATTGCTTTTTCGTTTGCGGCGAGTTCTTCGCGGCCTTGTTGTAGTTGTTGGTTGAGGTTGTTCATATCAATCATATATAAGACTCCTTGCTTACTAATTACAGGCCACATACTACCATCCTGTGGCGGTTTTGTACAATTGAATGTATAGGATCAATGCTGAAGCTAACAGTACTTCGATCGCATCTCCATCCATTCTGCGGTATAATATAGCAAATGAGCAAAGCACTATATCGGACGTATCGGAGTCGGTCGCTGGATGAGATTGTGGGGCAGTCGCATATCACGCGGATTTTGCAGCGGGCAATTGCTCGTGGGCATATTGCCCATGCCTATCTCCTGACGGGACCACGTGGAGTAGGTAAGACATCGATCGCGCGCATCTTGGCGCATGAGATCAACGGCCTGCCATACACCGACGAGTCGACCCATCTCGACATCATCGAGATCGACGCAGCAAGTAATAACTCGGTGGAGGATATCCGTGATTTGCGCGATAAGGTGCAAATTGCACCAACCAGCAGTCCAAAAAAGATCTACATCATTGATGAAGTTCATATGCTCAGCAAGTCGGCCTTTAATGCCTTGCTCAAGACGCTAGAAGAGCCACCCGAGCATGTCGTCTTCATTCTTGCGACCACCGACGCCGACAAGCTCCCGGCGACGATCCTCAGCCGGGTGCAACGCTTCAATTTCCGAGCAATTAGCCCGCGTGATGCAGCCAAGCATTTGGCGTTTATTGCTGAGCAAGAGAATATTGCCATTACACCCGATGCATTGGAGCTGATTGCAGAGCAAGGGAAGGGGAGCTTTCGAGATAGCATTAGTTTGCTCGACCAACTGCGCTCACTGAGTGATGAGACAATCGACCGCGCGATGGTCGCAGAAGTGCTGGGCCTTGCGCAGGATGAGCTGGTAGAGGCGCTGCTGGCTGCTTATGCTACGGCAGATATTGGTCGCGCCGCCCGGCTGATCGATGAAGCTGAGGCGGCCGGCACACCGGCTGAGCTTCTTGCCGAGCAGCTGCTTGGCATCGCTCGCCAGCGTGTTGTAGAGGACGCAGCACTGTTGCCATTACTCGATAAACTACTGGCTGTACCGCGAGCCGGTTGGCCGCGCATTGCACTGCTCACCGCTCTGGCAAGCCGGGCTGCGCCACCGGTTGCAGCGCGCCATCATCAACCATCACCCAGCACCGTGAGTGAGCCAGTTGCGTCATATACACGCTCACCAGCTCCATCATCGCAAGCACCTCCCTCAGATCCTCCTCGTCAGAAAACAAATGCTGCAGCATCGGCCGAACAGCCTCCCACTCCAAGTGCCTCCGCTACCGATCATACACCGGCCGAGCAATCAACCGTTGCTTCAGCAAACGACGAAACACCCGCAGCAAGCCCAGCCCCAGTTGACTTCCCGTGGGAGCAATTTCTCGATGCAGTCGGGGCAGTCGGTGCGCGCACATACCTCGCCAAGGCAGGACACGCGTTTGACGGCCAGACACTCACGATCTACGCTGGCAAAAAATTCGCCAAAATGCAGATCGATCGCGCCCTGCCCACGCTTAGCGCAGCACTAAATCGCCTTGGCATTACTGCAGAGATCACCGTACTCGCGAGCAGTAAACCACCCAAAGATCGCCAAAAAGCCGCCATTCTTGCTATGATGGGGGGAGGAGAAGAAATTACTATCGATGGCTGACCAATCACCCCAACCAAAAGGCAAAGTACCACCACAAAGTCTCGATGCTGAGATGAGTTTGCTTGGTGCGGTACTTATCGACGAAGAAGTTTTGGCCGATGCTAGCGAGCACGTTGGTGCAGAAGATTTTTATGACAAGCGCCACGCGACGATCTTTGGGGCAATGATGCGCCTCTACGAGCGGCA
>CAUUSZ010000015.1:0-6443 GCA_963548065.1 uncultured Candidatus Saccharibacteria bacterium
TCCGCCGGACTGCCGAGAAGGTCAAGGGTGGGCGAGCGCTGTCTGTCTCACTGAGTCGTGAAGATTACATCTTGCCAATGGTGCCGCAGATGATCAAGATTGGTGAGCAGTCGGGTAAGATCGACGAAATGATGGGCAAGACCGCCCAGGTCTACGAAGACGAGCTAGACGAAGAGATCCGCAACATCTCCACTGCCATTGAACCTGTGCTGATGGTCGTCCTCGCCATCGTGGCCGGTGGCATGGTGGCAGCCATTCTCTTCCCGATATATAGCTTGGTGGGGCAGCTAACATAGCGTTTGCGCCCAGAATCTCGAATGCTTCGTTTTCTCTGTGCTAGCTCTCCCTCCCACACTTCATCCGATGGAGTGTGAAAACCGGTCGTAATGACCGGTTTTCAGCCCTGGCGTCAAGAGGTCGACATCCAGCGAATGTCGACCCTTATAGTGTTCCGGAGGAGGGAGTTGGGAGGGTGAGCGTGAGAGGTAGTGAAGCTGCATTGACTATTGAATTATGCTTGATTCTTGGGTCTTGTGATAATCTCAAGAGAGAAAGTCTGATTCTCTATAGCCATTTATGATAATATAAGAGTGCACCATAGTCGGGGTCGGATACGTGTCCATGCCTCGGCTTTTTTGTCGTCTAGCACAGTTCACTTCAGAGTAAATAGCATGCTATACTATACCCATGCCCTGGTAGCTCAACTGGATAGAGCGGCTCCGTCCTAAGGAGAAGGTTGTAGGTTCGACTCCTATCCGGGGTACCAAGATTTATATAAATTAGTCGTGCAATATTATGGCGTGCTAGAGTGTGCTAGTTTGTTATAGCAAAAACTCGCCAAGGTAACGGCGAGTTTTTTGTTTTGCTTGAGTATCGTGTGATGGTAAGCGCAGAACTACAACTACGAAGCGAAAAACGTGGGGCTTTTTATTACCTCCCAAATCCGCCAACTACCTCAGCCGCCCATCGCACCCAGTCGGACATATCTTCCCAGCGGCTGCAGGCAGCGCCAACGAACATGATGGCGGAGGAGAAGAGGGCGAATGAGACGACCCAAGCCATAAAGTCGGCTGGCATGGCTCGTGTGCCGTCACTTGTCCAGCAGAGGTAGCAGAGCCAACCAAGCGCTCCCGCCGCAAACATGCAGAGCGCTCGCACAATGCCATGGCCAAGGCGGCGCTGCCAGTCGGGTGGCGCTAGTGGCTCGGTGGGGCTCACGGCCGGCGGCGTTGGTATCTTTGGTGGTGGCGGCGCAGCTGGTGGGTGGTGTGGCGGTGGCACCAGTGGTGCTCCAGCCCCAGCAGTGGTGCGGCGCTTGTGGATAAATCGCCCAGCTGTCACCATAGGCAAATACTCCGCATATTATTCATGACCTCATTATACGCAGGGGTTGTGGGGTGGTGTCAAGGGGGGTGAATCATTGAAGCTTTTGCTTCTTATGTGTTAGCTTACCCTCCCACACTTCATCCGATGGAGTGTGAAAACTCGTTGTAATAACGAGTTTTCAGCCCAGCGCAAGAGGTCGACGTCTGGGAGACGTCGACCCTTATAGTGTTCCTGAAGAGGGAGTGTGGGGAGGGTGAGCGTAAGGAGTAGCAGCCGGCAGCGAGGTTTGGCACCAAGTGGTGTCAAGTTCGTGCTACAATGGACAGCAAGAAAAGCATAACAATCATCACATAAAAAGGTAGGGAATAATGGCACAGACCAAGGCATTTAATGGGCAGCGCGATGGTGAGGAGTTGCTGTTTGTCTTTCGGCGGCATATTATTGCCATGCGCAAGGGTTTTTATATGCTATTGGTGCCGCTGGCGGTGGGGGCTATTCCACCACTGATCTGGCAAGACACGTTGGAGCTGTTTCTCTTGCCAGTGGTGGGGCTCGGGCTCGGGCTTATTGGCTTTTGCTATCATTTTTTGATGTGGCGCTACACCTACTACATTGTGACCGACCAGCGCATCCGCCAGGTGACGCAAAAAGGATTTTTTGGTACCGATGTGGTGGAGCTGAGCTTGGCAAAAATTCAAAATATCAGCTATAATATACCAGGATTCTCGGGTGAGGTGTTTCATTTTGGTACGATTGTGATCCAAACATTTGTGGGCGATCTCATCATCCGCAATGTCGATCATCCCGAGCAGATCTACAATCAGCTGCAAGATGCCGTCAGCGAGGCGGAGCGCGCAGCACAAGCAGCAGGAGTATCACCATGAAATTACCAAGCAAAAAACCCAAACGTAGCCGTTATGGCACCCAGGCCGCATCAACCGCCTCAGCCACTGGCCTGAAAGATCGCCTCACAGCGCTCAAGCCGAAGCAGGGGAGTAAGAAGGAGAGTAAGTCTGCGAAAGCCAAGCCAGCTAAAACAGAGGCCAGTGCAGCAAACCCCAATACTCCCAAGAAGTTCGAGCGCATCACCAACGAGACGGTGGCGGCACACCGCGAAGAGATATTGGCTGGTGGGCGCAAGTTCAAGTACCCTATCCAGACGTCACGCCGACGGGTGATTATCAACACAATCATTGTGGCGCTGGTAGCAGCCTTACTGCTGGCGGCAGTGGCGTGGCAGCAGCTCTACATTGCCCAGAGCTCCAACAATCTCCTCTACCGTATGACGCAAATTTTTCCTGTGCCAGTAGCCAGTATTGATGGTGAGCTTGTGCGCTATAGCGACTATCTGGTACAGTATCGGGGGTCGAAATTCTACCTTGGTAAGTACGACGAGATCCGCATCGACAGTGATGATGGCCGCGAGCAGCTCAAACACATCAAGCGCGAATCGCTCAACCGAGCGCTGGTTGATACCTACGCCGCCAAGCTGGCACGCCAGTACAACATCACGGTGAGCGAGCAAGACATTGATACCGTTATCGAGCAGCAGCGCAACACCGCTAATGGCAAGATTAGCCAAGAAACGTATGATGCATCGTCGCGCATGATGTATAACTGGTCACCATCGGATTATCGCCAAGCGGTGCGGCGCAGCATTGTGCGGGCTCGAGTAGCCTTTGCGGTTGATAAAACGGCCGATGAGTTGCAGCGCAAAGCTGCGGGGCTAGTGGCGAGCAGCAATGGTGAGTTTGCCAAAATAGCGACCCAGCTTGGTGGCAGTGGCCGCAGCAAACCGCAGGTGGGGGATTCTGGCCTGATCAACCTCGCCAGTAGTTACAACGGCCTCGCGGTCAGTGAGATTGCCAAGCTCGAGCCTGGCAAACCCTCTGGTGTCATCAAGAGCACGACCGACAGTGGCTACTACTTCGTCAAAGTAAGCGAGAAGAACGATAGCAAAATCCGCTTCACCTACCTCTATATCCCCCTCACTGAGCTTACCAAGCAAGTTGCCCAGCTCAAAAGCGACGGCAAAGTGCAAGAATACATTGATGTGCCACAGAAGTAGGGGATAGTTTATCCAATGCAGTATGAAAACCGGTCGTCATGGCCGGTTTTTAGCCTGGCGCTGGGAGGTCGATGCTTGGGAAATGTCGACCCTTATAGTATATCGAAGGAGGGAGCGATAAGGTGTAAGTGTGAGATAAAGTGGGCGGATTCGACTAATGTGTAGTGTCTATGATTTTTCAATAGGAAATACGTAAGAATAAGTCATTTTGATACATTTTTCTATAGTAATTATTCCAAAAATACCCGTAATATAGTACCGTTTTGCACCTCTCCATATAGGCTCATCATCTCGTGCGAACAAAACCTAGACAACGCTGCCATTCTACGCTATGATAGCAGTAACGTAAGCATATTCGTACATTGGTACAAAGGAGAAGTATGAAACAACACCAAGCGAAGCAAGAAGGGTTTACCATCATCGAGGTGATGCTGGTGCTGGCGATTGCCGCCTTGATATTCTTGATGGTCTTTGTGGCACTGCCTGCCTTGCAGCGGGGTCAGCGCGACACAGCACGCAAGAATGATGTGCAAAACATCGCTGCTGCCGTGACGCAATATACATCAAACAACCGCGGGAAATTCCCCGACAGCAAGGGCCTCAAGGGTTATCTGGGCGATCTCTCGAACCTCGACAAAGAGAGTATCACCGTCCAAGATAACGCAGGCAATGGTACCGTAACACCCACCACCGAGAGCGCGATCGTCGTTAAGGGTGTGCGCTGCGACGCCACCAACTCTGACGGTGCTACTCTCAAGAAGGGTACATCGAAGCAATTCGTCGTCGTCACCAAGCTAGAGGCGGGCGGCAACGGCGTGGCATACTGTCTCGAGTCATAGTAGGCAAGCAGAAGATGTACAAGAAGATGGCTGACACCAAAGGGGTGCCAGCCTCTTTTTATGTATGGAGTACACGAACTGCTGGGTTGTACGTGTGATGAAAATGTTCCGGCCAGATAATACATAGCATGTATCTGCTTGCTGGTCTCCAGATATTTTTCTTACACAAGCACAACCCAGCAGTTCATCATACAGTGAGGAAGGTTTGGCTTGTATCTGCACTGGCCTTCGATAGCGCGTGATGATGTAGCACGTTCTTGCATATCTTTGCTATACTAGTGAGGTATGACGATCTTGATAGCAGGCGCACTGCTCCTTCTGGGTGTAGTGCTGGGTAGCTTTGCGGGCGCGCAAGTGTGGCGGGTGCGTGCGCGGCAACTGCGGACTGATAAGCAAACCGGCCACCCCTACGACAAACACGAATGGCGTCAACTACGCGTCCTCTTGCAGGGCACAGTGCGAGACGATCGCTCGCGCTGCCTGCAGTGTGGGCATGTGCTGGCGTGGTATGATCTACTCCCAGTCGTGAGCTGGCTGTCCACCGGTGGGCGCTGCCGCTATTGCCAGCAGTTCATTGGTTGGTTCGAGCTAGTGATGGAGCTGGTGCTGGGGGTGGGCCTGGCACTGTCGTACCTGGTGTGGCCATGGGCATTGCCAGCCAGTAGCCTGCTCTTTGCTGTGTGGGTGGTGGTGGCCTTGGTGCTGATGATCCTCGCGGCGTATGATGCCAAGTGGCAGCTCCTGCCTGACCCGCTCAACTATGGCTTGATGGCACTGGGTGCACTCTTCGTGCTGGTGCGGATGACGACACTGCACGATGTTGATCTTGTATCGCTCTCGGGAGCGGTGGCGCTACTGGCGGGGTTGTATGGTGGGCTGTATGCCATCTCGCGCGGGGCGTGGATTGGCTTTGGTGATGTGAAGCTCTGTGTGGGCTTGGCACTGCTGCTGGGCGATTGGCGCCTGGCCTTTATGACGCTGTTTTTCTCTAACATGCTGGGTTGTATCATCGTCCTGCCGGGCCTAGCGCGGGGCCAGCTCAATACGCGCTCGCAGGTGCCATTTGGGCCGCTACTCATCATTGGCTGCGTTATCTCGCTCTTGTTTGGTGGGTCTATCTTGCGCGCGCTGGTGGCATTACCGCTGGGCTTCTAAAGCCTCGGCTGGGTAGGCTTGCTCCTTCTTGCAAACCTGGTGTAATACTTGACAATCCAGAGAGAGAGTACTATAGGCATCATAAACACCTAACTCCAAGGAGATATGATGTCACGATATGACCAGCCACTTAATGGTGAGACAGACCAAGCAAAACCGTATGAGCCAGAACTGCAGGGCTTTCCAATGCCAAAGACTGAGGAATTCAGTGAAGGAGAGGGCGCAAAGCGCGCCAAGCTGATAGAGGAGGCGATGGCAAAGGTCGAAGCAGAGCTCAATAACGAGCGCAAAGAGAAGTACTGCGAAGATATTGTTGCGGAAATACAGCGGATCGGCAGAGTGTTGGCAGAAAAAGGCTTTGGTAGCCGGCCTGAGGACAAGCATGTTGCCATCACTGGCCATGTTGGTGGTGAGAACACATATTGGCGCGGGATCGATGTTCAGTATGTGACGGCCGTTGCAGCGCGGGTTATCCTCAAGGGTACATATGATGATAGTGGTTGGCAACAAGCTGAAGAGGACTTGATATATAAAGGGAGCGACTTAGATATCACTAACCCAGATGATGAAGCTCAGTATAATAAGCGTGGTTACGTCATTAGCATTGTAACTGGCCGACCAGTCGAAGTGTATTCCGACCGACCACTAACAGAGGAACGGAAGAATAGCTTCCATGGTCCTCACCAGCGAGGGACAGTGTTAGTGAGCTTTGCTGGCCGGTATAATGACGAGGCAAAGGTGCTTCGTGTTGGCGAGCTAGGTAAGCCAACTAACCCAGAGGCATACGAGCGCGTCCTTGCTGTCATGCAAGATATTGAGGCGGATTTACTAGCTGGCGAAGAGACGCAGTAGGCAGTAAAGCCCTTTGAAGTGAGCCAAGCAAAGACCAGTCCATGAGCGGCTGGTTTTTGCGCTCTGTGCCTGAGCTGTGCAGAGGTATTATCTCTCCCCAGAATCGCCTCATCGCCCTGTGCCGTCAATGCTGCTTGTGCTATACTAGAGAGGTTATGAGTATGCCAGTGAAGCCAGGGTTCACCATTATTGAGATGATGCTG
>CAUUSZ010000016.1:0-5958 GCA_963548065.1 uncultured Candidatus Saccharibacteria bacterium
GGCGCGTCAGCTATTTGAAGCAGAGGTGCAGAGAGAAGAGAGAGAAATTGAGGGTCGATTGGCAGATCAATCCCTGGATAAAAAAGAGCGAGAGAAGCTTGACGCTCGGCTCGACAAGTTGCGCGCGATAGAAAAGAAGGGGCCAACGTATGGCTTTTTGTACGATCCGGCGGGTAATATGGGCTCTCTAAAGCATTATGAATTTGGCTCGATGGATCTGGCCGATTGGCGAGTGGTCTGCTGTGATGTGGGTGGAGAACCGTATGAGGCGCGAGTGACTGATGCATGGCAATTGACTCGTGGTACATTTGGCGCAACTGGTCTTGTGCCAGATGATGCAACAGCTCGGATAGTTGTGACAACAACGAGTGAGCAGGGAACAACGCAATACGTTATTGACTGTTATGATGGGAAGTCACCTTTGGTTACGGCGGTTGAAACACCGAATGAGGGTGGCGATCGCACGGTGACGCCATATTTAGCAGATTGGAGCCGGAGCGGTGCTGCAATGGACGAGATGGATAGAAGTAACCCACAGGATAACTTGGACTTGCTACAGGGTAATGGTGGAGTTGTTCAAGCAGCGTAGGTAAGATATGTGAGGTGTGCCAGATACTGTAGTAAGCGGGTAACTTTCATCTTCTTTGCTACCTATCGCCCAGCGAGCAGGTAATTTCTTAGCTGGAGCAACGAGTGTGGTATATGTCTATATGTCGCATGTAACTTGCTGTAGTATCGCTCTTCGTACTGTCGAATAAGGAGACTTGTTGGTTTGTGCTTGGGTTTTTATGTGACTATTATTGCGGCGCGTGACTAGACTGGGTTAGAGAAGAGCAGTAGACGAGCATGTCAGCTTGATTGAGCAGCAACACTGAAGCTCTTGATAGGCAGCCCGCGTTCTAAGACGGTAGGTGTGCAAGTATCCTGAGAATCGCGCATCGTCTTTGTCGTCATATACGAGACTCAGATGCTCTTACTACTATTGATTGCATCCTTTTGCTTGCTCCACGGCTCTATGTAGTAGCTCTTTTACATAGCTTCTCCTTTTTATTTATTCATATCTATCTATATTTCCATTTATATCTTTATACCCATCTCTCTATCTCTATAACTCTCTTTCTTTCATATTTCTCTATCTATTTCTATATCCATCTCTATATTTCTCTATATCTATATTTCTATCTATTTCTCTATCTTTCTCTATCTCTATTTATCTCTATCTACTTATCTTTATCTTTATTTATCTATCTTTCTATTTCTCTATTTCTCTATTTCTATCTATATCCATACTTATATATCCATATATCCATCCATATCGATCTCTCTCCTATTATATATAAATATATAAAAGAAGAGAAAAAAGAACCCACGCTAACAGAGAAAAAACAGGGTAAACCAGGCGAATTTCGAAATTCGCCTGGTTTGAAGGAAGAAGATGGCAATGTTTTGGTAGATATATAGTGAATTAAGAGAAGCAGCAGAGCAGGTGATCTGGCAAGAGAAGTGTTCGCCTGCAGGTTGACGAAGGGGAAGCGAGGGGAGGAAGTGTAAGGCGACTGATATGTTGTGCGATTTGGGCTATGCTAGCTTGACTTTTCTTGCTGGAGGTTCTATTGTGTAACAAACTAATAACAATACACTCACGGAGATACCCCTTATGACCTTAGTACCGCCAAATGGCAGAGATTTAAGCCCAGATCAGCTATGGGCGCTCAAGGAGAAGCTGCGCCGCAAAGGATATGACAAAACAGCCACGCAGCAACAAGCCGAAAATGAAGCTGCCGTTAATAGTCTCTACGCTGGCCTTGGTGGCAACAGCGTACCTAGCGGCACTACCTTCGACAAAATAGACACCACTACACCAGAGAATAGCGACCCGGATGACCTTGCCGCGCAGGTGGGTGCGCTCTATGGTTCTCCCCAAAACAGACAAGAGAACCCTGATGAGATGGCGACAAATCGCTTCTATTGGGATGTGAGCAAGACTGGCGAACCTGACAAGGCAGAGGAGGATAGTGTTTTGCCGGATGAGCAATATGAGCCACTTACTCCTAAGGACGAGGGAGATCACTTGCTAAATGGCCGCCGGACGAGTGCACGCAAAGTGTATAATCAGCTTGATGCATCAACAGCCGATCGTTTGGCTGGGGAGGGTGACTCGCGGCTTGCGGCGCTTGATGTGATTGATGGCTTGGGCGACTCGATCCATGTCAACCAGAAAGGGAAATTCTACAATCAAGTAGGCACGACCAAGACCAAGGTGCTGCAGCAGTTTGAAAAGCTTGGCATTAACAAGCATCTTGGTACGCACGATGGTGACCTCAAACAGCGCATAGAAACCCGCGTTACCACAGAAGTGCTAGAGGCTGGCGTGGGCGACACTGGTGAGTATGTAATGGGCAAAGACCAAGTGAACACCGAGACACATGGTGATATTCTCAATACCGAAAAAGCGCGTGAAGCAGTGCGAGCTGTTGCGGCAGAGGAGTTCTTGCTGTGCGTCAAAAATGGCGATATTGCATATAATGCGCTTGCAGCGGCTGACCCATCACTCGCACGTTTTGTCAGTGGCTATGGGAGCTTTTTCTCTGATCGCAATATTGAGAGCGAGACGAATGAGAACCTTGCCGAGCTGGGTCGCCGTCTTGAGCAGTCGGAGCCTGCTATGCAGTTGATGCAGCAGATGCAAGAGCAAAAGCTCGCTGCAGCGCCACCTCCCGAGAACACACAAAACACCAAACAACAGCAATCTATCGCCGAGCACTTTGGCTTCGATCTCGCGGCATAATCACAGGGATTTTTCCGCATTATACTCTCGGATCTATTGAGTTTTCGTAGGCTTTGTGGTATTGTACTCTCATGTATAAAGGCGAGCGGCCAAAAGTTTTTCCGATTATTGTCACTATCTTGGTGATTTCGTTGGTGGTGGCAGCGGTGGCGTCGGTCATCCGTATGGTGGCGACTCGCCAGGAGACGAACAACACCAACACGCAGCAATCAGCCGAGAGCTTCTACGACCAAGTGGTGGCGCACAACGCGACCAACAGTGTCCGCTGGACGGTGCGTGGGCCGATTGTGGCAGATGAGACCTTCCGCTCGTACCAGATCGAGATTTCGCCCAATAAGCGGACGTATACGGTGTATCAAGGCTACCTAGACAAGCAGCTCGACCGCAAGGAGTTTGAGAACAACCAGCAGGCCTACGAGCAACTCGTGTATGCCCTCAGCAAGGCGCAGATCCAAGACACGCGCACGGTGGATGATGATGACGTGCGTGGGGTGTGTGCCACTGGTGGGCGGCTCTACACCTTCGAGACGATGGATAGCGGCGTGACGAAGACGCGCATCTGGACATCGAGCTGCCAAGGCTCGCCTGGCTCGATGAAGGCCGATGTACCCAAGATCCATGCGCTCTTTGCCAACCAAATCCCTGGCTTTGCACCGATGTTTGATAAGACGCAATAAAAAGGCGCTATATGGCTGGCGTCTAGGGTTCGAGTAGTCCTGGCAATCTTATGCTGCTTCGCTTTATATTCCTATTGAGTGGGACATTATATGGGCCGACATTCTGCTTGCGTGTCGGCCTCTTACATTAGGCTAAAAGAGATTATGACAATCTGCTTTCAGTGCAGTGATAGGGAAGAAGAGCTCATGCTAGCCACGCTCTACTACCAATGGTATAATCGAGCGTATGATTCGTGCAGTGATTTTTGATTGTTTTGGCGTGCTCTATGGTGGGAGTATTGAGGTGCTCATGGCGCAGTGCCCGCCGGATCGCCGAGCCGAGCTAGAGGATATTAACAAGCAGTCGGACTATGGCTATATCTCGCGGCAGGAGTTTATTACAGAGGTGGCACGGCTCTCGGAGCAGACGCCAGCCCAGATAGCGGCGTTGCTTGAGCAGGTGCATGTGCGCAATAGCGAGCTGATCGCCATGATCCACACGCTGCGCCAGCACCACCCAGCCATCAAGGTGGGGCTGCTGAGTAATGTGGGGAGCGATACGATCGAGCGGCTGTTTGCTCCCAGTGAGCTGCGCGAGCTCTTCGATGCGGTGGTGCTCTCATATGCTGAGCACGTTGCCAAGCCAAGCCGCGAAGCCTTCGAGCTAGCGGCAGATCGGCTTGGTGTGCCGCCTGGCCAGTGTGTGATGATTGATGACCGGCTGGATAACTGCTCTGGGGCTGAAGCCGCTGGCATGCGCGCCATCCTCCACACAGCCAATCGCCGCACAATGGCCGAGCTTGAGGAGCTGGTGGGGGAGTGATAATCCATGCCTGAGCTCCCCGAAGTTGAGACGATTCGTACAAGCTTAGCTCGCTTGGTGGTGGGGAGGCAGGTTGTGGCAAGCACGGTGTACGACTCACCCAAGAGCTTTCCTAACGACCCCACAGCGGTGGCGCACTTCCTCCATGGTGCAACCATCACGGCGGTAGAGCGCCGCGCTAAGGTGCTGCTGATTCGCCTGAGTACCAATTACACACTGGTGGTACACCTCAAGATGACGGGCCAGCTACTCTTCGTTGGTGAGGAACGCTGGGGTGGTGGCCACCCAAACGATAGCTTTCTTCACGAGCTGCCTGACCGCTTGACGCGGGTGGCACTAACCTTTGCGGATGGCGCGCATTTGTACTTTAATGACCTGCGCAAATTTGGCTGGATGAAGCTCTACCCCACACCAGAGGTAGCGCAGCTGCCCTTTATGCAAAAGGTTGGGCCCGAGCCGCTCGATCTGCATACTACGGCAGCGCAGTTTATCACGCGCATCCGTCGGCGGAATGGCACGACCATCAAGGCGGCCATCCTTGACCAAACGACCATCGCTGGCGTGGGCAATATCTATGCCGATGAATCGCTATGGATGACGCAGCTCCACCCCGCCACGCGGGTACGTATGGTGAATGATGAGCAGCTTGCCGCGCTCTTTGCCCATATTCGGCAGGTGCTGCAGCTCAGTATTGATAAGGGTGGCAGCACCGACCGCAACTACGTCGATGCTGAAGGTAAGAAGGGGAGCTACCTAGCCTTTGCGCAGGTATTTCGGCGCGAGGGGCAGCCCTGCCCGCGCCACCCCGACGTAGAGATTATGAAGATCCGTGTGGCAGGCCGCGGGACGCACATTTGCCCAGTGTGCCAGGTGAAAGTGGGGAAGTAGCCGATGCTTTATCTCATCGTGGGGAAGAATAGCTACGTAGCAGAGCAAGAGCTGGCGAAGATTACTCAGCACGTGCCAGTGCCAGCAGAGTATATCGATACTCAGCAGCTTGATGCCGCGGGTTTGGCTGAGCTGGTGCGCGGCGTGTCGCTCTTTGCGGCGCAGCGGCTCATTGTGCTGCGACGCCTGTCTGAGCGCCCAGACCTCTGGGAGCAGCTTGGCCAGTGGGCCCATGATATTCCTGACGAGACGACGCTTGTGTTGGTAGAGCTAGGGGTCGATAAGCGCACCAAAACGTACAAAGCGCTGCACAAAGCCGCGACTATTATCGCTGCTGACCCACTGACCGACCGGCAGCGCCCTGCCGCCGAGCGGTGGCTGTGCCAGCTGGCTAGTAGACGCGGCGTGTCGCTGAGCTCAGCGCATGTGCGCAGTATGGTAGAGCGCGCTCTGGTGCCGGATGAAAAGGGCTATGGCGGGTCGATCGACCAGCTGCAGCTGGCGCACGCTATCGACGCATTGGCTCAGCTCGACACTGTTACCGATGATGCAATTGCCACCGTGTTGCCACCAGCCCGCGAGTTCTCGGTCTTTGATGTTGTAACCCTCGCGGTAGAGCGCCGAGGCCCAGCCTTGCGCGCTGCCCTGGATGAGCTGCGTCTGAGCCACGACCCATACCAAACTGCGGCACTCATCTGGGCGCAGTGGGCTCAGCTGGCGGCGATTGCATGCTATGGCGAGGCAGGGGAGGCAGAGATTGCGCGCGAGCTCTCGCTCCACCCCTACGTCGTCAAAAAAACCAA
>CAUUSZ010000017.1:0-5400 GCA_963548065.1 uncultured Candidatus Saccharibacteria bacterium
AGGCAGAGATTGCGCGCGAGCTCTCGCTCCACCCCTACGTCGTCAAAAAAACCAAGCCGCTCACCACGCAGGTCGTGCCAGCTGATATCCGCACCCTCACTCAGCGTGCTGCTCAGCTTGATGCCGACATGAAGACAACGGGCATACCACCGTGGGATGCAGTGGAGAGCTTCTTATTTGCGGTGGCGGGGCGGTAGGGCGTTCTCTGTTTCTGGATGGAGCTGTTGGATAGTTCAAGAATGTGTTTATGAATCGATCTGATAAACCGCTCGTTTCATAAGAATATGGTATAATAATGTCATCACAAAACAGTGGCGCAACCTAAGGAGGTATGTATGGCTACAGTACAGACAACAGTTACCACTCAGACGGTGCACACAAAGCAGCGTTCGCCGAGGCGACAGTATGGCGTGCGCGCATGTCTGCTTATTGCGAGCCTTGCACTGGCTTGCCAAGCGTTTGTCAATATCTTTATTGGGTGGCGTGCACATACGGTTGTTACATCAAGTGGCGGCCGGCCGACCGGATTGGTGCCTGATATGACAGTGCCGAATATCTTGTTTATCTTCGGTATTAATCTTGCAATTCAAGCTATTTATCTTGCATATATCACGCTTCGCTCCCGAGACATCCGGAGCAAAGTAAAGCAGGGAATCGCTATCGTCGCTATCCTTGCGTATCCTGTTGCCGACATGGTGAAGTACACACTCTTCCACCACATTCTCCACACCGGTGTGCCATATAATACATTCTTAGACGGTCCAGTGCCGTGGACGTGTGGGCTTGTGCTCACCATCGCTGGTTCGCTCTACCTGTGGTATGTGCTGCTGCGACCGCAAAAGAGCGAGCGCTCGTAGCCCCAAGGTTGGCCGGCCCTTTACAAATCGTGCGCCATGCCTTATAATGAGCGCTTGATTGTAGTACTAACCCATAATAACAAGCGATAGAGGAAATTAATGCCCATCATCAAATCAGCTGTCAAACGCATGAAGCAAACGGCTACTCGCCGCCAGCGCAACATTGCTACCAAGCGCGCCATCAAGGCCAGCACCAAGGCCTTTGCTGCCGAGCCAAGCGCTGCTGCCCTGAGCCAGGCCCAGAGCGAGCTTGACAAAGCCGTTAAGAAGGGTTTGCTCAAGAAAAACACCGCGAGCCGCCGCAAAGCATCGCTCGCCAAGGCTGCCAAGGCTGCCGGCGTCAAGCTTGCGTAGCACAGAAGCAGCAAAAGCAGACACCAAAACACCTCGAGGGAGAGGTGTTTTGGTGTGTAGGCTAGAGTAACTGTTATGAAATAATTTGAGATATAAAGATCACACATTTTGGGGATTTTTACACAAAAAAGAGGTGCTATACTTCGCATGGCTACCTCTGTTAATCGCGACTTGCCATTGACGAAACGAAATTACTTATGGTAGGATAGATGGAGTTTTGGGTAAGGCAAAAGTAGGAGCTATGGACGAGATAAAGGTGCGGCAACAAATCATCGACAAACTAGGTGAGAGTAATAATATTTTGGTGGCGGTCAACGCCCACCCCACGGTAGATGAGCTGAGCGCGGCACTGGGGTTGACGCTTTTGCTCAACAAGCTCGACAAGCACGCCACGGCCGTCTTTAGTGGGGATGTGCCAACGGCAGTGGGCTTCCTTGAGCCAGAGCGTACCTTTGAGAGCACGGTGGATAGTCTGCGAGATTTCATCATTGCCCTTGATAAGGAAAAGGCCGACCATTTGCGCTACAAGCTCGATGGCGACCTCGTTAAGATTTTCATCACGCCATACCGCGCAACGATTAGCCAGAGTGATTTGGAATTTAGCCAGGGTGATTACAATGTGCAGTTCGTCGTGACGATCGGTGTGCGCAGCGAGGATGACCTCGACCCAGCGCTCAAGGGGCATGGCCGTATTCTGCGCGAGTCGCCAGTGGCAGCGCTGCACATCGATGCGCCAGGTACGCTGGGCAATATCGTCTGGACGGATCCTCAGGCTAGCAGCTATAGTGAGCTGGCGGCAAGCCTCGCTCAGGGCTTTGATAGTACGGATGATGAGCAGCCGCTCCTCGACAAGCATATTGCCACGGCCTTTTTGACCGGCATTGTGGCGGCCACCGAGCGCTTTAGCAACGAAAAGACCA
The DNA here is from genome assembly GCA_963548065.1 of uncultured Candidatus Saccharibacteria bacterium. Lineage (GTDB taxonomy): Bacteria > Patescibacteriota > Saccharimonadia > Saccharimonadales > Saccharimonadaceae > Saccharimonas. The sequence continues at coordinate 2,132 of CAUUSZ010000017.1, forward strand.
CTTCGCGCGTTATGACCCTCGCCGCACAACTGATGAGTGCTGGCGGCGACCAGCAGCTGATTGCGGCCAAGCTCGCCGAGGCCAAGCAGCTCGCTGCAGGCCCAATGCCTGCCAAGCCGGCCAGCAAGAAGCCTGCTCAGGCAAATAACAAAGACAAGTCACTCGTTATCTCGCACAACGCTGAGGCTGGAAAAAAAAAGTTAAGCCAGACCGACGCCGACGAAGCTGAGCTAGCCCAGCAACTGGCCAAGAATAATCCACAGCCCGAGCCTGCGCCGGCCCCGCGCCGCTCGTCAGGGCGCAATAGCAGTGCCGAGCCATGGCGTCAACCCATTGAGACGCCGCTGAGTGAGCCAAGCCTAGGTGGCACGCTTAATGCTACTACCAAGCAAGCAGCCGATGACAAGCGCCGCGAGAGCGAGAATGGCCGCAATAAGACCATCCTCTCGCACAAGGGTGGGCGCTACCTCGACAGCGACGACACACCAGGTAGCCAAGCGCCGCTCAATGCCGCCACGGCAGCACTTGACCATGAGCCAACTGTCCCCAATGTGAATGACATGCCACGTGTGCCGATGGCTCACAACGACGATATCCTTCCGCCACCAACGGGCAAAGAAACCCTGGCCGACCTCGACGCCAAGCACCGTGCCGCGCCAGCTGATGATGCCGAAGGGCCGGCTCTGCCACCGCTGCCACCAATGCCAGATTTCTCTAGTTTGCCACCATTGCCACCAGGTGTGCCACCGCTGCCTGGCCCCGATGCCGATAACCCTATGGCTCAGCTCGATGCTGCGCTCCAGTCTGAGGCTAAGGCTAAGAAAGACCAAGCCAACCCATCACAGTTCCACGTACCGGAGAAGTAGGGTTATCACTCTAGCAATATAAAAACACCCAGAGAACCAGCCCCTCGCGGCTGGTTTTTTGTTCCATCATGCTATACTAACCACATGACGCACCAAACATCCGATTCATCATATAACCGCATTCTCCATATCGACAAGACAGCTGGTATGACGAGCTTTGGGGTGGTGGCGCGGGTGCGGCGGGTGCTGAGCCAGCAGGCTGGCAAGAAGGTGAAGGTGGGGCACTGTGGTACACTCGACCCCTTTGCAACGGGCCTTTTGCTATTGGTGACGGGCACGGAGTGCCGCAATGCCATGCGCTACACTAAGCTCGACAAGACATACGAAGCGACGATTATCCTGGGTCAAACCAGCACCACGGGTGACCCAGAAGGGGAGATAACGCTGTATGTGCCAGAAGATGCCAAGGTGCCCATCACACCGCCATCACGCCAGCAGCTCAATGCGGTGCTGCAGCGCTTTATTGGCCAGATTCGCCAGCGGCCGCCGATCTTTAGCGCTATCAAGATCAACGGCCAGCGGGCCTATAAGCTCGCGCGTGATGGTAAAGAAGTGGAGTTGCCGGAGCGCACCATTACGATCCACTCGCTGGAGGTGCTAGAGTATCAGTATCCGCGGCTCGTCATTCGCACGCGGGTGAGCAGTGGTACATACATTCGCAGCCTGGCGGTGGATATTGGCACGCAGCTTGGGACAGGGGCGTACTGCGCGGCGCTGCGACGCACAGCGATTGCCGATTGGCCAGTAGCAGAGGCGCAGCAGCTGCAGGATTTTGGAATTGTTGATTAGCCATACACAATAAATCAAGAAGCGAGGAGCAACCGATGAACATCACGCTACACACTGGCATGACCACCGCAACTATCACGACAGATGGCGCATATATCACCAGCCTGGCTGACGAGCATGGGGATGTATTCTACCCACTGCAGCAGCTCACGACCTCTGATGGTGAGCGTAAAATGCGCGGTGGCTGCCACGTTTGCCTACCCAACTTTGGCCCGGGCGGAGCGAGTGGCTTGGCGCAGCATGGCTTTGGCCGCACCAGCCAGTGGCAGGTGGTAGAGCACACCAGCGACCGAGTGGAGCTCATGCTGCAGGGGAGTGATGCTTATGCTGGGCTGGAGTCTCGCTTGGTGTATACAGTGGCGGAGCACCAGCTTGCAATGCAACTCACACTGGTGAATGTTGGCGATGATGAACTGCTCGTGGCGCCAGCCTTCCACCCGTATTTTGCATATGATAGCGCGCTCGTGCTGGATGGCCAGCCATTAGCCGACCTTACGCCGCTCGCGGAGACGATCTTTGTTGATGGGCCTATGCGCCAGCTAGCGACGGGCCTGCGCACCATCACGCTGCAGAGCGAGGGATTACCTCGCTGGGCGGTCTGGACGGATGAGTTGGGCCCGTACCTCTGTATCGAGCCAACGCACAGCGGCAACTCCTTCGCCGATAACCCAGCTCATGCCACAGTGCTGGTACCGGGGCAGACGGCACAGTATGGCGTGCGGGTGGGGTGGTAACGAACCCCTCGATTTGACTCATAGTCCTACTACTGTCATACTTGATATATGGCAAATAACGAGATAAATCCAGACAAGGTAGGAATAATTGGCGGTATGACGCCTGAGCAACTAGCAGCCGAGCAAGAACGACTCGGTAAAGAGCTGCGAGCTATTGCTGTAGCAATCGACGAGCAGCTACAGGGTCACGAGCCTCTGGTAAGTAGTATGCAACCACTTACGCTCGCGGAGGCTAAGCAGCGCCCAGGCGCAGACGAAGTGGCAATAGACGAAGTGAATGCACACTGGGGGTGGCCAGCAGCGGATAGTACAGTGGATCGCACTTCACCATATAAGGACGAGGACGAATTTTGGGAGGCATTTCTTCGCCAGCATGGGTTGCGTAATACAGAAGACCCAAACAACTTTCGTGCTCGTTTGCGTGCTTCAACGGTTGATGTAGCAACACTGAAGTCGGAAGAAGATATAGAGAGCATCGGCTTTGTAGATGTGTACCATGGAACGACGCCAGCATTGCTTCGTGCTGGAGCAGTGTTTCCCGAGGTTGAGCTCGTCCGAGGATTGTATAGCACGTTATTTAAGAAGCATCTAACGATGACAGATGATGCACGAAAAGAACTGAGGTCACTTGCTCAAGAGCATCCAGCGGTGAAGATGGCTTTCTTTGAAACGTATAATCATGCACGGCGCTTGGTGAAAGAGGATGACGAGAAGCAGTTTATGCAGAAACTTTCGCAGCTTGGTTATATAGGAGAAGATGCTGCCGCGCAGGTTGCTTCGATTGATCAGGCACACCAGGCGCTTTGTCGCTAGCGTCTACATGTCTACATTGACACCGCGCCGCCCTCCTGCTACAATACACCAGTATGATTACTAAGGA
>CAUUSZ010000018.1:0-4567 GCA_963548065.1 uncultured Candidatus Saccharibacteria bacterium
AAGCTCGTAACAGCCCAGCTGATTACCTCGGCGAGGGGTGCGGGTGGTGGCTTTCGCCTGGCGCGGGCTAGTACAGAGCTGACGCTGTGGGATATCGTGGCGGCAGTCGAGGGGACGGAGAGCTTCGTCCAGTACCAAGGAGTCGCCGAGCGGATGTTTGCCCGCCAGGCAGATGATAGCAAGATCAAACGCGGTGAGGTGAGCATCCTTGGTGCCTTCGATCGGGCTCAGGCATGCTGGGCTGAGACGCTGCAGAGTGTGACATTGCAAGATATTATTCGGGAGCTAATGAACAATGGGTGAGAAAATAAAACAAGCCATCCGGCGTCGCCGCAGCGTGATGGTCCAGGCCGAATGGCGGCACTTGCTGCAGAGCAAAACACTACTGGTGGCAGTGATAGCAATAGCCTTTGTGCCAGTGATATATGCGGCGTTTTTCCTCAGCTCGGTGTGGGACCCGTATGGGCATACTGACCGACTGCCAATTGCCTTTGTGAATGAGGATAAGGGGGCGCAGATCAATGGTAAGGAGTTGCAGATCGGCCGGACAATGACAGAGTCTCTGCATAAGAGCAAGGCGCTTAAGTGGGAATTCGTCTCCAAGCAGCAAGCCGATGATGGCGTACGCCGTGGCTACTACTATGCAGTAGTGACGGTACCAAAGGATTTCTCACAGCGTGCGGCGTCACTTCGGCAGGACAAGCCACAGCAAGCAGTGGTGTCGTATCAGCTGACGCCAGCCAAAAACTACATTGGTGCAGTCATTAGCCGCCAAGCCGCGCAAAAAGTGAAGGAAACAGTAGCCGAGCAAGTGACCCAAACCTACCTCAAGGAGGTGGCAGCGGGCATTGGTGCAGTGGGTAATGGCATGGCGCAGGCTGGTGATGGTGCTGGGCGCTTACACCAGGGGTCGGCACGGCTCCAAGCGGGTCTTACTCACTATACCAATGGCGTTAGCCAACTGGCGAGCAAGCAGCAGACGCTGACAGCGGGCTTAGGGCGATTGCAGGCCGGTGCAGTGCAGGTCCAGCAAGGCACAGCGCAGCTGACTGGCCAACTGCCAACGGCGGCCCAAGTGGCCCAGCTAACGGCTGGTATGCAGCAGATCAAACAAGGGGTGAATACACTCAACGCCCAAGTGGCTCAGCCATCACCAGCGGTGGCGGCTCAACAGGCGGCCGTCGTCCAAGATGCGCAGCGGGTTGTGGGTGCGCTCCAGGCAGTGCAAGCACCAGCCGCGTCGGCTGGGGCGATCCTCCAAAAGACTAGTGCGCAGGCAGCTGCATCTGGCGGTAGCACGACCATCACACTACCCGAGCTGCAGACCATAGCGAGTGCTCTGCAGCAAACCAAAGTTATTGCCGAGCAAACGCAGAGCTTGCTGGCCAACCTCGATACTCTCACTAAAACGCTTGCCACTCAGCAGCAAACACTCAAGAATGGTGTGGCGGCACTCAATACTGGCGTGGAGCAATTCGCCCCACAAGCCACTACTGCCTTTGCGGGTTACAACACGGTGCGGGCTGGTGGCGAGCGGCTCCAAGCTGGTGCAGCACAGGTGGCGGGTAATCTCGCAACGGCTCAGCAGGGTAGTGGGCAACTGGCCCAGGGTGCAGCTACCTTGCAGCAGCACTCTAGCACGCTGGTGCAGGCAAGTAACCAGCTGGCGGATGGCTCGAGCACACTGGCACACAAACTGCAGACTGGTGCTGCTCAGGTAAAGCTCCTGCCAACCAGCCCAGCGGCTCAGCAGCAGATGGCCGCACCTGTGGCGAGTAGCGAGCACAGTACTGGTAGCGTACCAAACTATGGCTATGCCATGGCACCATATATGCTCTCGCTAGCGCTCTTTGTTGGTGGGTTGGCTCTGACGACGATGTACCCAGTGCGCAAGACCTTCTCGCGCCAAGAAAATGCCTGGCGCTGGTGGCTGGCTAAGATGTCGGTCTTGGGGCTGGCTGCACTGGTGCAAGCAACGATTATGATGCTAGTGCTAGTCTATGTGGTGGGCTTGCAACCCGACCACCCGTGGCTGTTTGTTGCCACAAGCTACCTTGCTTCGCTTACCTTTATGTCGTTTATTACGCTGCTGGTAATGGTGCTTGATAACCCTGGCCGGCTGGTGGTAATGATCATCATGGTGCTCCAACTAGCAGCTAGTGAAGGGATATTCCCCATCCAAACGGCCTCTGGTTTCTTCCAAGCTATCAACCCCTGGCTACCCATGACACACTCCATCATTGCTTATCGTCATGCGATCTCGGGTGGGGTAGATAGCGCGCTCTATATGCAGCACATGCTCATCCTGGCTGGCTTTGCGCTGGTGGCAAACGCGCTCCTCATCGGCTTCCTAGCCTGGCGTGGCACGCGGCAGTTTGCTCATACGACGGTGGATGGAGATTAAAATTAATGTGCTGCGAGGCATAGCACAGAGCCGGCTATCGTGGGGTAGCCGGCTTTTTGCTTGCTAGCTTTGTAGATTCGAGTAGACCATATTTGACAGATATAGCAAATACAAAGTACTATAACGGTAAATAGATAATTAGTAAAATAAAGCAGGAGGTGAGATAATGGAAAAGCCCTGGCAGAAGACAAGCAGTATGAAGGGGAGTTTTGCGCGAAAACCAATTTTGGATGAGACAAACTCGCGCATTACATTGGACAGAGAGAGCGCTGCCGATACAGATAAGAGAGATACACTGCGGTTTTCGCTGAAGCAAAAGTTTGCCGCTCTGGCGGTCTTGCTTGCTGGTATGAATGGCTTCGCGTATTGTCACAACACAGCAGAAGCGCCAACATCGAGCGAGACAACTGCAACGGCTGAGCCATTTGGGCAATCGGGTCGTGAGGTAGAATTTACAACTCCCGATGGTGAGATTGATGTAAAGAAGGTCGACAGAGAAGTTCTGCATGGCATCACGACGCGCTATACCGAGCTGCAGGGCAAGACAAAGACAGATCGTTATATGGATGATTCTCTTGTGGCGCGCCAGACTGATAAAAGCAGGGCTATTGAGGAGATTATTACAGCGAAGCGAGATATCGTTGACCGTGGTGGGCAGAATTTTGTCGTGACGACAGTGGCACACAAACAAAAAGACGCAACCACTGGCAAGACAACCACGCGGGAGGAGGTGACGCTGGAGACACCACAAGAGCCAGGGGCATCTCAGCCAGTTGGCGACCTGACGACGGTAGAGCTGCTGCAGATCACAAGCAACCCTGCCACAGAAGTTGCAGCGGCAAGTAGCTTCCGTCCAAGTGCCAATACTGATCCAAATGAGAAGCTGTACTACATACGGATGACGCGAAGCACTGATGAGAATGGTGCACCAACGTTTGTCATCGAAGAAGCGCCTGCCAGCAACGAAAACCCTGATGATGATATTCCAAGTGATAGCGCATCATGGCAGTCAGCTTCCCAAGCGGAAACAGGCGAAAATTTGAGCAATATACTGCAATTTTGGTGCGTATAGCATATATCATCAACTCGTAGTGATACGAAGCAAAAGCCACCTCTCGCGAGGTGGCTTTGACATACCTCACCATCATCTGCTATAATACAACCACTTATTGAGGCTCTTAGCCTGTCTCTTATTAGTAGAACCAGAATAATGTATTAGAAGGAGTGAGATACAATGGGTCAACGACGAGTGGCCACACCCCAGGCAGATGACGCCAAGAAGCGTCCACACGCAAGCAAACAACCAGCGACAACCAACACGGTGCTCAGCGCCACCACCACGCGCAAAGGCGAGGTCTTTCGGGCGCAGCGTCGCACCAGCGAGGGGGTCAATGCCCAGGCTTCGCAGCACGTCATTAACGTGCCGGTCAATAAGTCGGTCTACAATGGCTATGGTGGCAAGCAGTTTACTCTCAACATGCAGCCCAAGCGGCCTCGTGCCCCGCGCCCAACGCTCAAGGTCATCCCGATTGGCGGGGTAGGCGAGATGGGCATTGGCAAGAATATGACAGCCATCGAGTACGACAACGATATTATCATTATCGACATGGGCTTCCTCTTCCCAGGCAGCGACTACCCAGGCATCAACTACATTATCCCCGATACGCAGTGGTTGGAGGAGAATAAGCACAAGATTCGGGCGCATATCTTTACCCACGGGCATCTCGACCATATCGGTGCCTTTCGGCATATTATCCCCAAGCTGCCGGCACCAGTCTATGGTACAGCTTTTACCTTGGGTATGCTGCAGCGCACCATGACCGAGACCGATGGCAGCTACGAGCCAGAGTATCATGAGCTCAAGCCGGAGGAGCATGAGATTGTCCAGCTGTGTGACTCCTTTAGTGTGGAGCTGGTGCGGGTGAACCACTCCATCCCCGATTCGGCCGCAGTAGTGGTGCGCACGCCAGTGGGGAATATCCTCAGCAGTGGCGACTGGCGTATCGAGGAGAACCCGGTGGATGGCCGCAAGTTCGACTTCGAGCGCTTGCAAGATATCTCACACACCGAGGGCTTCCTCCTCATGATGAACGAATCGACCAACTGCGAGAGCGCTGGCACTCACACCCACGGTGAGCACGACATCCAGCACAGCATGGGTGA
>CAUUSZ010000019.1:0-3204 GCA_963548065.1 uncultured Candidatus Saccharibacteria bacterium
CAGCTCAGCCAGCACCAGGCCAACCTCAGCCAATGCAGCCACAGCCAGGCCGGCCAATGAGCCCAATGCCACCCAAGCAGGGCATGAGCAAGGGCTTGCTATGGAGTTTGATTGGCGGTGGGATTGGTATATTTGTGCTGATCATCATTATAATCGTGTGTATCGTACTATTCTCGGGGCCAAGCACCGAAGATTACCGCAAGGCATACGCTATGATGAATAGCTTCGACTCAACCAGCCTTAATATAGACAGGTCAGACCCAGAAACGTCAATCAACGAGGTGGTTCGCAAGGCGGATGACCACTTCGACAAGCTCGGCAAAGCTGCTGCTATGCGCGATGGTGAGGTCAAGAAAGCCTTCGAAGAGTACAAGAGTGATTACGAAAAAGTCAAGCCGCTGCTCAAAGAATCGGGTGCGGTCGCTACTGCCTACAAAGAATACAGCAATTCGTGCCGCACGAGCTACAGCTCGCCACTCAGTAGCGCATCTGGTGATGAAGCTGGCCAGAAGTATGATGAGCAACAAAAATCTTGCCTTAACGCCCTTAATAAGATGAAAGACTCACAATACGCCAGTGTGCGCGACTATGCCAACGAGCAGATCAAGTATCGCAAAGAGATGCGCGCTTACTATGTAGCCCTCGTAAACTACTATAAGAACCGTGATAGCAGCAGTAGCTCACCAAAGCGCCCCGAGATCCCAAGCACATCTTTGACAAAGTCGCTCTACGACAAGCTCAAAGATGCACAGTCATCGAGCAAAGAATCTGTCCGCGAACTGCGCGATATCTTGCGCACCAAGGGTAAGATGGATACCCTTGGCGACTAATCATCGATACTGAGATAGGCAATATAGCAGCTTATCTTATGCTAAACACCCCAGATGCTGCTGGGGTGTTTTTGCTGTGCCTATGTCTGTTTCTTGACTAGTATTAGGTTGCTATAGACAGTAAATGGCAACGACAAACCAAGCTTGTGCACGATTACCAACTATTATACCCAAATAGCCTAGCTAGTGTGCCACTTGTCGGCAAATAAGCCTGGCTGTGCGCTGGTGTAGTATTTGCCAGTAGTAAGTGAGGTTTATATTGATAAAAGGGCAGGGCAGCAGCAGGGCAAGACACCAAACTGGGCTACCAAGAAAGACAGAGAGCGAACGAGATAACAAAGGTAGATGCTCACGTTACCCACTATGTCTCTCAAGAACTTATCCAAACTATACACTAAGTGTATAATAGGGCTTGCACTTGCTAGTCACTCGGTGTATAGTGGAGATATGAACGTTCAATATACATTACTCGGATTGTTGGCGAATGCGCCAAACTATGGCTACGAGCTGAAGAAGCAGTACGATGGTTTCTTTGGCAAAGATAAGCCAATTTTGCCAGGGCAGGTCTACTCAACGTTGGGGCGCTTAAAACGCGACAACAAAGTGGAGGAGGTTGCCGACACCAGTGAGTCTGGTGGGCCAGACCGAGTGCGCTATGCCATTACCGAGCAGGGCAAGCAAGACCTGCAGGCCTGGCTGGAAGCGCCCGAGCTGCCATCGCATCAGTCGCAGGCCAATATGTACGTCAAGACCGTGCTGGCAATCCTGCGCGAAGGTGATGCCGCACCCTACCTAGACAATCAGCGGCAAGCCCATATTCAGCGGATGCGCGACCTCACAAGCCGCCGCCGCGAAAGTAACCTAGCCGACACGCTACTCATCGACCACGCACTGTACCATCTGGAGGCAGACCTGCGCTGGATTGAGCTAACGACGTCGCGCTTAACCAAACTTAAGGAGGAACTGACCAATGAGACCAACCAATCAACCAATCATTAGCGCCCGCAACCTGAAGAAATCCTTCGGCCAGACGGAAGCATTGCGCGGCGTGTCGCTGGATGTAATGCCGGGCGAAGTGCTGGCCATTATGGGGCCGAGCGGCTCGGGCAAGAGCACATTGCTCCATAGCTTGGCGGCGATTACCCCTGTCGATAGTGGCGAGATTCACTGCGCAGGTAAGCGGATCGACAAGCTCAATGACGATCAGCGGAGCGTCCTCAGGCGCACAGCCTTTGGCTTCGTCTTCCAGTTTGGGCAGCTCGTGCCAGAGCTAACGGCGCTGGATAATGTCGCGCTGCCACTACTGCTCAATGGTGAGAAGCGTGCCGTAGCGTACGAAGCCGCCCAACGCTGGCTGGACAATGTAGAGCTGGGCAACAAGGCGGGCAACATGCTTGGTGAGCTCTCTGGTGGGCAGATGCAGCGGGTGGCGATTGCCCGAGCGATGGTCATCAAGCCGAAGGTGCTCTTTGCCGATGAGCCAACTGGCTCGCTCGACAGCCTCAACTCGCAGCGTGTGATGGAGCTATTTATCGCCACTGCCAAGCAATATGGCACCACCGTGATTATGGTGACCCACGAGCCAACCATTGCTGCCTATGCCGACCGCGAAATCATCGTGCGCGATGGGCAGATCTCGGGAGGGATGTAATATGAGCGTTAGTTGGTTATTACTAAAAAAATCGGGCCGGCAATCGATGATGCGCCTGGGCCTCACGGCAGCAGCTATCTCGCTTGGCATCGTCATGCTGTGTTATATGGCCGCTGGGCTCAATGGCTTGGTGGGCCGCCAAAACCGAACGATTATCTCGAATGTCATTACAGAAGCTCAGCGTGCACCCCAAAAGTCACAAGCAACCGGCCAAGCGCCGCTCAAAGCTGGTGGCATCGAGCGGGGCAACAAAGATGAATGGCGAGGCAAGACGATTAGCGTCATCTCGCTGCAGGGCACTGAGAAGTCTGCCAAATTTGCCAAGATGGATACGCCAAAGGCAGGTGAATACTACCTCTCCAAGGGCTTAGCAGCGGCGATCGCCCAGCACCCAGAGGACAAGATTCTCGAGCGCTTTGGCAACCTCACCACCAACCTTGGCACGCTGCCAGACGAGTACTCTGCGAGCCCTGATGACCTGTACTTGGTCAAGGGTGTGAGTGCGGAGGAGGTTGAGAAGAGCAGCCAATATGCTAAGAAAAATGGGCAGCCCAACTCCTACGTCGACGTCTACATTACCGATGTCAATGGCAAAGCGCAGAGTGTTGCCTTCGACCCATTCTCGCTGATGATGCTGGTCGTGGGCGGATCGATCCTGCTCTTCCCGATCGTCACCTTTGTTGCTGTTGCTACGCAGCTGGGTGGGGCACAGCGCGAGAAGCG
>CAUUSZ010000020.1:0-3090 GCA_963548065.1 uncultured Candidatus Saccharibacteria bacterium
CACGAAAGGAGCGCACCATGGCATTTGGCCCAATGATGACAGTCACGACAAAGCAGGGGCTCGAGCTGGAGCTTGCGCCGTTTGCACGGGATGAACTGAGACCATTTGTAGAGGGGTTTGCGCGCGGGACGGTCACGCAGTATTTTGCCGAGCACCGGGCGCAGACGCTCGAGACCGAGCAAGCATGGTATGACAAGACAATCGCAGATAAAGAGAGTATCGTCTGGGGTATCTGGGCTAAGGATGGTGAAACGCGGCGGCTAATTGGCGGTACATCACTAGTGAGTATTACGAGAAAGCACGTCCACACTGCCATAAGCGGCATCATTATTGTGGATAAGAATTACTGGGGCAAGGGTGTTGCTAGTGCCAGCCACCATGCTCGCACATGGTATGCCTTTGAAAATCTGGGGTTGCACTGCATCAAATCCGCTGTGGTGCAGGGCAACGTTGCCAGCCTGCGCGCCCTCCAGCGGTGTGGCTATACTCATCTCTACACCCAGCGCAACGATGTCTTTATCAATGGCAAGCTGCACCATACCGACCACCTTGAGTGTCTCAACCCCATCGACTGGGCCTGGAACCAGTGGTGGGGGAGCGACCAACCCTCGCCCGAGCACACAGCAGCTCGCCAGCACAGCCTCGCCGCACTAGAGTGGGCGAGAGAGCAGGTGGTGTTGCTATAGCATACGCAACGCTTTACAAGACTAACCACTGTACGTTATCATGCAACAATGAGCCAAGAAAAACAACCATCAGCTGAAACAACTTCGCCAGTGTCTTCCTCGCACGAAATAGCGAGGGAGCCACTATGCACAGCTGAGCGGCTTGCGCAGGAGCGTCGGCAGTTTGTCGTTGACAAAGCAGCGCGCGAGACAAAGCGGTTTGCACAAGATTTGGAAACGATAGCAGCAGGGAATAAGGCTGCGGAGTATCTAGTGGATGGTAGCCCAGCGGATATGATACCGGAGGAGGTAGTGCCGCTGCTTGATGGCGCACTTGTTGCAGTGGATGAGCCAATAGATGAGACGCGGAGTATTCTCGAGCAGCGAATCGTCACATTATGCCGAAGACGGAATGATGGGCTGACTAATGATGAATTTTGCCAGGCTATAGCAAATGCATACCAGCAGTCGCCAGCTATGCGGCGCGTGCAAGAGATGGCGCACCAGATTACAAGTGGTATTGAGCATCTGCATGCTGGTGAGCCCATGATCTTCATCGGCACATTCGACTCAAGTATCTACATTGACCGCGTCTTGATGCGTAGAATTCAACAAGATGGTAGTAATAGCACATTACAATGCTATGGGACGGCACTGCTTGCCCGCTACGAAGAGCAAAATGATACAGACAAGCATCTGTATCTCCACACCGCATCAGCACGAGCGTTGTTAGATGCCTGTGATGCTGGCAATGTGCGGCTTGCGGACACTGCTGAGTGGGAGCTCGTTACCGAGCGGGATAGCCGTTATGGCAATGCCTATGCCTGGATGTCGCGCGAGATTATCAAGATGGCGGCTGACCAAACGGGCCACCTTGTGGCGGATGACGAACATCATGCAGAGCTCCAGCCAACTGGTGAGCCAGCGGCGGATGTCTTGGTTGCCTTGCTGAATCAAATTGCCACTCGTGGCGCCGACCGCACTAGCGATCTACCTATGCCAACCGAAGCAGTGCGCCTCCGTGAGGGTGGCTGCAAAGATGTTGAGGCGTACTTTGCTCAGGCATATATGATGAGTAGTCGGTCAGTGATGAGTGAGACGGCCATAGCTGGCAAACGCTTTATCAGCAAAACACATGGGGCGCATACGTTCCTTGCCGCCGATGCAGTACGGTACTGCGGTGTTGAATTCCCGCCCGGTACGGTGTGGGGGCAGTTTGGCGATGGGTATGCTCCGCTCAGGCTGACGGGCTTTTGCTTTGACCGAGACACAGCTGCGACGGTCTTTGGTGCTGAATATATGGCCAATGTGCCTGAACCGAGCCAACGCGCTGTGCACGAATACTTTCGCGGTATTGTGCAAGCGTAATCACTTCATTCTTCCATTCTATAGTTAATATGGATGAAGTAATGGAGACAATAGACTGATGCCTCAGAGCTTGCAACCACCACACCACAACAGAGAAACCTCCGCAAAAAACATTGTGACATACACAACATAATACCCATTTATGCACAAAGATGCTATCATAGAGAGTGACTATGCAGGATGTGACAGACGCAGCACAGGCGTCCACGGGTGTGGCGATGCGGTGGAGTATGCAGCAAGCACGGCGCGCTGTGCTGGTGTTTGTGGCCGCTGTAGCAGTGCTGGGGCAGTTGTTTGCGCCGCAGGCGAGTGCTCTGGCACCGCAGCAGTCCATCATGATGCCAGCCTATAGCTACCCCATGCAGGGTGGCAACAATCAGTATTGGAATGATATGGCTAATGTCTCGAGCAAGACGCCCTTTGTAGTGGTTAATCCCTCGAGTGGGCCAGGTACAACGGTTAGTAGTGATTATGTAAAGGCTCTGGCGCGACTCGATTCGCTTGGGGTCAAATACATTGGCTACGTCAAGCATGGCCGCCAGACGCGCAATATTGCTGAGGTGGCAGCAGAGATCGACCGCTGGTATGCGCTCTACCCCAATGTGAAGGGGATCTTCTTCGACGAAGCCGACAACCACAGTAGTGGCCAAAAGACCTGCTATCTGGCCAATCTCTACAACTACGTCAAAGTCAAGCACCCAGGCTCCATCGTTATCCATAATGCGGGCACACGCTTCCTCGGTGAGTCCGTCATGCCTTATGGTGATGTATTCTTGAATGCCGAGACCTCGGCAGCGCGCTACCTGAGCGATAGCTACTACGACCTAAACCACCCAACTGCCACCAACTTCGAGAAAAACCCAGCTAATGCCTACAAAATGTGGCACGTCATCCACAGTGTGGGCAGCAACGAGCAGCAGGCCCAGGTGGTAGCCAAGGCCCGCGAGCGCAATGCTGGTTGGGTGTATACAACTTCCGATCGTGGCCCGACCACACCAGCCGAGGAGGCAGACCCAAACATCAACCCGTATAATGATTCATCTACCTTGCTGGGTGG